>SXNL01000226.1 GCA_005777185.1 Myxococcales bacterium
GACGCCGGTTCGTCGGGCGCCAGCGGCGCCAGCGGCGCCAGCGGAACCAGCGGCACCAGCGGCACCAGCGGCACCAGCGGCACCAGCGGCACCAGCGGCACCAGCGGCACCAGCGGCACCAGCGGCACCGCCGACGCCGGCCAGGACTCCGGCGGGCCCGGGCCGGCGCCGACGAAGTCGTGCCCGATCACCAAGAACGCCGAAGGCTGCTTCAAGCTGAGCACGTCGAAGGGCTCATACTGGGCCCGTCTCCCGGAGGACTACAAGGTCTCGGCGCCCGATCCCCGCCCGATGATCGTCCTCCTCCACGGTTGCGGCGATACGGCGCAGAACTTCGTCGACTGGGGCGGCGCGCAGTGGGAGGTGCGCTCCACGCACGAGTTCATCGCGATGGCCGTCGACACCAGCCCGGTGAACGCGTGCTGGGATCCCGTCGGCGACGAGGCGAAGGTGACCGCGGCGATCGACGACATCTCGTCGTGCTTCTGGGTGCACCAGAAGAAGATCACCATGGCCGGCTACTCCGCCGGCGGCTTCGGAGCCTACCACTACGCGCTCAGCCACGCGGAGCGCTTCGCCGGCCTCCTCGCGTACAAGACGGGGCTCCCCTCGGGCGCGGACGCGCTGCTCGCGGGGGCGGCATGGCAGCTCCCGATCGTGCACTTCGCGGGCACGAACGACTCGAGTTTTCCGATCGCGGGGGTCAAGTCCGACTGGGCCAAGATCAAGGCCGCCGGCTTCCCCCTGAAGACGATCGAGAAGCCCGTCAATCACAACGGCGAGGCCGACGACTGGCGCCTCGTCCTGCACCCCGAGATGACCGGGTGGATCGCGCCCTGATCCGTTCGTACCGCGAAAACTCCCGTGATTCGGGCGCCTTCTGCTAGGGTGGGCCCTCTTCGTCGATGCCAAAGGCCCCCCGCGCCGTCGTCCTCCTCGGCTCCCAGCGCTTCGATCCCTCGCTCGGAGCCGCCGTCTCGGATCTCAGGGTCGAGGGGCGCTTCGCGCTCATCACGGCCGGCTGGCAGGAGCGCGAGGACGAGGACGAGGAGCTGGCGGAGCACCTCGGCGGCAACACCGTCAACCTGAAGCTCCACGCGCGCGCGGAGCAGATCTTCCGCGCCGATCCGGAGCTGCACGCGGCGCACCGCGAGCGGCAGACGCTGCTCCGCCACCGCCAGGACTTCTACCGGATCCGGCTGGAGCACGAACTCGAGGCCGAGCGCGTCATCCGCGGCCGCCAGGCCCCCGCCGCCATCCTCGAGCAGGAGACCCAGGCGTCGATCGAGTCCATCCGCGCGCTCGACGGGTGGCACCTCGCGCAGTGCGCGCTCGTGCACGAGGAGTTCGAGTCGAAGTGGCGCCTCGGCGAGCGGCCCTCCGTCGCCCGGCACCGCCGCGAGATCGCCGCGCTCCTCGAGGACTGCGCCGCGGTTGCCATCACGGGCGGCCACGTCGCGACGCTCGCGAACCGGCTCGCGATGTTCGACATCGGAGAGCTCGTCGGCGGCAAGGTCGTCTTCGCGTGGACGGGCGGCGCCATCGCGATCTCCGAGCGCATCGTGCTCTTCCACGAGCAGCCGCCCCAGGGGCCGGGCGCGAGCGAGATCCTCGAGTCGGGCCTCGGCCTCGTGCCCGGCGTCGTCGTGATGCCGCAGGCCGAGGAGCGGCTGCTCCTCGACGCCAAGGACAGGGTTCAGATGACGGCGCGCCGCTTCGAGCCCGACCTCTGCCTCGCGCTGCCGGCCCGCTCGCGCGTGACGTGGAAGAAGGGCAAGCTGACCCAGGCCGTGGGGGCGATCCAGCTCTGCGCCGACGGCGAGGCCATCCTGCTCTCGAAGGCCGGCCGCACCGTGGAGCGCGCGTCGGCCCGCATCCGGGCGACCCGGCCGCCTCCGTCGCTCCTCCTCGGACCGCCGCGCCTGGCGATCGACGCCTTCATCCACGACCGGCCCGACGCGAAGAAGGTCCAGCGCTTCCTCAAGATGCACAAGTTCCCCATCGTGGAGGGGACGAGCGTCACCTTCGTGTGGACCGGCCACGGCGACGGGGTCAGCCTCCGACACTGGGTGTACGGGCTCGAGACGTCGAACGCCCTCGCGCGGGTCGAGGGCACGGACCTCTTCTACCTCACGCTCGAGATCCCCAAGAGATCACGTGTAGAATACAAGTTCGAGATCCACCGCGGCGGCACGAGCCAGTGGATCGAGGACCCGCTGAACCCGAACCGCGCCCGCGATCCCTTCGGCGCCAACTCCGTCCTCCAGAGCGACGGCTACGAGCTCCCGTCGTGGACGAACCCCGACCCCATCGCGCGCCCGGGCGTGCTCGAGCCCTTCGCGTTCGAGAGCAAGGCGCTGGGCGCCGTCCGGACGGGCAAGATCTACCTCCCGGCGCGCTTCCGCCGCACGCGGCAGTACCCGCTCCTCGTCGTGCACGACGGCTCCGACTACATCAACTACGCGCGCATGAAGACGGTGCTCGACAACCTGATCGAGCACCTCGAGATCCCGGACCTCATCGTGGCCTTCACCGACTCGCCGGACCGACTCCGCGAGTACGCCAACGACGAGGCGCACGCACGCTTCCTCACCGAGGAGCTCGCCGTCGACCTCGCGAAGCGCTTCCCGCTCTTCGACCGCCCGCAGGCGCGCTGCCTGATGGGCGCGTCCTTCGGCGCCGTCGCCGCCTTCTCGACCGCCTGGCGTTATCCGGGCTTCTGGGGCCGCCTCCTCCTGCAGTCCGGCTCCTTCGCGTTCACGGACATCGGCAAGGGCAACCGCCGCGGCCCGCTGTTCGACCGCGTCGTCGAGTTCGTCAACGCGTACCGCGAGAAGCCCAGCGCGGTATCCGAGCGCGTGTTCGTGAGCTGCGGCGTGTACGAGTCGCTCATCTACGAGAACCGATCCATGGTCCCGCTCCTCGACGCGGTGGGCATGCAGGTCCGGTTCGTCGAGGCCCGCGACGGGCACAACTGGGAGAACTGGCGCGATCGGCTGCGAGAGGGGCTCTCCTGGCTCTTCCCAGGGCCGCTCATGTTCGTGTACGAGTGAGGTAGGGATGGCGGAGATCACGCGTCACATAGGACTGTCCCTGGGTGCCGACATCTGCTGGCCCGCGTGCTTCGAGCACATGATGCGGCGGCTCGACCTCCGCATCCCCCACGAGGGCGACACCGTGCGCTTCGAGGTGTCGCGCGTCTACATCGAGCCGTTCGACCTCAGGCAGGGCTGCAAGTACGACGTCGTCATCGACCGGCTCACGCACTGGTACCACACCAGCCGCGAGTGGATAAAGAAGGCGATCGTGATGAACGATCTCTACGTGTTCAACAACCCGTGGAGCGTCCAGGCCAACGAGAAGCACACCAGCTACGTCGCGATGATGCACCTCGGCATGCCCATCCCGGCGACATGGATGGTGCCGCCCAAGAGCTATGAGCCCACGCCCGACCTCAAGCCGACGCTCTCGCAGTACGCCAAGCTGTTCGACGTCACGCGCGTCGGCGACATCATCGGGTGGCCCGCGTTCATGAAGCCGTACGACGGCGGCGGCTGGCGGGCGGTCACGCGCGTCGCCAACGCCGAAGCGGCGCGGGCGGCCTACGACGAGAGCGGCAAGGCCGTCATGCACGTGCAGTCGTCGGTGGAGGGGTTCGACCTGTTCGTTCGCTGCATCGGCTTCGGCCCGCAGACGCGGTGCGTGCTGTACGATCCTTCGGCGCCGCTCCACGATCGGTACACGACGAAGACGGCGTTCATGTCCGCGGCCGACGCCGAGCACCTGCGCAAGGTGACGCTCACGATCAACGCCTTCTTCGGGTGGGAGTTCAACTCCTGCGAGGCTCTCCGCAAGGGCTCGACGTGGCATCCGATCGACTTCGCGAACCCGTGCCCCGACTCGCAGGTGACGTCGCTCCACTACCACTTCCCGTGGCTCGTCGGCGCGTACCTCAGATGGGCGATCTACACGGCCGCCACCAAGAAGAGGATGCGCAAGACGCTCGACTGGGAGCCCTTCTACGAGATCGCGAAGAGGGACCTCCCGTACGAGGACAAGCTCGACCTCTACGCGAAGGTCGCCGACGAGAGGTTCGAGACCGCGCGCTTCGAGGAGTTCTGCCACCGGCACCTCGGCCACCTCGACGCCGAGCTGTACGCGTTCTTCACCACCGAGGAGGCGAAGACGGCGGTGCGCGCGAAGGTCGCGGCGCTGTTCCCGGCGCACGAGGTGGAGCGGTTCACCGAGCTGTTCTGGTCGCGGATCCAGGAGTGGCGGGCCGATCAGAAGGCGCCCCCCGGCTGAAGCGGCCGAGGGCCCCGGCGTCGGCCGTCCACGCGTGGGCGGGCTTCGAACGGCGAGGGCGAGTCGACTACCGGCGCGCGACCTTGTGCTTCACGGTCTCCCTCGCGACGAGGGCGACGAAGCGCGAGTTCGTGCTCATGTAGCGGCGAAGGAGCTTTCGGGGCTCCATCGCCATGCGCCACGCCCACTCGAGGCCCGCCTTCTGCAGCGGGACGGGCGCGCGCTTCACGAAGCCGGCGATCACGTCGAACGCGCCGCCCACGCCCAGGACGACGGGCGTGTCGAGCTCGTCCCGGAAGCGCTCGCTCCACACCTCCTTGAACGGGACGGGCATCCCCATGAGGAGCACGTCGGCGCGCGCGTCGCGGATCATGCGCACGACGTCCGGGTAGTCGGGCTCCTTGAAGTAGCCGTTGCGCGCGCCTGCGATGGTGACCTTCGGATACTTCTCCTCGATGACGGACACGAGCTTGTCGAGCCGCTCCTGCGTCGTGCCGAGCAGGAAGATGCGGAGCCCCCGCTCGCCGCCGGTCTCGAGGAGGCGCTTCATGAGGTCGACGCCCGACACACGCTCGGGCACTGGCGTCTCGAACAGCTTGCTCGTCCATACGAGGGGCTGACCGTCGACGACGACCAGATCGGCCCTCTCGACCGCGTTCCGGAGCGCCGGATCATCACGCATCATGACCAGGATGGACACGTTCACCGTGATGATGGTGTGCGTGCGCCGCGGCGTCTCGTCCCGCCACGCGTAGATGATCTCGAGCGCCCGGTCCTCCGTCAGCGAGTGGAACGTGACGCCGAGGAGGTCGACCTTGGGCGCGACGTCCATGCCGAGCTCACTTGCCGGGCTTGTTCTTGAACGCGGCCGGCTCGGGGGCCGGCTCCAGGACCTCGATCTTGCTGTAGGTCATGACACCGTACTGCGGATCGGAGACGAGGCCCGTCGACGACTTGCCGAAGGTGTAGCCGTACTTGCCCGTGACCTTGACCTTCGCCCCCACCGAGGGCAGCGGGAAGGGCACATCGACCTGCCAGATCTCGTCCTTCACGAGCTCCTTCGGCGCCTCCTTGAGGCCCTTGTACTTCTCCATCGCGTCGTACACGGTCGCGAAGTTCTTCGCCCAGCCCATGACGCGGACCCGCGCCTTCGCCTCGGTCTTCGAGTCGGCGATCCAGAAGGTGGGGATGTCCGACTTGCAGTCGTCATCGTCCTTCTTGCCCGTCTTGTGGATCGCGCACGAGGGCGCGGTCGGGATGTTCGACTCGACGATGTAGCCGGTGAGGCTGATGTCCTTCTCGGTCACCTCGCCCGCGTGGTAGCGGCTCTTGAGGTGGTGGCTGGCGCCGGCGATCGTGTAGGAGTCGGCGACCTTGACCGAGAGGTTCGGCAAGGTGGGGACCTGGGCCACGTTCGGCTTGCGCCCCGACCACGCGGGCGCGGCCTTGTAGGGCTCGTCGTTGCTCCCGCAGCCGGCAGCCATGGTTGCGGTGAGAAGGGCGAAAAGGGCGATCGCGGCGGTCCTCATAAGCGCCTGTGAATACCACAGGTCGCGGGCCCGTGGCGCCGAAACCGAAGCCCCCGCCCGGAGGAACCAAGAAAGCATAGCTCAATCGTTTCAGCGTGTTAGAGTGTCATGCTGGTTCCAGAATCGGGTCCGGGCTAGCTTTTCGAGTTGGCTCACTCCCAGAGGCGCGCATGAGAACTCACCTTCCCTTCCTGCCCTTCCTGCTCCTGCCCGCGCTCGTCGTCGCGGCCTGTGCGAACTCGATCACCTCCCCGGACGAAGAGAAGGCGAAGGCCGCCGCCGACGGCGGTGACCCCAACAACCCGATCAACCCGTCCGGGGACGACACCAACGCCCCGCCGCACGCCCTCGCGACGCTCACGCTGGGCGAGCAGCACGCGGCGATCGACGGGCTGAGCGCGCCGGTCATCAGCGCGGTGTTCATCCCCGACTCCAAGCTGGCGAAGAGCTGCACGCGGAAGATCGGGACGTGCGAGGCCACGCAGATCCCGAAGTGCATGACCGGCACCACCCCCGGGTGCGCTGGCGGCGAGGCGTGCACGTTCGACGACATCTGCCAGCCGAAGTGCGTGAAGACGTGCACGCGCGCGTGCAGCGCGGGCGAGGAGTGCTTCTTCAATCCGTCCGCGTCGGACGGCTCGGGGATGGACTGCCGGAAGACGACGCGCTTCGACGCGGGCGCGATCGCGTTCGCGGGCACCACGGAGTCGATCTCGCTGTTCCCGCCCTACACGACGCGCCCCACCGGCAACGGCGCGCCGTTCCTCCCCGGGACCGAGCTCCGCGTCATCGCGACCGGCGCGAAGGAAGCCGGCTTCGAGAAGTTCGACGAGAAGTTCAAGGCCACGACGTTCATCGAGACGAACCCGTCCCTGAGGAAGCTGTCGAAGTCGGTCGTGTTCGGCGGAGGGACGATCCCGCTCGGGTGGGACCCGGGCGCGGACGTGGTGGTCATCTCGCTGTCTGGCCCGGGCGGCACGGTCACGTGCAAGGTCGACGACAAGGCCGGCAAGTACGAGGTTTCGCGCTCCGCGGTCGAGGCGGCGATGGGCGAGTCCACGACGACGACCGGCACGCTCTCGCTGATGGTGGCGCGCGAGCGCAAGGAGGTCCGCAAGGACAAGAAGACGGTCGGCTCGCTGCCCGGGCAGACCGTCCCCTCCGTCGGCTGGCTCGAGCTCGTGACGACGTCGGGCGAGACGGCCACCTTCGCTTCGTGCGGATCGGGGACCACGATCTGCGGGGAGCAGTGCGTGAACACCACGAGCGACTCGAAGAACTGCGGGCAGTGCGGGAAGTTGTGCGCCGCGGGGTTGGTCTGCTCGGCCAGCGTTTGCCGCTAGCGGGTCGGTAACCCGCTACCTGCAGACGCCGCTCGAGCAGTACTGCGAGGACAGGCACGTCCGCCCGCACGCGCCGCAGTTCTTCGGGTCGGACAGCGTGTTCACGCACACCTCGCCACACGCGGCGATGCCCGTGCCCGCGCCGCAGGACGTGAAGCTCGCCACCTCGCTCGATCGCGTCACGAGCTCGAGCCAGCCGACCGCCTGCATGGGCTGGCCGGGGAGCGAGCCCACCGTCTTCGAGGACTTCTTGACCTCCTTGCGCTCGCGGGAGACCGAGATCGAGAGTGCGCTCGAGGAGGTCGTGGACTCGCCGATCGCCGCTTCGAGGACGGCGCGCTGGATCTCGAACTTGCCCGCCTTGTCGTCCGCCTTGCACGTCGCCACGCCGCCGCCACCGCTCACGGTGACGACGACCGCGTCCTCCCCGGGCTCCCACGCGACGGGGATCGATCCCGATCCGAACACGGCGGCGCGCGATAGCTTGCGGAGCGAGGGGTTCGTCTCCAGGAAGCTCGTGGCCTTGAACCTCTCCTCGAAGCGGGCGAACCCGGCCTCCTTCGCGCCCGTGGCCACGACCTTGATCTCGCTCCCCGGCACGAACGGCGCGCCGTTGCCCTCGGGACGCACCGCGTAGGGCGGGAACAGCGAGATCGCCTGCGTGGTGCCGCTGAACGCGATCGCGCCCGCGTCGAAGCGCGTGCTCTTCTTGCACTCCATCCCGCTCGCGTCGGGCGCCGACGTGGAGAAGAAGCACTCCTCCCCTGCCGTGCACGCCTTCGTGCAAGCCTTCACGCAGCGCGGCTGACAGATGTCGTCGAACGCGCAGGCCTCCCCGGACGGGCAGCCCACCGTGCCGCCGGTCGTGCACCTCGGGACCTGCGTGACCTCGCAGGTGCCGACCTTGCGGTTGCAGCCCTTGGCGAGCTTGGCGTCCGGCAGGAACGTCGCGCTGATGACCGGTGTGCTGAGCCCGTCCGACGCCGAGTGCTGCTCGCCGAGGACGATCGTCCCGAGGGCGTGCGGCGGCGCGCTGTCGTCGTCCGCCGTCCCGGCGGCGGGATCCTGCGCGGCCGACGCCGGATCCGCGGTCTTGTCGTCCGCCGAGCGGACCGAGTTGGCGCACGCCACGCCGAGGAGCGCGAGGGAGACGATGGAGAGGGCCTGGGGGAGATGGGAAGCGAAGGAGCGCATGCCCTGTCGTACGCGGCGGCGGCTCGGTTCTTCCCCGCAGCGGTCACGGACACGCGGTGAGCGCGTCGATCCACACCCCGCCGGCGCAGAGCGCGAAGGCGCGCTCGCACGTCACGCCCCCGTCCGCCCCGCCGGCGTCGGCCGCGCCCCCCGTGCACTTGTCCGCCATGGACTTCGCGAGCGCGTCGCTCGACTCCCAGACGGCCAGGAAGATGTCGGTGACGGTCGAGGGGTCGCCCGAATACGCGAGCGCGTCGGTCTTGCACTTCCCGACGTTGGCCTGGCCACACGTGGCGCAATACCGGTCGAGGAGGTCCTGCTGGGCGGCCGTCATGGCCTTGCCGGGGTACGTCCGGTACTGGCAGTCGTCCGCCTTCTTCGCCCCGCAGTTGGCCGCGGTGAGACACGCGAGCTCCGCCGCCTGCTTCTGCGCGCTGTTCAGCTTCTCGTTCGCGACGCACACGGGGGTGAAGTCGGCGCCGCACTCGATGGGGAAGCCGCACGCCTGGAGGAAGCTCTTCTTCCGCGAGCACACGTCTGTGCCTGCGTCGAAGTCGCCGTCGAGCACGACGCTCGCGGCGTCGCGACCTGCCTCGATCACGGTCCCAGGGCCGGCCTCGGCCGGGATGCCCGGCGCGCTCGTGGTGCTCGAACAGGCCGCGAAGAGGACGGCGCCCACGGGCGCGAGGACGACCGCGAAGGCGAAGCGGAGGCGCATGGTGTTCATCGTAGTACAGCGCCAGGGGCGCGAGGGGATCATGTCGCTCGTGACACCCCGGGGCGGAAGCGCGCGTGGCCCTTTTGTCCGCACACCGCGGCCGTGGTAGACACGCGCCGTGGGAACGCTCGCGACGCTCACGCCCGCCGATCGGCTCCCGCGGGGCGGGGTCGCGACGCTCGCCGCGGGCGCGTACCTCTCGGCCGCCACGGTGCGCGACCTCGGGGTCCACGGCTTCGACGCGTGGGCGCTGGTGACCACCACGCTGTCGTTCGGCATCCTCGGGCTGCGCGCCTCGCCGGAGCGGCGCGCCTGGATGGCGAGCCTGGTCCTCCTCGTGGGGTCGATCGGGGTGGGGGGCGGCAACCGCGCGTTCGCTTCGATCGGCGTGCTCGTCGCGTTCGGCGTCGTGGCGCGGCGGATCGCGGGCGTTCTCGGCCCGGGCGGGCTCTCCGAGACACGCGCGCTGCCGGTCGGGCGCGTCCTCGCGCTCCTCGGCACCCTGTGCGGCGCCTCCGCGCTGGTGTTCGCGGCGGACGGGCTCGGCGCGGGTCTCCCGTGGGCGCGGGAGAGCCTCCTCCTCGGGCTCCCGGTCACCTCGGGCGCGCTCGCGATCCTCTGGGTGGCGATCGCGCGCGCGCGACGCGGCGCTTTCGAGCTCGGCGTCCCACACAAGGCGTTCGCGCTCCTCGGCGCTTTCACGGCTGTCCTCTCCCTCGTGACGGTGGCTGCCGTGGCGCTCGCCGGCCCGGACGACCTCGGCCCGGCGCGCGCGCATGGGCTGCGCCTCGCCTGCGTCGGCCTCGGAGCCGGCGCCGCGGCGGTGACCGAGCTCGACCTGCGCGCGGAGCTCCTGTTCTACCCGCGGCTCGCGCGGTGGATCGGCGCGGCGCTCCTGGTCGCCGCGCCCGTCATGCTCCTCACGATCGGCTCCGCCGTGGAGGTCTTTGGCGCGTCCCCGCTCGGCGCCGCGCTCGCGGCCAGCGTCGCCGCGTTCGCGTGCGGTGTGCTCGTCCCGCGCATCGCGCGCCTCTTCATCGACGGGACCGACGCGCACATCGAGGCCGCCGTCCACGCCCGCGGGGCGCTCCACTTCGACGAGCCGGAGGTCGTGATCGCCGGCGTGATCACGCGGCTCCGCGAGCCGTTTAGCGAGGGCGAGGCGCTCTCGAGCACGAGCCCCTGCCCGGTCCTCTTCACGCCGGATCCCGGCACGGCGTGGCAGGTCGACCTGGCCGGCTACCTCCACGCGCGCGCCGTGCCGTGGCCCGTCGCGATCGCCGACCTCGCTCACGAAGAGCCGTTCCGCCTGCTCGACGTGCGCGTGCTCCGCACCCTCGAGGTGCGCCGCCCCGATCTCCGCCCCGCGCTGGCGTGGATGGAGAGCGAGGGCTTCGCCTTCGTGGTCGCGGTCGCGCGCGAGGGCGAGGCCGACGCGCTGCTCGCGATGCCCGAGCGTGGGCGGCGTGGGAGCCTCGGCATCGACGAGGCGGTCGCCACGAAGGAGCTCGCCGACCAGCTCGCGTGGGCCTCGGCGTTCCGCTCGCGCTTCGATCGGGGGCTCCTCCGCGAGGCCGAGCTCAAGCGCGAGCTCGACGCCGCCACGGAGCGCGTGCTCCGGCTGGAGCGCGAGCGCGACCTCATCGCCCGGAGGGATATCCTCCACACGACGCGCCTCGCGGAGCCCGTCGTGGGCGTGTACGCCGGGGCTGCGCGCATGGCCGAGGACGCGCTCGACCAGCGCGCGCGCCTCGACGCGCCCACGGTCGTCCTCGCGCGGATCGGCATGGACGCGATCGCCCACATCGCCCGCGCGCACCTCGCGGGCGCGCGCCGCGCCGGGCCGTTCGTGGTCGTGGACGGCACGCAGTCACGCGAGCACGATCCGGCGCGCTGGAAGGACGCGGCGACGTCGCCCCTCGCGCTGGCGCACGGGGGCCTCATCGTGCTGCTCGACGGCGCGGCGCTGCCCTCCGAGGTTCAGAGGTTGATCGGGGAGGCGCTCGCGGAGCGCCGCGGCCCCTGGCCGGGCGCGACGTCGCTCGACGTGCTGCCCTGGCTGGTCACCTCGCGCGATCCGTCGATCGTCGCGGCGGAGCTGGAGCCCGCCCTGCTCGCACGCCTGCACGACGCGCTGGCGTCCGTCGTCTCGCTCCCGCGCCTGGCGCACCGGCAGGAGGATCTGAGGGCGATCTTCACGGATCGCCTCGCGCGCGAGGGCCTCAGGCAGCGCGGGCGGCCGGTCGGGCTGGACGACGGGGCGTTCCTCCTCCTGTCGGAGCACCTCTTCGCGGGGGAGGACCGCGAGCTCGCGCTCGTGATGTCGCGGCTCGTCGCCACGCTGGATGGCGACGTCGTGCGGGCGGACGACGTGCGGCGGCTGGGGCTTGCGGCGCTGGCGAGCGATACGCCGAACCTGCGGCTGGTGCGCTGACGGCGGGAAGCGGGCGGGCGACAGCGGACGGCGACGGCGCAAGTTCTTGAAACACCACGGGATGTCTGGGAAGATCAGGGTCATGGACGCCCCTCCCAGCCGCCGGCCCTCGCTGGACGCGCCCGTGAAGGCGGGGGACGTGCTCGCGGGCGCGTTCTGAGCACCCGATGACCGCACGCTCCCTCCCGTTCGTCCGGCTCGGAATGCTCCTCGCGGGCCGCGGCCCGCTGTTCTTCGTCTCGCTCGGCCTGTCGCTCGTGATCGTGGGCTGGGCCGCGACGCGCGCGCTCGTCCTCGCGAAGGCCGGCAACGCGAACGCGCTCCTCGCGGTGCCTGCGGCGTGCTCGTCCGCGCTCGTCTGGGGGACGGCGATCCTCGTCGCGTTCGGGGCCTCCGTGCAGGCACTGCGGCGCGATCGCGCCGAGGGCATCGTCGCCCTGATGGCGTCGCGCGGCGCGCTCGGGCGTTACCTGTTCGCGCGCGTCTCCGGCCTCGCCACCCTCCTGTTCGTGATCCTCGGCGGCGGCGCTCTGGTGAGCGGCCTCGCGTGCACCTTCGCCGCGATGGAGCTCTCCGTCGCGCTCGAGGCGCTCGGCGCGACGGGGGCGTCGGTGGCGTACGGCGCCGCGGCGTCCGTCACGCTCGCGCTCGTGTGCTTCGCGGCGCTGGGCACGCGCTCCCGAGGCGGCGGCTACGTCCGGCTCGCGGCGATCCTGTTCATCCCGGAGCTCCTCCAGCAGTTCCTCGTCGATCTCGTCCCTGACGCGTGGCGCGAGCTCCTCTCGATCCCGGAGGCCCTCGTCGCGCTCCGGAGTGCGCTCACGCCGCACGCCTTCGATCCGTTCCGGCTCGGGCGCGCGGTCGTGCTGCTGGTGTTCGTCTGTGGCATCGCGCTCGTGGTCATCAAGCGCGAGCTCGCGTCGCTCGAGGCGGAGGCCGGCCGGTGATCCGCGCCAAGGGTCTACGGGCGATCGGCCCGCGCAAGGGCGGCCCCGCGGCGGTCCTGTCGGACGTGACCCTCGAGATCGAGCCCGGCCTCACATGCCTCCTCGGCACCGCCGAGGACGGCGGGCCGCTCTTCCTCGACATCGCCGCGGGGCTCGTCCGGCCCAGCGCGGGCTCCGTCGACGTCCTCGGCGGGCCGCCGGCGGCTGCCCGCGCGCGGATCGCCCACGTCCCCCACGAGGTCGCGCTCCCCGAGGCGCTCACCGTCTCGGAGATCCTCACGCTGGGGCGACAGCTCCGGCGCGCCCCCACGAAGAATCACGGCGAGCTCCTCGCACGGCTGGGCATCGCGCACCTCGCCACCCGCCGCGCGAGCAGCCTGGCTCGGGCCGAAGCTCGATCGGTCGCGCTGGCCGCGGCGGTGCACGCGGAGACCGAGGTGCTCCTCCTCGACGAGCCTTTCGCGGACGCGAGCCTCGAGACGCCCGCGCGCCTGGGCGAGGTCCTCCGGGAGCGAGCGCGCGCGGGGGCCAGCGTGGTCGTGGCGACGGCGTCCACGCGACCTCCGCTCGCGTTCGAGACGACGTGGCTGCTCTCTCGCGGCGTCGTCTTCTCCGTGAACGGCTCGGAGCCCATCGCGCTGGCACGGGAGGCGAGGCTGCGGGTGGTCACGCCCGACGCGCGGGCTCTCTCCGCCGCGCTCGGGGCCCTCGAGGAGGACGCCGCTCCGCGCGAGCTCACGATCGGCGACGGCCACGTCGTCCTCGTGGGGCCCGACATCCTCGCGCTCGCGCGTGCACTCGGCGCGGCGGTCTGCAGCTCGGCGGCGCGCGTCGTGGCCGTGGTCCCGGAGCTCGCGTCCGTCGATGGGCTCAAGGAGGCTGCCCTCTCTCAGACGGCGCGTTCCTCCGTCCCGCCCGCCGCCGCGAGGCGCGCCGAGGTCGCGGGCTCCACCGGGGACCCGACATGATGGCTGCACTCTACAAACTTCCGATCGCGCGCCTGGGCCGATCCTGGGCCACGCTTCTCGCGGCCGTGGCGTGGACGCTCCTCGCGCTCGTCCCTGCCCTGTCGGTGCGGCGGCACCAGGGCCACGCGTACACGGCGCTGTCGGGCGCCTTCTCGGAGATCACGCTCCCCCTGGTCGTCTTCGGCCTCACAGGGCGCGTCCTCGCGGGCGGGAACATGAAGGACGCGATCCGGCCGCTCGTCGGCCTGGGCGCGGCGCCGGCACAGGCCGCCGTGTCGATGACCACGACGGCGATGCTCGCCGGGGCGCTCGCGGGCGCGCTGCAGGGCGCGCTCGTGGCGGCGGTGGCGCACGGACCGGGCGATCCGCCGCTCGCGTGGGACGTCCTGACGAGCGCCGAGGTGGGCGCGCTCGGCGGGGCCGCGTACGCGGCGCTGTTCGCCTTCGGATCCACGTTCGGCGGCGCCGTGGGGAGGAGCGTGCTCCTCGGCGCCGACTGGGTGCTCGGAGCGAGCGGATCGGGGGCCTTGCTGTTTCCGCGGGGGCACGTGCGGAGCCTGCTCGGGGGCGAGCTGGCGGGGTTCGCGATGAGCCAGCGCGCGAGCTTCGGGGCGCTGATGGTGCTGACGGGGCTCTTCGGCGCGATGGCGGTGGGTCGGACGCGACGCTGAAGGAGGGTATACCCAGGTATACCCGGACGGCGGACGGCGGCCCTCCGTCCCTACCCGGGGATGGCCGCGAGCAGCCGCTCCCGCGCCGCCGCCCCGAGATCCAGCGCGCGGCCCCGGAGCTCGAACCGCCCGTCCTCCTGGCGCTTCGCCGCGTGCACCTTCACGCGGATCGACAGCGCCACCGCCGCCTGGTCCTCGGCCGCCCCCACGAGGAGCCCCTCGAGCCGCGACCCGGGCGGCGACGGCGTCGTCGACAGGAGGGTGATCCTGTCGCCCGCCAGCGAGACCACGTCCGCCTCCCCGCCCTTCTGCCACCGGATCACGATCCCTTCCTCCCGCGGCCCATCTCCGCCCGCGCCTCGCGATCCGCCGTCTTCCGCGCGATCTCCTGCCGCTTGTCGCCCTTCTTGCGCCCCTTGCCGAGCCCGAGCTCGACCTTCACGAACCCGTTGCGGAGGAAGAGCTTGAGCGGAACGAGCGTGAGCCCCTCGCGCGCGAGCGCCGCGCCGATCCGCTCGATCTCCCGCTTGCGCACGAGGAGCTTGCGCGCGCGCCGCGGCTCGTGCGGGAAGGCGCTGGCGTGCGAGAAAGGTGCGACATACATCTGCTTCAGCCACAGCTCGCCCTGCTCCACCACCGCGTACGCGTCCACGAGCTCGATCTTGCCCGCGCGGATCGACTTCACCTCGCTGCCCACGAGCGCGAGCCCGGCCTCGAACGTCTCCTCGATGGCGTAGTCGAACGACGCGCGGCGGTTCTTCGCGATCAGGCCCTCGCCCGCCTGCCGCTCCTTCGTCGCGCGCGCCTCGACCACGGCGCCTCCTTACCACACGAAACGCGCCTAGAATCGCGCGCATGACCTTCCGTCTCTCTCCTCCCCGCATCGCGACGTGGCGACGCACACGGACGCACGAGCTCGCCGACTACGGCGTGTTCACCGTGCAGCGCCACGAGATGGAGGACGGCGCCGGCAAGCCGAGGCGTGCCGTCCACTGCTTCACCTGCCCCGACTGGTGCAACGTGATCGCCCTCACCCCCGCCGACGAGGTCGTGATGATCTGGCAGTACCGCTTCGGCACCGACACGATGACGCTCGAGGTGCCGGGCGGGGTCATCGATCCGGGCGAGGATCCCGCCCTCGCTGCCGAGCGCGAGCTCCGCGAGGAGAGCGGGTTCGCCGCCGACGGGTTCGAGCTCCTCGTGGCCACCGAGCCGAACCCCGCGCTCCAGGGGAACCGCTGCTTCACCTACCTCGCCCGGGGCGCGCGCCCCGCGTTCGAGACCGAGTTCGACGATCTGGAGGAATGCGAGCCCGTCCTCGTCCCGCTGGACGCGCTGCCGCGTCTCCTCGACGAGGGGGCGGTCACCCACGCCCTCGTGCTCTGCGGACTCGAGCGCCTGCTCAGGAGGCGCGCGCTCCGCTGATCACCAGGGCGCCTCGTCCTCCAGGAGATCGCTCTCGTCGAGCAGATCGTCGGCCGCGAAACCCAGGGGCCGATCCGTGTCGCCTGGCTCCGTGCGCGCCGCCGCCGGGAGGTCGTCGCGGCGCGAGAGCCTGAGCTCGGACTCGGACCTCCGCGAGGGAGGCGCGCGCCCGGGCGCGGGCTGGGTGCGGGGCACCGTGATTTCCTCGACGTCCTTGGAGAGGAGCTCACGAAGGAACAGCCGCTCATCGCCCACGCCGAGGCCGAGCGACAGCCGTCTCAGCTCGAAGGCCATCTGCCCCGCGTCCGCGTACCTATCGCGAGGGTCGACCGCCATCGCCCGCACCATGATCGCGGAGAGCTCGTCCGGGAACGAGCGCATGCCGGTCATCTCCAGGATGCCGTCGCGCGCCATCCCGAGCGCCTCGCGACCGTCGACACGCGGGGAAAAGCGCGGCCCGACGAGCATCTCGTGGAGGATGAGCCCCACGGAGAACACGTCGCTCTCGGCGGTCGCGCCCTCTCCGCACGCGACCTCCGGAGACATCGAGGCGCAGCGACGCGCGACGCTGCGCAGGCTCCGCACGTCGGTCGAGATCTGACGCGCCTCCGCGAGCTCGAAGTCGGTCACCTTCACCTCGCCCGCGATCGACAGCAGCACGTCGCGCATCGAGAGGTCACCGTGCACCACCTGGAGCGCGTAGCCATCCTGGTCGACGGCGCGCCTCGCGGCCGCGAGTCCCTCGGCCACCTCGAGCGCGATGAAAACGGCGAGGTCGAGTGACACGCGCACGCCCGCGCTCCGCAGCTTGTCCATGAGCGCCGAGAGCGTGATCCCCTCCACGAGCTCGCCCGTGCGCACCGTCTGCCCGCACTCGACGCCGAGGTCGAACATCTGCGCGACGTTGGGGTGACGCACCATGGCCGCGCGCGTCGTGGCGCGCCGGATCACGTGAAAGGCGAGGTCGCGATCGTCCGACGCGACGGCGTCGAACACCTTCGCGGCGACGGCGTGCGACACACCGTAGGGCCCCTCCGTCCTGCCCCGGAACACCGTCGCGAGGGAGCCACGCCCGAGCGGAGGCCCGAGGGTGATCCAGCGACCCGGGCCAAGCGGTACGTGGGAGAAAGGGGCGTGCGCCTGGACGGCATGAGACATCAGGCATCCGCTGGTGCAACCCGCGGGCCGGAAGCACGAGGTGCGGCTAACCCCTCGTAAACCGGCGCGTTGCACGCCACGCCTGGTCCGCCGGGGATCCAGAGACCTGATCTACGAATGGATCCATGGGTTTATGTAGACCGATGCCCACGGTGTAAGCAGGTCGCGCACGTCCGGAGACACGTCGAGCGATGCTATCCTGCGCGAGCGATGCTCCCGCACCCCCCTCCGTCCCGGCACGTGCTCGTGTGCGTGAACGAGCGTGATCCAGCGTCACCCCTCGGCACCGGATGCGGCGCGCGCGGAGAGGCGCTCTACGCCTCGTTGAAGGACCTCGTGACGTCGCGTGGAGCACAGCGCGACGTGTGGATCACGCGGACGCACTGCCTCGGGATCTGCCCGCGCGCGGGCGCCACGTGCGTGACCCTCGACGCGAGCGGCGAGCGGCGCGTGCTCTCCGGGGTCGAGCGCGCGGACGCCCAGGCGCTGCTCCTGCCCGATCCCGCCCACGAGGAGCGCATCGCCACAGCCGAGCTTCTCGACCTGCTCCGCGACCTCGAGGAGCTGCAGGCCGGCAAGGTGATCGATCTCGCCCGACGCCTGCGCCCGGGGCTGACGGACGAGGACATCCGGAACCCGCACGACTTCCCCGAGCTCGCGGATCCGGACTGGCACTACGCCGACGGCGTCCTCACCGGGATCCAGAGCGTCAGGAGCGCCATCGCCGCACGGGCGAGACGCAGGAGCGCGGAGAACCGCGAGCGATGACGAAGAAGACACCGAAGAAGGCGACCGGACCGTTCGCGGCCCTCGACGGGATGCGCGAGAAGATCGCGGCCAAGCAGGAGCCCGCGGCGAAGCGCCCTCCCCCTCCCCCACGTCCGCCCCGGGGCGATCGCGCGGCCGACCCGGGCGTGGACGATCTCAGCTTCCACCGCCTGATGAGCGGCGTCGTGCCGCTCGACAAGAAGAACGATCGCGTGCCGCGGACCAGCGCCAGGGCAGAGAGCGGCCTCGAGGAGCGCAAGCAGAGGGCCGAGGCGCTGCAGCGCGACGAGGACCGAGGGGTCGCCGAGAAGCTGCGGGCGCTGGTGGACGAGCCGGTCCGCTTCGAGGTCACCGACGACGGGGCGTACGCGGAGGGTCGTCGCCCCGAGGTCGATCGGGCCCTGCTGCGCCAGCTTCGACACGGCGGCTTCCCCGTCGACGCCCGGCTCGATCTCCGCGGGGCGACCGTCCGCGACGCGGAGGAGCGCCTCGGGGTCTTCCTCGCCGGGCAGAGGTCCCACGGCGAGCGATGCGTCCTCGTGGTCCACGGCAAGGGGGAGCCGGCGCCCGGCGGCCGCGGCGTCCTTCGCGGCGAGATGAGCGCGTGGCTGTCCCAGGGCGCGGCGCGCCAACACGTCGCGGCCTTCGCCACGGCCCGGGGCCCGGATGGCGAGCCTGGAGCGACCTACGTCCTCCTCGCCCGCTGACCCCGTTTTCCCGGAAAAAGAGCCGAGGCCGCGATTGCCCTTTCGGGAAAGCGCAGCTAATACCTGGGCGGGCAAATCCGGGAGCTTCCGCATGGTCGACAAGGCGAACACAATCTGGCTCGACGGCGAGTTCGTGCCGTGGGACGCGGCCAACGTCCACGTCCTCACCCACTCCCTCCACTACGGGCTCGGCGCGTTCGAGGGGATCCGGGCGTACAAGCGGCAGAACGGCACCCACGTCTTCCGCCTGCGCGAGCACATCGACCGCCTCTTCGACACCTGCAAGCTCACGCTCCTCGCGCCGCGCTTCACGAAGGAGCAGATGATCGAGGTCTGCTGCGAGACCTTGCGCCGCAACGGCATGGAGGAGGGGTACCTCCGGCCGATGATCTTCATGGGCGAGGGCGCGATGGGGATCTACGCGCCGAACAACCCCGTGCGCGCGCTCGTCGTCGCGTGGAAGTGGGGCGCCTACCTCGGCGAGGAGGCGCTCAAGCAGGGGATCCGCGCGAAGCTGAGCTCCTTCGCGCGACACCACATCAACGTGAGCCTCGCGAAGGCCAAGATGATGGGGCAGTACACGAACAGCGTGCTCGCCAAGCGCGAGGCCAAGTTCGGCGGCTACGACGAGGCGATCCTCCTCGACGCGAACGGATATGTCAGCGAGGGCTCGGGCGAGAACATCTTCATCGTGAAGCGTGGGGTGCTGCAGACGCCCGACCTGTCCTCGTCCATCCTCGAGGGCATCACGCGCGACACCGTCATCACGCTCGCGCGGGAGATGGGGCTCGCCGTCGAGGAGACGCGCATCACCCGCGACCAGCTCTGGCTCGCCGACGAGGTGTTCTTCACCGGGACCGCCGCGGAGATCACGCCGGTGCGCGAGATCGACAACCGGCCGATCGGCGAGGGCACGGTCGGGCCCATCACGCGCCGCATCCAGGAGCGGTTCTTCGACGTCGTGCGCGGCGGCGACACGGCACACGTCGAGTGGCTGACGAAGGTCTGAGGCGGTTGCGCGCCCTCCTCCCCGCCCTCCTCCTGGGCATCTCCGCCTGCGGGGAGAACGGGGCCGGTGGGGGCGGGGGCCGCGTGGAGGCGCCGGTACAGCCGGCCCGGTCGGGCGCTCCGGCGCACGCGCCCGAGTTCGAGGACGCGGCGTGGGGCAGGTTCCACAGCCAGCGCTTCCAGCTCACGATCCCGCTCCCGGAGGGGCGGTCGTGGATCATCGACGATCACAAGGGGCGCGAGCTGGTGGCGACCCACGCGCACACGAAGTCGCGGCTCGTCGTGTACGGTCACCACGAGGACGATCTGATGAACCGCGCGCGATGCGAGGAGCGCGCGCGCGCCCTCGGACTCGTGCCCGACGAGGCGAGGCTCTCCACGGTGGAGCGCGCGGTGGCGATCGGCCCGGACGCCTACGACACCGGCGTGTGGGTCGCCGTCGAGCGGCGGGCGGAGCCGCGCGCGAAGGCCGCCCCTGGGCCGAAGGCGGACGGGCCGCTCACGGGCCACCTGTTCCTCTTCTCGGCGTTCGTGCGACGGTGTCTCTTCGTGCACCTCGCGACGGAGGTGCCGCGCGCAGGCGACGAGGCGGTCCTGTCCTCACGGCTCGCGGTGGCGCGCGTCAAGCTCCTCGGCGGCATCAAGGTGGACCCGCCGCGGACCGGCGACGAGCTCCCGCGGGAGAAGACGCCGCGATGACGTCCGCGCCGCGCGCCCTCGACACGGCCGTGACGATCGAGACGCCCGAGCACATCGCGTTCGAGTACCGCGTCGCGGGGCCCGCGCGCAGGGCCGTGGCGCACGTGCTCGATCTCCTGCTCTGCTACGGGGTCTTCGCGATCGTGGCGGTCGCCCTGACGGCCGCGATCCTCGGCGCGTCGGTCCTCGGCGAGATCTCGGATCTGGCCAAGGCGAGCGTCGGCGTCCTGCTCGTCCTCCTGTTCTTCGTTCAGTGGCTCTACTTCCTCCTGTGGGAGGCCCTCCGCGGCACCACGCCCGGCAAGATGGCCCTCGGCCTCGCGGTCGTCACCACGAACGGCCGACCGATCGGCTTCCGCGAGGCCGCGCTCCGCAACCTCCTCAGGGCCGCGGACGCGCTGCCGACCGCGTACGTCGTGGGCGTGGCGTGCCAGGCCATGACGGAGCGGTTCCAGCGGCTCGGCGATCTCGTGGCCGGCACGATGGTCATCCTCCCGGAGCGCCCCGCGGCGAAGCGCGCGCTGGCGCTCCACCCGCCCGCGACGCCGCAGGAGCTCGACATGGTCCCGGCGCACGTCACCCTGGATCCGGAGGAGCGCGCCGCGATCGAGCTGTTCCTCCGTCGCAGGGGCGATCTCGGCCAGGCGCGCTCCCTCGAGCTTGCGGAGATGGTCGCGCCAAGGCTCGCGGCGCGGTTCGGTGTGCCGCTCCGCGATCCGGTCCGCTTCCTCGCGCTGCTCCACGATCGCGCGACCCGCGCCGGCCGCGACGAGGAAGCGCCGCCCTCGTCCCGCGACGCGCCGCCCTCGTCCATGAGGGCCGCATGAGCCGCACGGACCGCATCGGCCGGAGCGCCGCGTGACCCGCGTCTCGCGCCTCACCGAGCGCGCCTTCGTCGAGGCGCGCTCGCGCGAGTGGGAGGAGCTCGACGTCCTCGCGCAGAAGTGCAAGCGCGGCATCCGCCGCCTGCAAGCGGGCGACGCCGCGCGGCTCTCCCCGCTGTACCGCAACGTGTGTGGCGATCTCGCGCGCGCGCAGTCGGCACGGTACACCGCCTCGCTCGTCGACTACCTGCAGGGCCTGGTGGCGGAAGGGCACACGCTCCTCTACGGGCCGCACGCGTCGCCGCGGCGGGGTCGAGCGGAGGGGGCGCTCGTCGCGTTCCCTCGGGCGCTTCGCCGACGCGGCCGCGCGATGGGGATCGCGCTCGCCCTCTTCGTCGTCCCGATGCTCCTCGGCCTCGGACTCACGCTGCGCGATCCGGCGTTCGCCTTCCAGCTCGCGCCCGAGAGCATGCTCCGCCCGCTCGCGGAGGCCTACGCGGAGGGCTTCGCGAAGGGGCGCGACGCGGGCGAGGGCGTCATGATGGCGGGCTTCTACGTGAACAACAACGTCGGGATCGCGCTCCGCTGCTTCGCGCTCGGGGTCTTCGGCGGCGTGGGATCGGCGATCTACCTCGTCCACAACGGGCTCTCCATCGGCGCGATCCTGGGCTACGTCACGTCTCAGGGCGCGGGCGCGAACATCCTCACGTTCGTGCTCGGGCACGGCGCGTTCGAGCTCGGCGCGATCATCATCTCCGGAGGCGCCGGGCTCTCGCTCGGGTGGGCCCTCGTGGCGCCCGGGGACAGGACGCGCGTCGCGTCGGTCCGGCTCGTGGCGCCGGATCTCTTCGTGATCGTGTGCGGGGCGTCGGTGATGCTGCTCGTCGCCGCGGGGCTGGAGGCGTTCTGGTCACCCTCGAGCCTCCCGTCGGAGGTGAAGCACGTCGCGGGCGCCGTCTTCCTCTTGCTCGTGTGCGCCTACCTGGGCCTCGCGGGGCGAGGAGCCCCGGCCTCCTCCGAGGAGGCGGGGCCATGATCGCCGAGCGCGCGCGCGTGGTCGTGAGGAGGCGCGGCGTGCTCGACGTCCTCGACCTCGCCGTCCGCTTCGTGACGCACCACGCGGGCCCGTTCGCGAGGCTGTCCGCGTGGGCGATCCTGCCGGCCGCGTCCCTGTGCTGGGCGCTGGGCAGCCAGATCTCGTGGTGGCTCGGGTGGACGGCGGCGATCACGCTCGGCGCCTTCGCGGAGATCCCCTTCCTGCTCCACGCGAGCCAGGCCGTCTTCACGGACAGCGTGTCCACGCGTGGGATCGCTCGCCAGACGGCGCAGCACGCGGGCGGCGTCCTCGGCGCGCGGCTCCTCGGGGCGTGCGCGATCGCGATGGGCGCCACGTTCCTCGTCCTGCCGGGGTTCTGGCTCGCGATCGCGTTCTTCTACGTCGCGGAGGTGCGGCTCCTCGAGCGGCTGCCGGTGAGCGCGGCCATCGTCCGCGCGCAGAAGATCGCGAGCGCGTCGTTCGGCGAGGCGCTCGCGGGCTGGGTGTTCCTGCTCGCGTTCCAGGCGGGGGCCGTCCTCGTGTTCGATCTCGCGGGGCGGTCCATCGTCGTCGATCTCCTGCAGTTCGAGGCGCCCGAGCCACTGTGGGAGTCGGGTGGGAGCCTCTTCGCGATGGCGGGCTTCTGGGCCTTCGTGCCGTTCGGGGCGACCGCCCGCTTCCTCCTCTACCTCGACGCGCGCACGCGCACCGAGGGCTGGGACGTGCAGACGCGCTTCTTCGCGATGGCCCAGCGCGACCTCGAGGAGGAGGCGACGTGAGGACCGCTCGCCTGGCCGCCGTCGTGGCCGCGCTCCTCCTCACCGCGCCGGCGAGCGTGGCACGCGCCGATCCGGAGGCCTCGCGCCAGGCGGCCCTGTCGGGCGATGCCGTCGCGTTCTGCTCGACGCCGAAGCTCCCGCTGTCCGCGGAGTCGCTCGAGCTGTGCCACCTCGCGAAGGAGATACCCGCGTGTGAAGGCCTTGCGAAGGCCTGCGACGAGGCCCTGGCGCCGAAGCCGAAGCGGAGCGCCGGGGCAGGGTGGCTGGATACCCTCGCGCCCCTCGGGTACGCGCTCGGGCGCGCGCTCCTGTGGATCTTCGTGGCCGGCGTCGCGGCCGCCCTGCTCGTGCCCATCGTGCGCGGCATCCTCGCGTGGGCGCGATCCCGGAGGGCACGTGACTTCCCGGAGGCGCGCGCGCGCCAGGCCAGGGTCCGGACCGATCCCGCGGCCCTCGCCCCGGCGCTCCGCCGCGAAGCGCGCGAGATCCTCGGCCGGGCCGAGACCGCGGAGTCGACGGGGGCCCTCGGCGAGGCGATCGCGCTCTACCTCGCGGCGGCCCTCCGCGCGCTCGACGAGCGCGGCCACATCGCCCTCGCGCGGCACCGCACCAACGGGGAGTACGTGCGCGCGTGCCAGGACGCCGCCCTGCGGCGCCCGCTCGCCGAGATGACCCTCGCCGCCGACGCGATCGAGTTCGGCGGCAGGGCCCCCGATCCGGATCGGGCACGCGCGGTGGGCGATCGCGCGCGCGCACTCCTCCGCGCGCTGTCCTTCCTGACCGTGCTCGCCGCCTTGCCGGGCCTCGCGTGTGCGGGGAGGGGTGGGACGAAGCGCGCGGTCGACGATCCCGCGGGCCTCGAGGTCTTCCGGGAGATCGCGCGGGGGGAGGGGTACGCCGTGCAGGGCCTGGGCGGATCCATCGCGACCCTCCCCATCCCGAAGGAAGGCGAGAAGACGTTCCTGCTGGTGCTCGACGCGTCGAGGGTGCAGCTGTCGGACGACGCCTCGAGCCGCCTCCTCCGGTGGGTCGGCGCGGGCGGTTCGCTTCTCCTCCTCGGTGAGCCGGCGAGGTGGCCGAAGGCGCTGGGCGCGAAGCCGCGCGCCACGGGATCACGTGACGTGACGGTCCAGGTCGACGACGGGGAGGTGTTTCACGATGTCACCGTCCGCGTCAGCCAGCCTGGCGCCCTCACGTGGCCCGGGGCCGAGGCGATCGCCGTCGCGGGCGGGGAGCCGTTCGCGGCGCGGGTCGCGCTCGATCGCGGCGTGATCGTGGGACTGGCGCGCCCCGACCCCTTCACCAACGTCGGGCTGTCGCAGGAGGGCGCGGGCGACGTCGCGATGGCGCTCGTCGAGCAGGCCCGGCCGGTCGACGGCACCGAGATCCGCGTCGCGCGTCCGGAAGACGGCGTCACGCCGCCGGGCAACCCGCTCTCCGCGCTCTCGCGCGCGGGCCTCTCGGTGGGCCTCGTCCACGCGGTCCCCTTCCTCGCGCTCCTGTTCCTCCACGCCGGGATCCGGCACGCCCGCGCCCGGCCCGCGCCCGAGCCGACCCGGCGCGCGTTCGTGGAGCACGTCCGCGCGACGGGTGCATTCTACATGAAGGCGCGCGCCCACGAGCACGCGGTCCACGAGTACGCGAAGCATGCGCGCGAGGTGCTCCGCGCGCGGGCGCCGCGCGACGCGACCCTGGCGCAGTACGTCGCGTGGCGCGCGAACGTGCCGGAGCGGGAGGTGACCCGCCTCCTCGAGCCGAGGACGCCGGGGATCACCAGGAAGGGCGCCGCGGCCCACATTCGCGCGGTTCGTGATCTGCTCGACCGCGCGGCCGAGCCGAAAGAGAGGACGAGAGCGTGAACTCCACCGTGTTCCAGGAGACGTTCCAGAGGCTGTCCGCCGAGATCGAGAAGGCCATCGTGGGCCAGCCCGATCTCGTGCACGGGCTCCTCGTCGCGGTCGTGGCGGGCGGCCACGTCCTCATCGAGGGCGCGCCAGGCCTGGGGAAGACCCTGGTCGTGCGCGCGCTCTCCCAGGTGTCCGGCCTGGGGTTCAAGCGGGTGCAGTTCACGCCGGACCTCATGCCTGGCGACGTGACGGGCTCGTCGATCTACGACCGGCAGACGGGCGGGTTCACGTTCGTGCCCGGCCCGGTGTTCACGCAGCTCCTCCTCGCGGACGAGATCAACCGCGCCCCCGCCAAGACCCAGAGCGCCCTCCTCGAGGCGATGCAGGAGCACCAGGTGACGACCGACGCGACGACGCGCGCGCTCCCACGTCCCTTTCTCGTCATCGCCACGCAGAACCCCATCGAGTCGCAGGGCACGTACCCGCTGCCGGAGGCCCAGCTCGACCGCTTCCTCCTCAAGCTGACGATGCAGAACCCGCCGGCGGACGTCGAGGCCGAGATCGTCAAGCGCCACGCGGCGGGCTTCGACCCGCAGGAACTCTCCCACCTCGAGGCCGTCGCGAAGGACGCCGAGCTCATCGCGATGGGGAAGCTGGCGCTCCGCGTGCGCATCGACGACGCGGTGACGAGGTACATCGTCGACCTCGTGGGGCGCACCCGGAACGATCGCCAGCTCGAGCTCGGCGCCTCGCCGCGCGCGTCGATCTCGATGCTGCGCACGGCGCAGGTCGTCGCCGCGGCCGCGGGCCGCGACTTCGTGACGCCGGACGACGTGAAGGCGATGGCGCGGCCCGTCCTCCGTCACAGGGTCCTCCTCCATCCCGACGCGGAGCTCCAGGGGATCACCGTCGAGGAGCGGATCGAGGACATCCTCAGGAGCGCGCCCGTGCCGCGCGTCGCCTCGTAGATGCTCGTCCCCACGCGACGGATGGTCGTGCTCGCGGGCCTCGCGGCGGGAATCGCCGGCGTTGCCGGGCTCGTGCCGGCGCTGATGCCCGCGGCGTGGACGCTCGACGGCCTGCTCCTCCTCTCGGGGGCGGCCGACCTCGCCCTGGCGCTCGGTCACAGGCTACGGATCGAGCGCAAGACACCCCAGATCTGGAGCCTCGGGCGGCGCAACCGGATCGAGCTCACGATCCAGAACCGGTCCGGCCGGCGCCTCCGCGGGACCGTCATGGATGATCCGACCGCGGACACCGAGTCGTTCGATCTCCCCCTCTCGCTCGACCTCCCGGCGCGCGGCGAGGTCAAGCTCGGCTACGAGGTCGTCCCGCGTAGGCGAGGTCGACGCGAGCTCGGCGCCGTGACGGTGCGCTACGGGGCGCCGCTCGGCCTCGTGATGCGGCAGGAGAAGGTCGACCTGCCCGAGCACGTCGACGTGTACCCCGACGTGCACGCCGCGCGCGAGCTCGCGATGCTCCGCCGCCAGGGAAGGAAGGACGCGCGCGTCGGCTCGCTCCGCGTCCGCGGCGGGGACACGGAGTTCGAGCGCCTCCGCCCGTACAGCGTGGGCGACGAGATGCGCCACGTCGACTGGCGCGCCACGGCCCGTCGCGACGACCTCATCGTCCGCCAGTTCCAGGCCGAGTCCGATCAGAACATCGTCTTCGCGATCGACATCGGCCGAAGCATGCGCGAGAAGAGCGGCGCGCTCGACGCCGTCGACTGGGCCCTCAACGCGGCCCTGCTCTGCGCGGACGTCGCGATCCGCGGCGGCGACAAGGCGGGCCTGCTCACCTTCGACGAGCTTCCGCGCGCGTTCGTGAAGCCCCAGGGAGGCCGCCGCGGCGCGACGCGCCTCGTGTCCTCCGTGTTCGACCTGGAGTCCACGCTGCACGCCACGGACTACCGCGCCGCGATGGCGTACCTGAAGACCAAGCTCCGCGCGCGATCCCTGCTCGTGATCCTCACGCGCGTCCTCGAGCCGCAGACCGCCAAGGAACTCGCCTCCGCGGTGCGCGTCCTCCTCCCCACGCACCTCCCCCTGTGCGTCTTCCTGCGCGAGCCTGCCCTCGGGGCGCTCGCGACTGGCGACGGGTCGGCGGGCAGGGACGAGGACGCCTTCGCGATGGCCGCCGCGGCGGAGGCGCTGACGTTCCGCGAGGGGCTCCTCAGGCGGATCCGCCGCGAGGGCGCGCTCGTACTCGACGCGAGGCCCGAGGACGTCACGATGGCGCTCGTGTCTCGCTACCTCGAGGTGAAGGCGCGACGGCTCTTGTGAGCCGCGCGCCCGGAGGGGTACCGCGAGGTACGTCGGGGCGCGACCGCAGCGCGCCGTCGTTCACTTCTTCTTGAAAACCAGCACGCCCTTCTTGGCGGGCGACGGATCGGTGACCTTGACGGTCGACTCGTCGGGGACCTCCATCGTCACTTCCTTCGGCGCGGGCTTGTTCGCGAGCTTGCCCTGGGCCTTGCCCTCGGGGTTGACGGTGAGCTTGTCGCCGTCCGACTTCGCGATCTTGAAGGCCATCTTGATGTGGATGACCTCCTTGTCCTTCTCCTTGCCGAAGGCCGTGTACCAGAGCGCTCCCTTGCCGTCCTTCTCGAAGCGGATCCCCTCGGTGGCGGCGCTCGCCTCGACGGCCTTGTTGCAGGCCTCGAGCTTCTTCGCGTCCTTCTTGCTGTCCTTCTCGCACTTGTCCGTCGCGAGCTTCTTCGCGTCCGCCGAGTCGGCCAGCGAGAACATGAACGTGCCGCCAGCCTCGATGATCTCCTTCGCCGTCTTCCTCGGGGGCGGGGGGGGCGCCTCGGCCTTCGCCGTCTCGGCCGGCGGCGTCTCGACCTTCGGCGGGGCCGTCTCGGCCGGCGCGGCGCTCGCCTGGGGCTCCGCGGAGGGGGTGGGCGGCGTCTCGACCTTAGGCTTGTCGCCACCGCAAGCCAGGTAGCCCATCGCGAGAGCTACGATCACCGAAGTCGGCACCAGACCCATCCTGCGCATACTCGAACCCCTTGTTCGTGCGGGAACCTTCCCCGCTCGACGGGACTCCTTAGCCGGACGGGCGCGTGAAGTAAAGCGCACCCGGCGGGCGGGGCGCGGCCGCGTGGTGCTATTCTCGCGACGGTTTGGACGGACGCTCCCTGAGAGGCTCGCCTTGGGCGCGCGTCGCGGTTTTGCTCGGCGTCGTCGTCGCGGGCGCGGTCGCGTGGACCCGATGGCCACGCGGTGACTCGGCGCCACCGACCGCGGCGACCGCGTACGTCGCCTCGTCCACGCGCGACGTCGGTCGCGAGGACGCGGCGGCGTCAGCCGAGCCCCGCGCCGAGGCCGGCACCGCGTGCTGCACGGAGCCTCCGCCCCGCTTCGGGCGCTCCGAGGGCGGCGGGCCTCCGGGCATGGTTCCGATCCCCGGCGGGGAGTTCGCGATGGGCGACGCGGCCGGCGACGGCATGGCCTGGGAGCGCCCCGTCCACACCGTGCGGGTCGATCCGTTCTTCCTCGACGCGTTCGAGGTGACGAACGCGCAGTTCCAGGCCTTCGTCGCCGCCACCGGGCACAGGACCACCGCGGAGAAGCCGGCCGACCTCGCGGACATCATGCGGCAGCTGCCGCCTGGCACGCCCCCGCCCTCGCCCGACAAGCTGCGCCCCTCGTCGATGGTGTTCCGGAAGACGCGAGGCCCGGCGAAGCTCGACGTGCCCGGCGACTGGAGCCAGTGGTGGGAGTACGTCGCGGGTGCGGACTGGCGCCACCCGTCGGGACAGGACGACACCATCGTGGGCAAGGACTACCTGCCCGTGGTGCAGGTCTCCTGGGACGACGCCGTCGCGTATTGCAGGTGGGCGGGGCGCCGGCTCCCCACGGAGGCGGAGTGGGAGCGGGCGGCGCGCGGCGGCGAGGCGCGCAAGCGGTTCACGTGGGGGGACGGCGCGTTCGATCCGGCGAAGCCCCAGGCCAACATCTGGCAGGGGAAGTTCCCGTACGAGAACACGGCCGCGGACGGCTTCGAGGGGACCGCGCCCGTGGGCCGCTTCCCGCCGAACGGCTACGGCCTCCACGACATGGCCGGAAACGTGTGGGAGTGGTGCAGCGACTGGTACCGCGCGGACACGTACGCGAAGGCCGCGGCGAAGGGCGTCGCCGTCGACCCGGCGGGGCCCGAGACGAGCCTCGATCCGGACGAGCCCCACGCGCCGAAGCGCGTGATCCGCGGGGGATCGTACCTCTGCACGACGACCTACTGCGCCTCCTTCCGCCCGTCCGCGCGCATGAAGACGAGCCCGGACTCCGCCACGAACCACCAGGGATTCCGCTGCGCGGCGTCGCGGACCGCCGGGGACGCGAGCGTGGTTGTCCGGCGGTGACCCAGCGGTCATAATGCCGGGATGATCCGAGCCACACGGAGCGGTTGGCGGGCGCGGGTCCTCGGCGCCGCGACGTTCGCCGCCTCGATCGCCATGGGCGCCGCGTGTGGAAGCGATGGACCGGGCGCGCCCGCGCTCGCCGACGAAGCGGGCGCCAGCGGGGACGCGACCGGCGCCGACGCCGCCGCCGACGATGCGCCCACCGCGGTGGACGCCGGCAGAGACGGCGCGTCCCCGGACGCCGCGCCGACCGACGCGGGGAAGCCGCCGCTCCCCAACATCCTCTTCGTCATCGGCGACGACTTCGGCATCGACGGAAACGTCTGCTACGCGATCGCGGCCGATCCGGGGCGGGCTCCGCGCGTGGCCGCGCTTTGCGCGCGCGGCGTGGTGTTCGACAACGCCTGGGCGGCCCCCGTCTGCTCGCCGACGCGCGCCGCCATCCTCACGGGAAGGCACGGCTTCCGGAACACGGTGGGCACCGTGGGGTTGCCGCTCCCGCTCAGCGAGCGCGCGCTCCCCCTCGCGCTCACCGACGGAAACCCGAGCTACGTGACGGCCGCGTTCGGCAAATGGCACCTCTCCACGCCCGCGAACGGGGGCCCGAACCACCCGAACATGGTCGGCTTCTCCCGGTACGCAGGGAGCCTCCCCGCGGCCGTGCCCAGCTTCTTCAACTGGACGCGCACCGTCGATGGCGTCAGCGCGAACGAGACGGGCTACGCCACGACCGTCAACGTGAACGACGCGCGCGACTGGATCGCGCTCCAGACCAGGCCGTGGTTCGTGTGGCTCGCGTTCAACGCGGCGCACTCGCCGTTCCACGTGCCGCCGGCGGCGCTTCACACGTACACGGGGCTCGCCACACCGCCACCGGCGCGGCCCATCGACCACTTCCACGCCATGATCGAGGCGATGGACACCGAGCTCGGCCGGCTGCTCGACAGCCTGAAACCGGCGGCCCTCGCGAACACCTGGATCCTCTTCGCCGGCGACAACGGCACGCCGAACGCGATCAGCTCCGCCCCGATCCCGCCGACGCGCGGCAAGGGCGGGCTCTACCAGGGCGGCATACAGGTCCCCCTCGTCATCGCGGGCCCGGGTGTCGTCGGAGGCGGCAGGCGCGTGGGCGGGATCGTGCATGTGCTCGATCTCTTCAAGACCATCCTCGAGCTCGGCCAGGTGGACATGTCCCTCGCCCTGCCCGCGGGCGGCAACACCGTCGACTCGGTGAGCCTCGTCCCGTACCTCACGAACCCTGCGCAAGCACCGCTGCGCACCACGGTCATGACCGAGGTGTTCGGCGGCGCGCCGTTCGCGGGCGGGCAGCCGGGGAAGACGATGCGCGACAAGGACTTCAAGCTCATCCGCTTCGACAGCGGCACGCTCGAGCTCTACGATCTCCGCACGGATCCCTACGAGGCGATCAACCTCATCACGGCCGGCCCGCTGAGCGCGGAGGCCGCGACGCACCTGGCCGACCTCACGGCCGCCCTCGACGCGCTCCTCGCGTCGCCCTGAAGGCCGCCCCGGTCACTCCCGCGCGGCGGGGAGCTCGAGCCGTCCTTCACGTGCTTCGAGCTGCCGACGCCCTGGAGCGCGAGATGCCCGCGCTGTCGAACAGCCCCGCGCGGGCGGCCACACGCAGCACCGCGCGCGCCGCTTCGTCATCCCGGAGGAGGATCTGGTGCGTCCCGAGACCGTCGAAGATGGCGAGGACGAGGCGGGTCGTCGCAGCGATCTCCCGCGCGTCGTCGACGTGGGGGAGCAGCACGGCGTGACACAGCCGCTCGGCCCGCGCGACGAGCCGTGCGTCGACCGCGGCGACGAGGGCGCGCAGCTCCGCATCCGTGCGGGAGGCGACCACCAGCTCGAGCCACGCGTAGTAGGTGTCACCCGTGTAGACCGACCACAGGAACGACGCCGCGTCCGCCAGATCGATCACCGTCGGGCACGCCCCGATCCGTCGCTCCAGGTCGGCGACGCGCTTCGTGAAGAGGTGCTCGACGGCCGCCGCCACGAGCTCCTGCTTCGTGCGGAAGTGGTGGAGCTGCGCGCCGCGGGACACCCCGGCGCGGCGGCAGATCTCCGGCGTGGACGCGCCCCGGTAGCCCGCGTCGATCAGCGCGGCGAGGGTCGCGTCGAGGAGCCGCTCGGTCGTGGCCGCGGTTCGTTCCGCCTGGGTCGACATCCGGGGGTGCGGTAGCCTCCCTTCAACAAACAGTCAAGACTGTTTGTTACTGGGCGCGTTTCCATCGCGCAGAACCGCTAACCTTCCGTGCCTGTTCGCCGGGACTCGGTCCTCGCGCGGAGCCCCATGATCGGCACCTTGATCGACGGCAAGTACCAGGTCGTCCGCATGCTCGGCTCGGGCGGGATGGCGACCGTCTACGAGGGCCGGCACGCGGCGACCGGCCGCAGGGTGGCGATCAAGCTCATCACGAGCAAAGCCGGACAGGCCGAGCAGCTCGTCGCGCGGTTCCAGCGCGAAGCGCGCGCCGCCGGCGCCATCGACAGCGAGCACATCGTCCAGATCCTCGACGCGGGCAGGGACGACAAGAGCGGGTTCCCGTTCCTGGTCATGGAGCTCCTCGAGGGTGACGATCTCGAGCGCCTCGTCGCTCGCCACGGACCGCTCCCTCCCTCCCTGGCGCTGCGCATCCTCGCGCAGGCGTGCCTGGGCGTCCAGAAGGCCCACGATGCAGGCGTCGTGCACCGCGACCTCAAGCCCGCGAACATCTTCGCCGCGAACCGCGACGAGGGCCGCGTCGTGATCAAGGTGCTCGACTTCGGCATCGCCAAGATCGCCGAGCCCATGGCGCTCCCGGTGAGCAGCCTCACGGGCACCAACAGCCTGCTCGGATCGCCCCTGTACATGTCGCCCGAGCAGGCGCGCGGCTTCAAGGACATCGATCACCGCACCGACGTGTTCTCGCTCGGCGTCGTGCTCTACGCGATGCTCACGGGCAAGGTGCCGCACGCCGACGTGGGCGCCATCGGCGAGCTCATCTTCGCGATCTGCGGCACGCCAGCGAAGCGCGTCGAGGAGGTGGCGCCGTGGGTCCCGCCGGAGATCGGCGCGATCGTGCACCGCGCGCTCCACATCGAGCGCGCGGATCGCTACCAGACCGTCGCGGCGATGCACGAGGCGATACGACCGCTCGTCGGCGGCGACTCCGCGCTCCTCCGATCGATGTTCGTCGGCGTGGCGGGCCCGCGCACGGAGTCTGTCATCTCGTCGGATCCGGAGAAGCAGCGTGACAGCTTCACGCTCGGCGACACGGGCCTCTCCGGCGAGAACCCACGCACGCCGGCCCCGATGGACAGCCCCGCAGCCTCGCCGGACGCGGCGCCGCCGGAGCCGCGTCTGACCCTCCAGCGCACGTCAGAGTCCAACCTCGGCCGCACGGGCGCCGCCGGCGCGAAGCGACCCGAGGACGCCGTGTCCGTCGCCTCCTCACCTGCTCCCCGATCGAGCCCGCCGGGGTCGGGCCAGGAGACCGCGCCCGGCGCCGCGAAGGACGCCTCGCTGGGAACGACGGGGACGACGCCGCGCCGCGCGTCCACGGGCCTCGCCCTCGGGGTCACCGCGGCCGTCGTCATCGGCGGGCTCGTGGGGTGGGATCTCTGGGCCCGCTCGCACGCGAAGCACGCGGGGCTCCTCCCCGCGCCGTCCGCGAGCGCCTCCGTGCATGCCGTCAAGGACACCATCGACGACGACGTGCTGCGGAGCTTCTCCCCGCTGCCCGCCGTCGTCACGAGCGCGAAGAACCCGCTCAACGAGGACAAGATCGCGCTCGGGCGCCTGTTGTTCTACGATCCGCGCCTCTCGAAAGCGCACGATGTGTCGTGCGCTTCGTGCCACTCGCTCGAGAAGCACGGGGTCGACGGCCTCCGCTTCTCCACGGGCCACGCGCACATGCAGGGCACACGCAACGCGCTCACCGTGTACAACAGCGCGGGCTTCTTCGCGCTCATGTGGGACGGGCGCTTCGAGAACGTCGAGAAGCAGGCGTCCGGGCCCATCGCCTCGGCCGTGGAGATGGCCCAGAACCCCGGCAAGATCGAGGCCGTGCTCAGGTCGATCCCCGGCTACGTCGCGCTCTTCGCGAAGGCCTTCCCGGGCGAGAAGGCGCCGCTGTCCTTCGAGAACGCCACGCGGGCCATCGGCGCCTTCGAGCGCAAGCTCCTCACGCCGGGCCGCTGGGACCGGTTCCTCCAGGGCGACCGCTCCGCCCTCACCAGCGCGGAGCGCGCCGGCTTCAACACCTTCGTGGACGTGGGCTGCGTGCAGTGCCATTCGGGGACGTACGTCGGTGCGTCGTCGTTCCAGAAGCTCGGCCTCGTCAAGGCCTGGGGCGAGACGCGAGACCGGGGCCGCTTCGAGGTCACCAAGGAGGAGTCCGACTTCATGGTCTTCCGCGTGCCGCGCCTGCGCAACGTCGCGATGACCGCGCCGTACTTCCACGATGGCGCCATCAGCTCGCTCGACGAGGCCGTCCGTCTCATGGGGCGTCATCAGATCGGGAAGGAACTCACGCCGCAGCAGGTGTCCTCGATCGTGACGTGGCTCAGGGCGCTCACGGGCGAGCTGCCGCTCGAGTACGCGAGGAAGCCCGAGCCGTTCCCTAGCGGGCCGACCACGCCGAAGCCCGCGACGGACTGATCCGCGCCGCCCGGGGAGCGCGACGGGCCCCTCAGCCCCCTCGAACCTCCATGAGGCTGCGCGCGATCTGGGACACCTGGATCTCGTCGGTCCCGCCGTAGATCTGGAGGACCTTCGCGTCGCGGGCGAGCTGCTCGACGCGGAACTCGGCCATGTAGCCGTTCCCCCCGAACAGCTGGACGGCCTCCATCGCGACCTCGCTGGCCGCCTGAGCGCAGTACAGCTTGCAGGCGCTCGCCTCGGCCAGCTGCATCTTCTTGCCCGCGATCGCCAGCTCGATCATGCGGTACACGAGGTTCTGCACGTTCATGCGCGCGACCTCCATCCGCGCGAGCTTGAGCTGGATGAGCTGGAACTCCCCGATCGGCCGTCCGAACTGCACGCGGGTCTTCGCGTATTCCACGGATCGGGCCAGGCACTCCTCGATGATCCCGAGCGCCATCGCCGCCACGCCGGTGCGCTCGGCCGTGAACGTGTCCTTCGCGCCCGTGCGGTAGCTCACCTCCTCGGTCTCGCCGAGGAGCTGGTCGGCCGGGACGAACACGTCCTCGAGGAAGAGCTCGCCCGTCGGTGACGAGTGCAGGCCCATCTTGCGGAGCGCCTTCGTCTGCGTGAGCCCGTTCGCGCCTCGCTCGACGACGAACGAGAGGACCTTGCGATCGCGCGGGTCGTTCCCGTCGTCGAGCTTGCAGATGAACACGATCACGTCGGCGTGCGGGCCGTTGGTGATGAACGTCTTGTTGCCGGAGAGCAGGTAGCCCCCGTCCGAGCGCCGCGCCGTCGCCTTCATCGACCCGAACGCATCGGAGCCCGAGCCGGGCTCGGTGATCGCCCACGAGCCGACCTTCTCGAGCGTGAGGAGCTCCTTCACCCAGCGGTCGATCTGGCGGGCCGTCCCGCGGCTCATGATGGTGCCCGCGGTGAGCCCCGCGGAGACGCCGAGGGCGGTGACCATCCCGGGGCAGTACCGGGACAGCTCGATGATCGAGATCATCTGCATGGCCACCTGCTCGCCTGGCTCGGCTCGCTCCACGACCTCGAGCGTCTCGCCGCGCGCCCGGGCCTCCTCGCGCTTCCTCGCGCGGGCGGCGGCCTTCTCGGCACGCATCACCGCGAGATCCGCGACGCCGAAGGTCGCGAACATCTTGCGGAGGATCGGGTACGGCGGCATGTCGCCGTGCTCGAGCTCGTGGAGGTTGGGCTTCACCTCCGCGTCGACGAACCGTTTGACCAGGTCGCGGATCTGCGCGTGCGTCTCGCTCCACTCGATCATGGCGAGCGGGGCGTGCTCGTCGCGTGCACCGCGACCACGCGGCCGAGGGCGTCGGTCACCGTCGCGTGGACGGTCACGGGTCCGAACTTGAACGGCTTCGCCACCGGCCCGGCCTGCCCCCGCGCGACGTACGCGTTGTCGGCGTGCAGCCGGTACGTCGCGCCCTGCGACACCTGCACGCCCACGGGCAAGCCCGCCTTCATGTCGAACGTCGGCGGGACGACGACCGAGGCGCGCGGGAGGTCGGGCCTCCCCGCGACGAGCGCCGCCGACACCGTGCCCGCAATCTTCGCGGCGCTCGGGACCGCGCTCGGCGAGGTCCCCGCCGGAGCGTTCACGGCGAGCACGTCCACGAGGAAGGCGACGTTGCCGCGTGCCCCGACGACCAGATGCGTGCCCCGTCCGCCATCGTCCGCCCACGCGACGTCGCCGAGCGTCGGTGAGAAGGCGAGCTCGGACGATACGCCGTGCAGCGCCGCCTCGAGGAAGGCGCGCGCCCCGGCCTCGTCCCTGGCGACGGCGACGGTGACGATCGCGCGCACCTGGTCCGTCGCGTCGGCGAAGCTGGTGACGATGCCTCCGTCGTCCGCCGGGTGGTCGTCCCTCGCGCGAACCTTGAGTCCGGCGATCCCGATGCGCTGCATGTCCACGCCCGCGAACCTGGCGCTCGACGGCGACGCCGAGGCGAGCTGCGGGTAGGCCGCGCGAAACCGCGCCTCGAGGGCCGCGTCCTCGGCGGTCCTCGTGACGACGGGCGGCGCCGCAGCCGCGCTCCCCGCCGCGAGCACGAGCCCGAGACTGGCGGCGATGAGGATCGCGTCAGTAGGTGTTCGTCGTCGTCTTGTCGACATACTTGTATCCAACCTGCGTGGGGGTGCCGGGGGAGAGGCGCGAGAGGTAGTCCGCGCCGGTGAGGTTCTGCACGAGGAGCTTCGTCTGCGGCGCCGCCTTCGGATCCGCGTCACCGTCGACCGCAAGCGTCGCGTCGTTGATGGTCGCGGCCGCGTCGGGCGAGGTCACGGCGTGGTAGCTGAACGAGAGGCGCCCGCTGTTGAACGGCGACCCGAAGCTCGTCGCGCCGATGCCCAGGATCGGGTTCAACGGGAAGTCGAACCCGATGATCGCGTACTTGAGGCTCGCGCCGATCATGTTCGAGAACGTCGTGAGGATGCTGGCGCAGTCGCTGCAGTTGATGACGGTGCCGTTGTCGCGCCGGAGGAGGCGCGCGAGCCGGAAGCCCGCCGAACCGTAACCCGACGAGTAGGCCGTGTAGTGCGAGGCGCCACTCGCCCGGTCGTACGAGAGGCCCATCCCCTCGTAGACATGCTTGACGAGAGCCGCGCGGACGGCCGCCGCGTCGGCCGCTTTGCCCCCCACGGCCCTCGTGGCCTCGTCGACCACGGCGACCCACGGGAGGTTGGGGACCGACGCGCCCTGCGTGTTGCCGAGGACGCCGTACAGACGCAGCGTCGCGTTCACGTCCACCCCCGGGATCTCGACCCACTCGTTCGCGTCGTTCCTCGCCTCGAACTTGATCACGAGAGGGTGGTCGACGCGGTTCACGGACGGGACCGGCGAGTCCTTGAGGCGCACGGCGAGGGTCGCCCCCTCCTTCACCCCCTGCGCGTACGCGCCTGCGATGGCGACGCGGACCGCCGGCGCCCCGGGGACGTCGAGACCGGTCGGCTGCGTGACGCCCTGAGGCCCGCGCGCCGACTTGCCGATGGTGACGAGGACGTCGGGGCGCGTCCCCACGGTGAGCGACACGGGGAGCGTCGCGCCCTTCTCGAGCACCGCGCCCGTACCGTCGACCGGTGGCGTCTCCAGATCGTCCCACGGCTTTGCGAACGCGCGCAGCACGCCCTTCGCGTCGTCGATCTCGGGCTCGCCCTGCGGCAGCACCAGGGTCGCCGCCACGACGGACGAGATGGGGTACGAGCTGCGGTAGACATGATCGACCGCGTGGTACATCAGCTCGCCGCGCGCGCCGTCCCCGCCGCGGACGTCGATGGCCGTGACGCCGAGCCGGACCAGGTGCAAAGGGGCGCTCGCCATCGCGGGCCTCGCCTGCGTCGCGTTCGCCGGACACCCGACCGTGGCCGTGAGCGTGTACGCGCCTGTCGCGAGATCGGCGGTCACGGTCGTGTTCAAGAGGACGTCGACCTTGCCCAGCTCGCGCGGCGCGTCGAGCAGCGTCGCGACCTCGGCGCCGCCCTTGTAGAGCATGAGCTTCACCGGGCGCGGGCCCTTCATGCCGGCCTCGTCGCCGACCGCGAGCTGGATGGGGAACGCCTGTCGCGCCCGCGCGTCGGCTGCCGGAGCGCTCGCGATCGCCGCCGTCGCGCGACACTCCGTCGTCGGCGGAGCCGCAACGCCGCCCGTGTTCCCCGTGTCGTCGACCTTGCCCGTGGTGCCTCCAGCCCCGGGGCCAGGGATGGGATCGGCGCTCGAGCCACCGCACGCCGCGAGCACCGCGAGCACGCTGAGCTTGAAGAGCCTGATCGGGGCGGTGGGCGCGCGCGGCGTGCGCGTGAGGGACCCGCCAATCGAGGAGAAGGAGCGCGACACGTTGGAGCCTTTCGCCACCGGGAGACCTCCGAGGGAATACGCAGTTCTAGCCTGGAAATCCGGATATACAAGGCGCCATGCGCGCGACGTCTCGGTTTTCGTTTGCCTTTTTGAGTGGGTCTCGGCTGTCGTGGGGTTCCGTGCTTCCACTCACGGCGTCATTGTACGGCGCGTCGTGCGCGGCCTTCCTCGGCTGCGCTCACCCGCGCGCGGCCGCCGCGGCTGGACCCGCGACCGGCGCGGGCGCGGCTCCGCCCCAGGTCGCCGACGAGCTGCCGCTCGTCCCGGGGGAGCTCAGGGACGAGCCCGCCGAGATCGCGCGCGCGATGCGTGAATGGTACACGAAGTACGAGTACCGCATCCCCATGCGCGACGGCGTCCGCCTGTACACCGTCGTGTACGTGCCCAAGGACACCACGCGCACGTGGCCCACGATGCTCCTTCGCACCCCCTACGGGGTCGCACCTTACGGAATCGACAACTATCCATCGAAGGACAACGCACGCGCGATCCGCAAGTTCGCGCCGTCGGTCGCGTTCGTGCGGGACGGGTTCATCCTCGCGCAGCAGGACGTGAGAGGCCGGATGATGTCGGAGGGGAGCTTCGCGGACGTCCGTCCCCGCGCCACCGATCGCAAGGGCACCGACGAGGCGACCGACGCGTGGGACACCATCGACTTCCTGGTGAAGAACGTCCCCCACAACAACGGCAAGGTCGGCATGTGGGGGATCTCCTACCCGGGCTTCTACGCCGCGCAGGCGGCCATCGACTCCCACCCTGCGCTGAAGGCCGTGAGCCCGCAGGCGCCCGTCACGGAGTGGTTCCTCGGGGACGACTTCCACCACAACGGCGCTCTGTTCCTCGCCGACTCGTTCGACTTCTACGTCAACTTCGGCAAGCCCCGCCCCGCGCCGACGCCGAAGATCACCTGGGATTTCGAGCGCGACGTGGCCGACGTCTACGCGTTCTTCCTGGAGATGGGCCCGCTCTCCAACGCGAACGCCAAGTACATGAAGAACGACATCGCGTTCTGGAACGAGATCCTCGCGCACGACACGCGCGACGCCTTCTGGCAGGCGCGCGATCCGAGGCCCCACTACCGCAACCCGAAGGTCGCCGTGATGACCGTCGGCGGCTGGTTCGACGCGGAGGATCTCTGGGGCTCGCTCGAGACCTACCGCGCGTTCGAGAAGGCACCTGGCGCGGACAACACGCTCGTCATGGGCCCGTGGAGCCACGGCGGCTGGGCCAGGAACGACGGCGACCACCTCGGCGACGTCGCGTTCGGGCAGAAGACCGCCCTCTTCTACCGACAGAACATCGAGTACCCATTCTTCCAGAAGCACCTGAAGGGAAAGAAGGTCGCGCCGGGGCCCGAGGCATGGATCTTCGAGACCGGCACGAACGTGTGGCGCAAGTACGCGGCCTGGCCACCCGCCGATGCGAAGCCCCACGCGCTCTACCTCCACGCGGGCGGCGGGCTGTCGAGCGCCGCGCCGAGGGCGGGGGACGCGCCGTTCGACGCGTGGCTGAGCGATCCCGCGAAGCCCGTCCCCTACACCGGAAAGCCGTCGGGTGAGCTCGACCACGAGTACATGACCGCCGACCAGCGCTTCGCTGCGCGAAGGCCCGACGTTCTCGTGTATTCTACACCCACCCTCGACGCCGACGTGACCGTGGCCGGCCCCGTGGAGGCGAGCCTGTGGGTGTCCACGACGGGCACGGATCTCGACGTCGTGGTCAAGCTCGTCGACGTCTTCCCCGAGAACGCACAGGATCCCGAGCCCAACCCCGCCGGCGTGAAGATGGGCGGCTACCAGTCGCTGGTCCGCGCGGAGGTCATGCGCGGGAAGTTCAGGAACAGCTTCGAGAAGCCCGAGCCCTTCAAGCCCGGCGAGCCGGCCCTCGTCCGCTTCACCCTCCCCGACACGTGCCACACGTTCCGCGCCGGGCACCGGCTCATGGTGCAGGTGCAGAGCTCGTGGTTTCCGCTCGTGGATCGCAACCCGCAGACCTTCATGAACATCCACACGGCGAAGGCGACCGACTTCCGCGCGGCGACGCACCAGCTCTTCCACACCGCCGACCGCGCCTCCCGCCTCGACCTGCGGCTCACCGCCGGAAAGCTCTGAGGATCACTCGAGGTTCATGCCGAAGCAGGTCGTCCCCGTACCCTTGCAGTCGTTCTTCCCCGCGCAGCCGTGCCGCCCTTCCACAGCGCACGAGCTCTTGCCCTTGCAGTCGTTCTTCCCGGCGCAGCACCCCTTCGTGGGCGGCTCCTTCACGGCTCGCTTCTCGCGCGAGCCGCCCGCGTCCCGGTCCAGCTGGTGGCCGAGGGACGAAGGAGCCGACGCCGACGTCGCGGTCATCGGCGCCGCGACCACACGCGGCTCGGTGCACCCCATGAGCGCGCCGGCCACGATCCCGCGCCCCGCGATACGAGCGAGCTTCGACATGTGTCCTCTAGCCTACCGTCGTCGCGCCCCTTGGGCAGGAGGCCCGCCCGGGGCGCGCCCGCTCCCCGGCGTCAGCCGAAGTAGGACTTCACGCTCGCGTCGGTGAGCACGCGGATCGACTTCAGGTTCATCCCGACGTTCGTGACGGTGAGGCCCGTGAGCACGAGCGTCGCGAGCGACCAGTCGTGGATGAAGAGCCAGCCGAGCTTGGCGGAAGCGAGCGTGCCGAGGACGGCGAAGATGCCCGACAGGCCGATCAGGATCGTTCGCCAGACGTGCGACCGAGCGAGGAGCCGCCCGCCGAGGAACCACGTGACGGCGAAGCTGAAGAGCGTGCTCACGGCCGCGCCGACGATGGAGAAGAAGCCGATGCCATTCTGCACGAGCGTCGCCACCCCGGTGAAGAGGGCGTAGCCGTACCAGGCGTGGGTGAGCGTCTCGATCTTCTGCTTGCCGGTCATCGGTCTTCCTCGGGGTGGTGGGAGGTGGGCCTGTCTTACGGAGATGTAGGACGAAAGATCCCCGCGAGCGACTCAACGATAACCAACCCGGCTCCGTCCGCCACAACGTCGGGCGATTTCGCACCTACATTCCCTCACTCCCCGGACGTGGCTCGGCGGGGAGCGGGGGCGGCGTGGGCCGCGGGATGACGGGCGGAAGTGGCGCCTTCCTCCACAGACCTCCCATCGCGAACGACGTCCACCCCCAGCGCAGCCAACCGAGCAGCGCGAACGCCGTCCAGAGCGCCCACGTCAGCATCACCCCGCGGTACACGAGCACGGGAACCGACACGATCCACGGCGCCGCGAGCGCGGGGCCGGAGCGGTCGACGTACCACCTCAGGAGATGCGGGCTCGACCCGTTCCCCCGCACCTGCATCTCGGGAGCACCGAGCAGCCCCTGGTGGATCGCGACCATCAGGACGACGAGCGCGAGGACGGTCAGCGGCACGATGCCGATCTGGCGGAGGTTGAACGTCCAGCGGCGGCCCCCGTCGTCGCCCGTGTCCTTCCTGCGGCGTCCGAGCGCGAAGAGCCACCCGACGAAGACGGCGCCGAGCACGAGGCTCACCTGCGAGAGGCCGATCGCGAGCAGCAGCCAGTGCCACGAGCGGAGGGGGGTGGACGTCGTCCGACCGAGGAGCAGCGCCACGACGGCGAGGATCGCGAGGAGGCTCCAGAAGAGCACCGCCGGCCCCGCGCCGGGACCTCCCACGAGCAGCAGCCAGCGCCCCTGGGACACCTCGAGCGTGGTGCTCGCGTTCACCGACGGCGCCCCGAGGTCGGCCGTGCGCGCGCGGAAGAAGGCGCCGATCCCCACGGGGTCACGCCACGTCGCGACCACCGCCTGCGCGCCTGGCACGAGCGGGATCGTGACCTTGCGCCCGTCCTGTCTCAGAGGCTGCGCGCGACCCGCGACCGTGAGCGTCTCGAGGACCGCCCCCTCGGGAAGGAGCAGCGTGTGCTCGCCGCCGCGGCTCGAACGGAGCGTCGCGGTGAGCGTCGCGTCGGTCGCGCGCAGTCCCGGACGAAACGCCGTGACGGAGTCATCGATGGTGAGCGTCTGCCCCGGAACGCCGGCCGGGCGATCGAGCGCGACGAGCACCTCCTCGCCGGGCCACGGGTGGAACGCGGGGATCCGGACGCTCGTGCCGGACGCGGCGTGGATGGGCGGGATGCCGCCGTAGGAGGCGTGCCAGATGGGCCCCACGTCCACGTTCCAGATCTCGGTCCACGAGGGGCTGCGCGGGGCGGCGAGCCGGATGGGGGATCGCTGCTCGAGGACCGAGTGCCATGTCACCTCGGACACCTGAGGCCCCATGTTGACGAGCGCCTTGCCGCCCGAGACGCGGAGGTCGGTGGTGACGTTCTCCCCCGGCAGGAGCGGGATCTCGAGCACGACGGCTGCGCCGGGCGGCGTCGCGCGGACGACGCGCGTGTCCACCTGCCAGTTGAGACCTATCTGGAGGGTGCGCTCGACACGCACGAACGGGGGTAGGACGCCGGGCTGTAGCGAGGCGCCCGCGCCCTCCCTTCGCACGCGGGTGAGCTGCAGGTTCTCGTCGGCGAGGCCGTCCTCGTGGACCCCCTCGACCGTCCATCCGGTGGCGGACACCTCGACACGGTGCGGGCGTAGAGGGAGCGCGATCTGCACCGTCTCGCGATCGGGAAGCTCGCCCTCGAGCACCACCTGGTGGTTGCCCGGGGAGAGGAGGAGCCAGAGCGCGCCCGTCTCGAGCCGGGCCAGCCCACGCGCCGGCTGGCCGTCGAGGAGCACCTCGCGCGGCGTCCACTGCGCGAGCGATCCGGGGAGCGGCACCGCCGTCGGCGCGATGGCGTCGACCTCCATGCGGGCGCGGAGCGTCGCGCCCTTCGCCTCGAGGATCATCCGTGGGCTCGACGCGCACGATGGCGTGCACTCGGGCTTTCGGCTCAGGCGCTCCCTGAGCTCCTCGAGCGTCTTCGCGTCGGGGACCTGCGCGCGCGCCCGGCCCTCGACCGCCAGGAGCGCGACCATCGAGAGCGCGGCGACCACGACGCGCGCGACCGGCGGCGCACCCCATGCCCCGGGCAGCCTTCCGGCGAGGAACGGCAGCGTCCTCGCGAGCAGGATGCCGAGCAGGACCGCGCGGAGCAGCGCGAGCGCCAGGTTGGCCCTCGGTGACAGGAGATGCACCTCCAGCCGCTGGCCGCGCGTGACCGGCCCGTTCCACTGCAGGGAGATCGTCGTCCACGTCCACTTCGGGACGCCCGGTCCGGTCTGGACGATGGCCTGCGGGTCGTACTCGATCGGGTTCTGCAGCTTGGCGCGACCCGCGTCGTACCGCGACGGTACCTTGCGGAGCGAACCTGCCTTCGACTGCGCGTGCGCCTTCTCCTCCCCCTCGCGCTCGCCACGGAGATCTTGCGCACCGTCCCCGTCGACCTTGGCGTCCTCCTCCGCGGCGGGCACCGAGACCGGCGGGGAAGCGCTCTTCCGCATGCCGAGATCGAGCAGCCCCGAGGAAGACCTCTCGATGCTCTCGCCACCCGACCCGACGACGGCGTCCGCGTTGGTCAACGAGGGAAAGAGGCCTTCGCGCACGTGGGCCACGACGAACGCGAGCGACAGGAGGGCCACGAGGACCGCAGCGGCGAGGCGCGCGCCCATGAACAGACGCCGCGCCGTGCTGGGCTCGGGGAGCACCCGGAACAGCGCCTCCGTCCCGAGGACGAACGCCCACGTCCATCTCGGCGCGCCGTCCTCCGGAAACGTGAGCAAGAATGCGCACGCCGCGATCACGCCCCACCGCGCTCCGTACAGTCGGCCCGCGGCGACGGCGAGGACGAGCGCAAGGAAGATCTCGAGCAGCGACCAGTGCTTCACCCACGTCCCCGACGCGTCGTCCGCGCCCGACACGTGGAGGAGGCGCCACCCGGGCGGCAGGTGCAGCACCGCGGAGACCTTGTGGAAGTCGTGTGCCCAGCCGACCGCGGGCAGGTCGCGTGGGTCGCCCGGTATCCAGCTGTCGGCGTCGACGGTGAGCGTCCCCTGTCGCACCTCGATGCCCGCGCTCGGGGAGCCCGCGGCGCGCGTGATGAACTGATCCTTGCCCGCGATCGCGGCCCTGCCGAGCTCGGTAGGGGCCGCCATGGTCAGCCGCGAGTCGCGGTTCAGGGTCCCCGTGATGCGGTCCTTCACGGTGTAACCGCCGCCGGCGAATTCGAGCCAGAGCGTGCGATCGAGGGTGAGCTGGTCCGGGGGTGGCTCGGCGTCCCCGCGGCGCCGTTCCACGAGCCGCATCGTGGCGCCGAGCTTCATTCCGTGAGCGGGGAGCTTCTTCCAGGCGTCGGGCAGGGTCGTCTGCTGGGGATCGATCGACGTGACACCCTCGACCGTGACGAGGCGGAGATCGTTCCGGGCGTCGAAGACCCAGACCTCGTCTCCCTCGCGCCAGGGTCCGTCGGGCGCCGGCCGCGAGAGTGTGCCCACCGGGCCGTCGCTACGCGCGACGAGCTCGATCACGAACACGCCGGGGCGGACCTGCACGCGGAGCCGCCCATCCGGCTCCACGCGGGCGGGGAGCGGCGCCTCGAGCGACATCGCGACGAACCCCGGCGGGAGCGCGCGACCCGTGACGATCTCCCGGTTCTTCCCGGACACGTGGAGCTCGATGCGCGTCGTGAGGAGGAGCGGGACGGCGTCGGTGACCTTGCGGTGGACGACGAGCTCGAGGGCGTCGCCCTCCTCGCCCGCGGTGCGCGTCTTGTGGAGCCACACGATCCCCTGCGCGTCGCGGTTGACGCTCGATACCGGGACACCGCGGAGCGTGAGCTGGACGAGCCCGGTGTCGGCTGGGATCCGGAGGGACTCCGGCAACGTGTCCCAGGCAAACGCGCCGGTGATGACGTGATCGCCCGGCTCGAGCGTGAGCCTCGGCGCCCCCTCCTTCTCGACGACGACGGCGTCCTTTCCGTCGACCTTGACGTCCTGGGGCCAGCGCTTGGCGTCGCCCGCGAGCGGGATGGTCTGGCGCGCTCCTTCGACATGCCAGCGCTGCGAGAAGCGGCCCGCTCGCTCGTCCAGGGAGAGGTCGATCCGGGAGGGCCACGCGCAGCGCGACATGTCGGCGTGGCCCTGGAAGAACGGGCAGGGGGCCTTGCCGTCGAGCGCCCACGAGACCCACGGCTCGAGGGAGGGCGGGATCTCCTTCGGATCGATCGGCCCCTTCGCGCGCGCCGGGAGCGCGACGAGGAGCGCGGCCAGCGCGAGCGTGAGCAGGAGAAGACGCCTGGGCATCTGCACGCAGCGTCGGTCAGCGCGACCCCGCCGTCAACCTCGCCGCTCCGGACGGCGCGCGCGGCGCCTCGCGAGCGACGCTCCGAGCGCCGTCGCGAGGAGCGTCATGAGGGCACCACCCGGTGCGCCCGCGCCAGCGCTCGAGCACCCCGCGCAGCCGCCACGGCGCCGCTCCTCCGGGACGCCCTGGGACGTCGGCGCCGCCTCACGATCGGCCGCGTGCGCGGCCTTCGCGACGGGAGGAGGCGGCTCCGGCCGGAGGGTCGTCGTGTCCGTTCCGGGCGCCGGCGACGCGCAGACCGGGCAGCGGGAGAGGACCTTCGCCCGCGCCGCTTTCACGCGCGCGCGCGCTTCGTCGCAGCGCGCACCGGGCTCGAGCGCGCAGATCCGGTCGGCGCTCCGCTGCATGGACGACAGCGCCCGGCAGGCACCCGCGCACTCCTCCGTGGCGAGCGTGATCTCGTCGACCTGGAGCGCGGCGAGGAGGCGGTCTACCTCGGGCGGCTCGGCCGCGGCGATCGCGGAGGCGGTGAGGAGGGGCCCGAGGAACAGGGCAGGGACGCGGAGACGCACGTACGTACGAGAGCACACGTGGCGGGGGAGGTCACGTCTCGCCGCCCGGCGCTACGACGGCGTGCGTCTCCGCCGACGATCACTTCGCGCGGACGGGGACGAGCGGCTCGTCGGTCGGCGCGAGATCGAAGAGGGTCCAGAACGGGTCGAACCGCTCCCGCCTCCGCGCGGCTCGGTCGATCGGCGGCGGGATCGAGGCGATGTTCTCATCCCAGACGACGAAGCGGATACGGCGTTCCTTGCAGAACCGCCGGAACGCCTCGTCGTCGACGAGCGCGGCGCTGGGCAGGTACGCGAAGGGCCGCTCGCCGACGGGCATCGAGAGCAGGCCGAGCACGGGCCCGGCCGAGACGGTGAGCGGGCCGAACGCGAACCCCGAGGAGGAGCCGAACACGCTCGCCGACCACTCCGGCAGGCCCTCGGCGAACATGTAGTTCGGGTGCTTGTAGGTCGTGAGCTGCTGGACGACTTCGCTCGCGGAGCGCGGAGGCGTGCGGATCGCGACGAAGAAAGGGATCCCCGTCGAATAGCCCCACGCGTAGTGGCACTCGTACGCCGCCACGTAGCCGACCGACAGCGCCCACGCGAGCGTCGCCACGCGCGCGAGGACGAACCGGGAGAGGACCCCGTCGAGCACGACCGCGGCAGCCGGAAGGCCGAGGACGTGAAGCCAGACCGTGTAGCGCGCCCACCAGCTGAGCGGCGCCAACGCAAAGCAGATCAGGATGTGGGCGAACAAGACGAAGTACGGGATCGCCTCGTCCCAGGAGCGCGCGCTCCTCGCGGCGCGGGCGCGCATGCCGGCAACGACCAGCGCGGCCGGGAGACCGGCGAGGAGCCAGAGAAAGCCAAGGCCCCCCTCGCGCGCGTCGAAGAACCGGATCGAGCCGGGCCACAACTGGGCGCGGTAGCCCTGCGTCCAGGCGAAGGCGATCTTCCTCCATGCCGGCCAGCCGCTCATGAACGCCGGGGTCACGCCTGTCTCGGTGATCTGCTCGCGGAGGGGGATCCCGGGGAGGATCTCTCGACCGCCGAGCGTCACCTGCACGGGGTAGATCGGGTTCCCCTTGTGCCACGCGTTGCGGACGTAGAAATACCCCGCAACCACGAGCACGACGGCGACGACACCTCCGAGGAACAGAAGGTGCCCACGGAGCCGCGCACGCCCGCGCACCACGATGAGCACGCCGAGCACGACGAGCGGCAAGAGGCCGAGCGAGAGCCCCGACGCCTTGATGGACAGCGTGAGCCCCACGCCTGCACCGAGCGCCGGGATGGCGCGGACCGCGGAGCGCCCCGCGAGCACGTCGGCGGTCGCCTCGAGCGCGCCCGCCGCGACGACCGCAACCGACGCCGCGAGGGCGGCGTCCACGTAGGTGGTCGTCGCCTGCGTCACGCACACCGGCACGAAGAGAAAGAGCGCGCCAGAGATCGCCGAGCTCGGCGCCGAGGCCCCGATGCGCCGCGCGATCGACGCGACGCCGAAGGCCCCCAGGGGGAGGAACGCGAGGTTGACCGCGTTCACCGGGTGGCTCGTCCCCGCCGCGCGCGCGGAGAGGAACGCGAGCACCTCGAGCCCCTTCGGGTATCCGTTCAAGAGGTTGTCGACGTAGGACGGCCAGTGGAAGAGCGGCGCGGGCTCCGGCGCGATCCAGTGGACGTAGCCGCGGAGCGCCCAGTGATGGATGGCGGGGATGTGGTAGGAGTTCCCATCCCAGGACAGGTCCGGCTTGGCGAGGGCGGGGACGAGCAGCGCCACCCAGAGAACGGCTGCCAGCGCGACGACCGCGCCGGAGGCGACGACGAAGACGCGACCTGTCGGCGGCGGCACGCGCTCGCTCGACGGAGGCAGCCAGCGCGCGGTCACGGCGGCCGCGACGCCCGACGCGACGAGGATGAGCCAGGCGATCGCCCGGTTGATCTGGATCGTCGCGAGGCTCGCCCCCACCGTGAGCACGAGCGCGGAGGCGAGGAGGACGGAGAGACCGGAGACGATCCGGAAGGGGCTCGAGCGCATCTCAGGCACCGCGCGTCGGACCCGACACGGCCTCGCGGCCGCCACGCCATAGCGAGCTTGTCGCCGCGAGGAGGATCGGCGGCAGGCCCGATGCGCCGCGGTCGAGCACGATCGCCACCGTCGCCGCGGCGGGCTCGATCTTGCCGAGAGAGGCCAGCAGGGCGACACCCGTCACGCCGACCACCCCCTCCGAGAACGGCAGGATCGTGAGCACGCCGGCGAGGAGCGAGACCGGGTACACGAAGAAGACGACAGGGAGCGAGGCGGGCGAGCCGAGCAGCGCGAGGAGGCACCAGAGCTTGGCGAACTCGATCGACCAGATGACCGCCGAACCGGCGATGTACGCGAGGAGCGTCGCAGGGAACGTGAAGACCGCGTCCCATGTGCGGAACGTCGCCTGGAACTTCTCGGCGAGTCCCTCCGCGCGCTTCGAATCGAGGCGCCGGGCGAGCCTGCCGAGGAGCTCCGTGGCCGCGCGTCGGATCCGACCGTTTGTCAGGACGACGAGCCCGACGACGAGCAGGGCGAGCAGGACGACCGCCGCTCGCAGCCAGCTCGCCACTCCCTCGCCGGACATCGCGAGGCCGGCGACGAGGATCGCGCCCGTGAGGGAAAGGAGATCGAGCATCCGCTCGATGAGCACGAGCCCGACGCCGGCGCTGAACCCGACGCCGTGCCGGCGCACCAGCTGCGCCTTCACGAAGTCCCCCGCGCGTGCTGGCGTCACGGCGGACGTGCTCAGGCCGATCAGGAAGATCGCGAAGCCGTCGGTCCACCGGTACTCCGTCGGATGGCAGCGCAAGAGGAGCCTGTGGAAGCGGAGCGCCCTCCCCGCGACGTGGAGCAGGGCGATCGCGAGCACGAGCGCGATGTGCGTGGCGCGTAGGCGGCCGAGGCCTTCCAGGAGGCGACCGTGGTCGATGGCCCGCCAGGCGAGCGCGAGGATGGCAGCATAACCGAGCACGGCGATGACAGGCCGCAGCCTCGACCTTCGTGAGGGAGGCACCGACTCGGCTGGCGGGGACGACGCCCTGGGCGTGGGCGTGGTGGGTGGGCTCATGACGGCCGCTCGGTCGCGACGGGCTGCCCGCCGGGGCTCGCCGTCTTGGCCGTGTACCAGCGAAACGTCTCCAGCACCGCCTCCGTACCCGACCAGCGCGGCGACCACCCCAGGTCGACGCGGGCGCGCTCGGCGTCGAGGTGGTAGTCGAGATCGGCGATCAGGTACTGATCGCGCCGCAGGGGCGCGATCCGCAGCGCCTCGAGGGCGCGAAGGCCGATCTTCACGGGGCGCCCCGGGACGCCGACCACGCGCGACGTGGATCCGGCGCGCGCGATCACCGCCTCGATCCACTCGCGCATGGTGGGCACCTCGCGCGCGCGGCAGTTGTACACGCCGAAGCCCTTCGCCGCCCCCGCGTGGAGGACGAGGCTGGCGACGTCCGCGGAGGCCATCATCTCGTAGCGGTTCTTGCCGTTGCCGATGAGCCAGACGGGGCGGTTCGCCAGGATCCAGTCGAACACGCGCGCGACGACGCCCGTGCGGCCCGGACCCACGATGAGGCCGGGGCGCACGATCGCGGCGTCGAGGCCGCGCGCGAGCGCCGACTCGACGAGACGCTCCGCCGCGAGCTTCGACTGACCGTAGGGTCCAAAAGGCGCGCGCGGATGGTCCTCCGAGAGGGGCAGGCGCTGGGGCAGACCATAGACCATGTTCGTCGACACGAACACGAGCCGGGCTGCCTTCGCCCCCACCGCGGCCTCGATCACGCGCCGCGTCCCCTCGACGTTCACCTCGAAGAACGGCAGGTCGTAGGTGCGCTTCGCAAGCGGCGTGTGGTACTGGCAGGCCGCGAGGTGCAGGACCGTCTTCGCGCCCGCGAAGGCCTCGGTCATGTCGAAGGAACGCAGGTCCCCCCGGAAGAAGCGCACGCGTTCGGGGACGGCGCCCGGGAACGGGGCGACGTCGATGACGCGAACGTCGGAGCACGACAGCGCCTGCAGCTGCCGGAGGACCTCGGCGCCGAGGAACCCGGCTCCACCCGTGACGACGACGGGGCCGTCGATCCGCATCTGAACACCACTCACAGCGGCGCCACTATCGTCGCGCCGCGCTCAAAAGTCCACCGCGACCGACCATGCCCGCGAGCGCGAGCGCGAGCGCGACCGCGCCACGCGGCCAGGCGCGACCCCCGAGACCGGACATGGCGGCGAATACTCACGGATCGTTCCTCATCCACACGTGGTACGGCCCGAAGGTCGCCCGCTCGTGGTAACGCGAGGCGAGCCACCGGGCCGTATCCGCGCAGCAGTGCTCGAAGTCCTCGTGAGCGGCGGCGTAGCTGACGAGCGGCGAGTGGTCGACGAACACGAACGCGGCGGGGGGTGCGGCGTGGAGGCGCGCGAGCATGTCTCGCTCGTGGGCGTCGCGGGCGAGCCTGATCTGGAAGGCTTCGCCATCGGTGGGGTGGTTCGACCAGCCGCCGTCGAGGGCGGCGTCGGCGTTGAGATCGTACGCGTAGATGTAGGGTGTCGCGGAGCGGCGACCTGCGAGGAAGAGCATGTACGGATCCATGCCGTACATCTGCACGCGCGCGTCTTGCGGCGTGTTCGCGCGCAGGTACCACGCCGCCTGACGCATCTCCCATGGGAAGAAATCGTAGGTCTTGAAGCGATCGTAGTACTCTTGCATCTGCCTGCGCTCGGGGGTCTCCCCACCGGCGAGGATCCAGACGTTCTGGAGATGAGGCGACAGGCGGAGCCCGTTCGCCGCCTGCCAGGCCACGGCGCACGCCGTCCCGAGCGCGAGGAGGCGACCCGCGGGACGCGTTCTCGGGGCGCCGCGATGGCGCTCCCACAGCGCGACGACGACGACCAGGGCGCCGATCCAGGTCGCCGCCGTGAGCGGGTGGAAGTGGTAGCCGAAGCCCTTGTGCTGCGCGACGACGTTCGCGAGCGCCGCGCCGGGCAACAGCGCGATCACGAGCGCGCGCCGCGGCAGAACGCGCACCACGACCAGCGCGAGGACGAAGAGCCCGCAGGCGATGGCGGTCGTGCTCGTGGTCAGCGGCCCGTCCTCCCCGAAGATCTCGGGCGCGGACTTGGCCCAGATGAACCGGTAGATGCGCGGGACGTCGCGGAACGCGATGCGGAGGTACGCGACGAGATCCCCGTAGCGCAGCGTGTACGCGATCGGGGGGATCGCGCCGAGCGCGCCGCCCAGCGCGAACGCCGCGAGCCGGCGCGGCCTCGACGCGAGGATCTCGTCATCGAAGAGCAGGACGGCGACCTGCACGAGCGAGAACGCGGCGAAGCTCGGCTTCCCGAACCATGCGATCACGGACAGGGCGCCGATCCACACGATGCGTCGCGTGGCCGAGCGCGACGAGCTCGCCGGGGTCGCGAGCTGGAGCGCGACGCTCGGCAGGAGGAACCAGTCGCAGAAGCTCTCGCGCTGCGCCTGGTTCCAGTAGAAGTACAGCGCATACTGACCGCTCAACACGACGCACGCCGCGGCGGCCCACGCGCCTCGCTCGAGCGGCGTGGGGCCCGCGCGCCTCGCGACGACGCCGAGACCTGGCAGGCAGGCGCCCACGAAGGCGAACGCGATCGCGGTGCTCGCGAGATCGAGCATGTGAAAACGGTGCTCGTCTGCCCCTCCGAGCGCGAGCATCACGAGGTGGATGAGGTGTGTCAGGGGCCCGTTGACGTCACGGATGTCACGGTAGTCGACGTCCCCCTGCTGCACGGCCCAGGCGATGTACTGGAAGATCCCCTGATCTCGCCCGAGCGTCGTGATCGACGCGCGGTACGTCGTGTCGAGCACCCACCACAGCGGCACGAGCACGATCAGGAGCGGGGCGAGCGTCGCGCGCACGACGCGCACCCAGGTCTTCCGCCCCCGGAGGCTCGGTCGTTTGCGCGGCGCCCCCGCGCCTCCCCGCACCTCGTCGGTCACGGCGCCGCGCCCGCGGCGGCCCCGCTGAACGCGCGGAGCATCGCGAAGATCAGGACACCCGTCACCGAGACGTACAGCCACAGCGGCAGCGTCACGCGCGCGACCTTCTTGTGGCTACGGAACCGCCCCGAGAGGGAGAAGAAGAAGCTCGAGAAGACGAGGGGCAGCGTCACCGCCGACAGCACGATGTGCGAAACGAGCACGAGGAAGTACACGGGCCGGATCGCGCCTTGCCCGAGGAACCGCGTCTCGCCGTGGACCGCGTGGTAGATGATGTAGGACACGAGGAACAGGGAGGACGCCCCGAGGGCGCAGAGCATGAAGCGCGCGTGCTCGGCGAGCGCGCGTCGCCGGATGGCGCGCCACGCCAGCACGAGGAACGCAGCGCTGAGCCCGTTCAGGCCGGCGTTCACCGCCGCGAGGTGACCGACCCAGGGCGGCGCCGAGGTCAGCGGGCCGTGGCCGTAGATGACGAAGAGGAGCGCACCGAGCGCGAGCACGCTCACGCCGAGCACGACCGCGACCGCCCGCCTCGGGCTCACGCGCTCGAGGACGGCGATCTGGACGGGCGGGTCGGCCATCACCGCACGCGCGCGCCGGACCGACGGCGCCGCACGTACGCGAGCACGGCCACGCCGAGCGCGAGCGACATCGGCGCCTCGCTGCTCCGCGTCTGTGAGCAGCCACACCCGGTCTCCGGCGGAGGCGCCGCCGTGGGACGGGGCAGCACGTGGACGTCGATGCGGCTCGTCGCGGCGCTCACGAGCACGCCGTCGTTCGCGCGGAGGACGAAGCTCAGCGTGGCCGGGGTGGTGGGCGCGTCGATCTCGGGGAGCGACGCACGGATGCGGTCCGTGGCGCTCCACGGGCTGTCGGGGAGGCCGGCCTCGCCGCATGCCTGCGCCAGGTGCGCCGGCGCGGGCGCGGCCGAGCCTCCGCGCACCGTGAGCGGCGGGCCCGCGACCTGGGTCCACGTGAAGCCGAGCGGATCCACCGGGATCGGCGCGGCGTCGGTGCCCCCGGGGCGCACGCCGCAGCCCGTGAGGCGCAGCGCATCCCCCACGAAGACGCACGCGGTCGAGGTGCACATCGCCTTCTCGGCGGGGCCGAGCCGGTCGAGCGTCTTCTGCGGCGTCGGTGTCGCGAGGACCTTCGCGCTCGGCGCCTTCGCGTCGCAGCCGTCGGCGTGCGGGACGAAGCCCCAGAAGGGCGTCGAGCTGATCCCCCCGAGCGAGACGTCGTCCACGTCCCACCCCTCCGCCCCGAAGAAGCCGGTCGCCGATCCTGTGCGGAAGCGGATCAGGACCTTGCCATCCTTGGGTCGCTCGCGGAGCGCGACCGCGATCTTCCCCTCGACCCACGCCGGGTAGCCCGCGCTCTTGAAGACGTACGCGGGGCGAGCCTGGCCCGCGGGGACGTCCTTCAGGAGCGGGTTGTCGCTGAGGCGCCCGGGGCTGCCGGGGTCGATCTTCCCCGGGTACGCGAGCTTCGGATCGGAGACGCTGGACACGTCGACCCAGGTGACACCGTTGTCCACCGAAAGCTCGATCACGCCACCGTCCACGTCGACGTTGCGCCGCGTGGAGTGCCGGAAGCTGTGGCGGTGCCGGAACGACAGCGTGAAGGTCGCCTCGTCGATCGTGAAGGGAGCGGACGTGAGCCTCTGCTCGACCGGCAGGGGCTGGTCGGGGACCGTCCAGAACGTGCCATCCGCCGGGGTCGCCTTGCGCGACCACTTGATGGCCGCCCCGCCGGGACCCGTGACCTTCCACGACGTGTTCTTCGCCTCCATCGAGTCGATGGCGGACTTCTGGTCCTCGTCGGTGTTCGCGCGACCCTGCACCGGCGCCGACAGGACGCGCGGTCGGAGCAAGGTCGGATCGGTGACGCGGACGTCGAGCTGGATCGGGCCCGACTTGCTGCCCCGGACGACCGCGCCGGTCCTGGCCGTGCGCGTCTCGAAGGGCCGAAGCGGTCCCACCATGGTGCGGACCGTGCCGACCGTTCGGCCCTTGTCGTCGAGGAAGGTGACGTCCGGAGAAGGGGTCGAGATCTCGACGGCGGTGTCCGCGAGGGCCCCCACGCCGACGTTCCGGACGACCACCTCGACCGCGCCGACCTCGCCCTCGTCGAGGAACGGGTCGTGGTCGCACGTGAGCGCACCCGTCACGAGGACGGCGCTCACGATGCGGATGTCGTTGCCCACGTCGAAGCTCTCGATCACGCCCACGTTGTTCGTGCTCTCCTTCGAGGGCCCGCTGGCGCCGACGCCCGCGCCACGGCGCGCGAACGCCTGGTAGAAGACCTGGAAGTCCCGCTCGTCCCCGGCCAGGCTCGTGGCGAGGAGGGCGTCGCGCGCCTCGATGAGGGTCGGGTCGACCGGCGTGGTCTTCATCGCCGAGACGAGGTAACGCGCCATGCGCGCCTGCGCTTCGTCGTACGAGAGACGACCCTCGGCGAGCAGCGACGCGTAGCACTCCCACAGCATCGACGCCCAGACCTCGCCGGTGGCGTGCACCTCGGCATTGAAGCTCCCATCCTCGCCGAAGCTGATGGGGACGCCGGTGGGCAGCGGTGTGCCGTTCTGGATGTGCTTGAACGTGAGAGGGTTCTTCCTGAAATCCGTGGAGTAGGGGAGCCGCCGGATGCCGAAGTAATAGTCCGCGCCCGATCCCATCGTCGCGTAGGCGCCCTTCGGGTACACGCCCGCCCAGCCGCGGCCGGCGGGCGTCTCGACGTCGTCCTTGCGCGCCACGAGCAGGAGCGCCAGGAAGTCGGCCCACCCCTCGCCGAGGCCGCCCGCCTGGTTGGTGGCGAGGCCGCTACCGTTCCCGATGAGCCGGCTCGACAGGACGTGGCCCCACTCGTGGGCGACGATGGAGGTGTCGAGCCCGCCATCGAGGTCGACCTGCGGGAAGCGGCGCATCTGCACGGTGGCCGTCCCCGTCGTCGCGGCGGCCTCGAGCGCCTGCCCGTCGGCGAGGTTCAAGGACAGGATAGGGATGGTGATCCTGTCGCTCGTGCCTCCCATGAACGGCGGCGATCCGGGATCGGCGGAGCTGGGGACGTTGACGACGACCACGCCCACCGCGCCCTGATCCTGGACGGCCTGCGCCTTCTGTACGAACGAGCACTGCCCGCGGTGGACGAGCACGATCTTGCCCGCGATGTTCCCCTGTAGCTCCCCGTCGCACGCGTCGGCGCGATCCGGATCGGCGTTGTCGGCGGCCACGACGACCTGCGCCGTGACGTCGAAGGCGTCCTTCCCGAACCCCGCCAGACCCACCGCCTTGTCCCCGGCGACGGGGGAAGGAGGGGGCACGTTGAGGACCGCCGTGCTCGGCCCGGAGAACACGAACATCTGGATCCGCGGCGACGCGCCGTCGCCCGGGACCGTGGCGTTGGCGTTGTTCTTCCCGCTGTAGTCCAGCGCCTCGACGAGGAGCGGATCGTTCTCCTTGCCCCCGCGGAAGAGGTTCTTCGCCTGGTGGTTGCCCGACTTCTCGTCGAAGCCGGCGTCGTAGAACCAGTCGTGCAGGAAGTTGGTCGTGTAGAAGAGGTGCGTGATCGACGCGCGGATCGAATTGGGCCTCGCCACGGGGGACGCGGTGGTGTCGTACACGTAGTCGAAGGTCGACGGCGACGTGAGCGCGGGCTGGGTGTCCAGGGCGCCACCGAGGCCGTCCGGCGTGGACAGGTCGGCGTACGCCGAGACGTTGTTGCCCATCGTGGTGGACGCGCCCGGAGGCAGCCAGGGATCGTTGCGCGAGAAGGGGTAGTTGGCGATCGTGACGAGCGCCCCGGGGACGAACGACGGCTTGTACCTGTCGGGCTTGCCGGTGGGGTGCGGGATCGTGGCGTTGCCCTGTGGACCGTCCATGGGGATGAGGGTCTTGGCGTCCGCGTACACGCGGTAGGTGTAGGCATCGGCGTGGACGAGGCTGGTCGAGAAGAGGATCTCGCCGTCGACCGCCGAGACGACGAAGGAGGTTCCGCCCGATCGACGGCCGACCAGCTCCACGTGCCAGCCGGGGACCACGCCCTCGGCGAGAGGGAAGAGGACACGGCGCGCGCGCGAGAGGGAGAGCGCGGCGTCGCCGGCGAAGTGCGTGTACTCTCCGTCCGTCTCGCGCGCCGTGAAGGCCGCGGCTCCCCCCGTCATCGCGTGATGCGCCGTCGCGACGGCGGTGGCGGGGAGGACCGTGAAGGGCGTGTCGGCGCCCGAGAGCTGGGGCACGACGAGTCCCGAGGCCGCGACCGGCTCGAGGGCGCGGTTCATCGTCAGGTTGAGACCGCCGCGGAAGACCTCCACGCCGCCGACGGCCTGTCGGTAGCGGGCGACGATCGGACCCTGGCCGACGTCGTGGATCACGGGCTCTCCGAGGGAGGCGAGCGCCGCCGGACGCCACGAGAGCGCGGGCGCGAGGACCGCGATCGTCGCGCGGGCGGCGTCGGCCGGGGTCTCGAGCGACGAGGGGGCGTGGGCGGTGCCGGACCCCGACAGGGGCCGGCCCGTGAGCCACACGAAGGACGGCAGGCCGAGCCTGGCGTCGACGTGGGCCACGTGGACCGCAAAGGGGGCCGTGGCCCGGGCCGTGACCTCGGGCGGAGGGGATCGGGGTTGGTCTCCGACGGCGCAGGCGCTGAGGAGAAGACCGGACAGGAGGACGATCCCCGCGGAGCGCGATCGGAGCATGTCCGGCGTTAGTTAGCGGAAGGCGCCCCGGAAAAAAAGGGCCGCGGACAAACCCTCCGCGGGTCTCGCCCGTCGAAGCTCGACCATGGCGTACCGAGATCCGAAGGTGGCCCTCCAGGCGAGGCAGGCGAGGCTGGAGGCGGAGCTCGGGGAGCTGCGGGCGGCCCGGGGGGGCGCCACGGACGTCGAGAGGGAAATCGCGGGCCTCGAGGCCGAGCTGGCCAAGCAGAGGGCCCGCCGCCTCCCGGTGCTCGAGGACGTCCGCGTCGCGGCCCCGTGCGGCGTGCGGTGGGACACGATGGTCGGCGACGACCGTGTCCGCTTCTGCGGGCAGTGCAAGAAGAACGTCTACAACCTGTCCGCGATGGGCCGCGCCGAGGCAGAGGCGCTGATCGCCGATCGTGAGGGCCCGATGTGCGTGCGCCTCTCGAAGCGGGCGGACGGCACCGTCGTCAGCGGCGACTGTCCGGTCGGGGTCCGCCGTCGACGCTTCCGGATCGCGGCCTTCTCGGCCGTGGGCGGGAGCCTCGTGGCCCTCGGAGCCGCAATCGGGCTGTCGCGCTTCCTCCCGCGTGAGAAGCCGCCGATGGTTCACACCGCCGGCGAGATGACCCTGCAGGGAGACATCGCCGAATGAAGGGCGGGGGCGAGGGCGAGCTCGAGCGGCGGCTCGACGCGCTCAGGAGCGGGGTGCGGCGCGAGAAGGAGATCCAGGCTGAGCTCGACGAGACCACGCGGCTGCTCGAGGGAATCGGCGGGAGGCGGTCGCCGGTCGACGACACCCGCGTCGCGTCCCCGTGCGGCGAGAGCTGGGAGGGCATGGTGGGCGACGCGCGGCAGCGCCTCTGCCTCCGCTGCGACGCGCACGTCTACGATCTGTCCGCGATGACGCGCGACGAGGCCGAGGTGTTCCTCGCCACGCGCGGGGCAACCGCCTGCGTGCGGTTCTTCCGTCGGGACGACGGCACGGTGAGGACGAGCGACTGCCCCGTCGGCGTGCGCAAGAAGCGGGTGCGGCTCGCGATCCTCTCCGCTGCCGGCGCAGGCATGCTCGCGACGGCCGCCACCACGTCGCTGGCCGCGACGCAGGAGAAGCCGGCGTGCCGCGCGCGTGGGCCCAGCACGGAGATGGCTCCCGGGCCCTTCCCGCCCACCCCGACGGCGACGGAATCCCCCGGCAAACGCCCGGAAGGCACCTGGGTCATGGGCGCGCGTGCACGCGCGGTTCCCCCCGAGGTCGCGGAGGAGGCCTCGACCCGCGCGAAGCGCCGCTGACCGAGGGCCGCGCCGGTCAGACCGGGCAGCTCATGTCCTGCCCGCAGCACAGGGGTGACTTCACCTTGCCGTCGCCGTTCGGGCACTTCGAGACGGCCACCTTCGTGCCGTCGGTCTTCTCGATGGTGTCGTGCGCGAGCGCCGCGCCGCACTTGCCACACGTCATGTTCACGCTCATCCCGCACTTAGAACAGGAATAGGTCACCATCCGTCGAGAGTACCCTTCGCCGTCCGGCCGCGGGGGGATTTAGTTCAGCGGGTACCGCGCCGCGCACGCGCCGGCCGGGCCCGCGCCCGACCCGCCCCCCGCCGACCAGCGTCCGTTCACGCACTGGTACCACGCACCGTCGAACCGGGACTCCACGCTCGTCTTCTCGGCCACGCGGGTGTTCAGCGTCCCCGAGTGGCAGCCGTCGTCGTCCTCGGTCGAGCTGCTCGCGGCGCCGCTCCCCGCCGGGACGCGGTAGGCGTTGCACTCGGCGCGGTGAGCCTTGTAGCCGTACCACGCGTTGAGGCCCTGCATCTTGTAGATGGTGTACGCGCACTTCGCGTTGGTGGCGGCGTCGTAGAGCGCCGACGGGTTCCGGGGGCACGCGCCCGTGCCGAGGTGGATCGAGTTGATCTGGAACAGGCCGTGGTCCGTCGTGCCGTTGTTGTTGCGGTTGGAGGCCCGCTCGTAGAAGCTCGACTCCCACTTCGCCGTGCACACCATCGTGCCGACGATCGACTCCGCGAACCCGGCCGCACGCAGGTGCTCCGCGATCTCGGACTGCGGCACCTTTCGACCCGCGAGTAGCTGGTCCTGCGTCTCGCCCGTGCCGCCGACGTCCTCGCTGGTCGGTGCCGCGCAGGCCATCGTCGAGAGGGCCACCACGCCGAGGAGGGGCCAGCGAAACCCGTGGAGGAGCGCGCCTGTCATGCGTCCCCGTGGAGCAAGCCGCGCGCCAGGTTCGCGAGCGTGCGTTTTCGCGGGAGATCGCGCACACTGTGGGCCGGCCGTGGGTCGGTGAGGATCCACGTTGCCGACCGTCTCCGGACAAGAGAAGAACCAGGTAACATGCACCCATGGCGCTCTTTTCCTTCAGGTCGGTAGCGTGCGGGATCGCTGTCGCGCTGCTCGCGGTCGCGTCGAGCTGCGCAGGCGACGGCAGGTGCCGCTACAACAGCGACTGCCAGGGCGCCTACTGCGACAACGGCGCGTGCAAGAAGGACTGCGTCGACGCGGCGCTCGACTGCCCGCGGGGGTTCATCTGCAGCGCCATCGCGCGGTGCGAGGTGCCCCCCGGCGCCGTCGTCGGACCGGACGGAGGCATCGTGTTCCCGCCGGCGAGCGACGGCGGCCCCGTCGTCACGCCGGACTCGGGGACGCCGGGCACGGACGCCGCCGCCGACGGATCGATCTCGCCGCCGCTCGACGCGGGCCTCGACACCGGGAAGCCACCGCTGAAGAAGGTCCTGCTCGACGCGTGTGGCGGGGACTCGGAGTGCGCGTCCGGGCTGTGCAAGCCGTACTTCGTCGGCGGCGGGCGGCGCTGCACGAAGACGTGTGTTTCCACCCCCGACTGCATGCAGGGGACGCGGTGCATCGAGTTCGGAGCCGCGGGATCGTGGTGCGTGTTCAGCGACATCGGGCGGACCTGCAACGTCGCGGGCGACTGCAGCTTTGCCTGCCTGACCAGCCAGAAGTACTGCACGGCGAAGTGCACGACGGGGTCCGACTGCCCGAACGGCTACGGCTGCCAGGCCGTCGGTACGCCGCCCACGAGCGTCTGCGTGAAGAACGAGGCGGCCTGCGGGCCCGGGATGACCGGGGCGTGCATCGCACCGGCCGCCTGCGACAACACGATGCTCGTCTCGAGCTGCACCCAGGCGTGCGGCTCCGCCGCGGACTGCCCGCAACGCGCCCAGGGGCTGGCGCCGTGGACCTGCAACGGTCTGTGCAAGCGCCCCGCCGACGTCGTCGGACCCCTCGCAGGAGGCGAGCCGGCGGAGTACGCGTGCCAGGGTGGATCCATCGTCAACCTCTGCAACGACGCGCAGCACATGAACTTCGACACGTTCACGATCCCGCCCGCGCCGGTCTTCACGTGCCCCGTGGCCGTGAGCAAGCCGGGCGCCGCCGGCGACACGTGCGTGGACTCGTGCCGCTACCAGGGCGCGTGCATCCACGGCTTCCACTGCACGGGCATCGGCTCCGTGGGTGCGAACCGCATCGGCCTCTGCCTGCCCGGGCTGGGCGGCGGGGAGGTCGGCGCGGCCTGCACGCGCAGCGCCGACTGCTACTTCGGGCACTGCAACCTGAACACCAACAAGTGCTCGCGCGACTGCACGGTCGACGGGCTCTGCCCGACCGGGTCGGCGTGCAGCGCAGGCGCGACGCCGGCGGTCGAGGGACGGCTGTTCCGGCGGTGCGAGTGATGGACCGCCTGTACGAGCTCCTCGATCGCTTCAACGCCGCCCCGCCCGACGGGGCGGACGCCATCGAGGAGGAGATCTGGCGCTCCTACGGGGCCGAGCGATCGGTCCTCATCCTCGACATGGCCGGCTTCTCTCGGGTCGTGCGCCGCCACGGCATCGTGCACTACCTCGCGATGGTGCGGCGCATGCAGATCGTGACGCGGCCGCTCGTCTCCCGCCACGGCGGCGAGATCGTGAAGTACGAGGCGGACAACCTCTTCGCGGTGTTCGAGGATCCGCGCTCGGCGGTGGCGTGCGCGATCGCGATACGCGTGGCGTTCGACGCGATCAACCCGCACACGATGAACGAGCGCGACATCCACGTGTCGGTCGGGATCGCCACCGGCCGCATCCTGCTCGTTCCCGGCGCCGATGCGTTCGGCGACGCGGTGAACATCGCCAGCAAGCTGGGCGAGGATCTCGCGGGGAACGACGAGATCCTGATCGCCGAGAGCGTCCGCGCGCTCCTGCCGGCCGATCCCGGGTTCGCGCTGCGGGCCGTGGAGTTCTCGGTCTCCGGCCTGGAACTCGCGGCGTGGTCGATCGATCCGCGGTGAAGGGTCAGCCCCGCGCCGTCGGCGCGCCGCGAAGAGGACCGCAGCCCGTTTCCGAGCCTCGAGCGCTTCGAGCCCGCGGATCGTGACCGCGACGGCGTGCTTCGCGGCCTGTCGTCGCCGCGGAGGAAGGTCCCGCCGAAGAGCGACGGCTGCATGCCGGCCTCGCGGGGCGAGAGGTCGGGAGCCTCGCGTCGGATCGGGCGCCCGCACGGGGGCCGGCAGGCGCCCCCAAGACCCCGAGCTCGCGGCTCGCCTCTATCCCCCGCTCGGCCTCCACGAGGCCATCGCGCAGTGCCGCGAGTGCCGCGCCACCTCGCTCGCCGGCGCGGGAGGCCGGGGCGCGAACCGCGCGGAGAGCTCGGTCCACAGCCGCGACGTCGGGAACGTCTCCGTCCACCACGTCCGCCAGCGTCCGAGCGTCCGCCGCGACACGCCTGTCGCCTCGCTCGCGGCCGCCTTCGTGATGCCGAACCTCTGCTGGGGAAGGGTGGCTGGGGCCACCCTCGGCGACGTCGAGGTTGGTGGGGATGAAGGCGTTCGCGTCGTTCGCGGCTTCGTAGCGCGCCTGCTTGCCCACGCCGGTCGGGCCGAGACCACCGAAGCCGTCGCCGTGCCCGGCGCTGCGCGGATCCTGCTCCCAGTACTCGACGAGGCGCGGGGCGCCGAGCTTGTCGACCTTGTCGAAGACTCCTTCGGGAGGACCTTCACGTTCTCCTTCTGGAGCACGACGCGCACGGGGATCACGAGCGCGAACCGCTCGGGCGGGCCCTTGTACTCGGGCGGGCCCTTGTAGTCGTTCTGCATGGACAGCACGGTGCGCTGACCCTCCCGCATCAGGACGACCTGCGTGGCGTCTGCGAAGAGCTTCCCGTCGGCGCCCGACACGTAGAAACCGCAGAACGCCTGCGCGCGGGGAGCCGCCACGGCGACGACGGCGACGTGAGCGCGGAGACGAGCGCGGCGCGGAGGGTACGCATCCCGCGACGGTACGCCGAAAGTCGCCGGCGCGGCAACGTGGCGGGCCGTCAGCCCGCGGAGGCCGACGGACCGTGCTCGTCCTCGGGGTACACGTGGGCCGGCAGCTGGCCGATCGGGTCGAGGTTGCGGAAGCCCACGCAGGACTTCTTGATGCCGAGGAAGTAGGGGATGGATCGGAGGGTCATGAGGAACCACCCGCGGATCTTGCCCCAGACCGACGGCGCGGGGGTGGGCACCGGCGGTGCCGGGACCTCGTTGAGGTCGACGTAGAAGGCCCGCGTCAACCCGAAGCTCTCGACCTCGTGATCGATGGAGCGGGCGTGGTCGAGGAGCGGTGTCGCGAGCGCGGCGTGGATGGGCTCGCTCATCAGAACGTACTCGGGGACGGGCACGGGGTTCTTGAGCAGGCGGTGGACGAGGATGACGTCGACGCCCGCAAGCTCGACGTGCTTCTTGACCTTCTGGAACGCGACCTCGCCGTGGTGGGCGATGAACTTGAGCTGCAGCTTGCCGACCTGCGTGCAGCTGTCGCAGTTGCAGACGCGGTCGATCTCCATCTGCTGCTGCTTCGCGCGGAAGGCGCGACGGATCTCGAGGACCCGGTCGACGTGCCCCCGGAGGTCGGCGGCCTTCCCCAGCTTCGCGTAGAAGAAGGCGGCGTCGCCCTCCAGCTTGGCCAGCTCCAGCGACCCGGCGGCGTCGATGACGGTCTCCAGGAGCTGCGCGACGATGTACTGCGCGTGGGCGAGGTTCACGCGGTGGACCTTCATGAACCGCGTGTACCCGCCGATGTCGGCGATGAGGAGGAAGACGTGGGCCAAGGGGGAAGGATTCTAGCGCGGACGGCGGACAGCGGGCGGACGGATCAGAGCCCCTTCTTGGGCTTTCCCCCCGCCTCCCCTGCCCCGCCGACCGGGCTCGACGGCAGCGGCACGGCGCCCGAACCGACCTTCGTCTGGTTCTCCTCGAACCGGGAGTCGTCGGTGACGACGACGACGCGCGGCGACGCCACCGCGGGGGCTGCCTTGCCCGTCTCGAGGGTGCTCCCCTCCTGCACGTGGATCCCCACAGCGTTCCCCGCGACGAGGCAACCGGTCACGACGCCCGCCGCGTCGTTGAACGCGATGCCGATCCGGTTGGCGCGCACCTCGGTCGATCGCATCACCAGCGACGCCTTCCCCGTGGCAACGGCGCCGTGACCGTACCGGCCACGTTCGTCGGGCCTGGTGGAGCCGAGGAACGAGCTCTCGACCACGGCGCTCCCCGTCGCGTTGCCCACGACGAGGCCGAACTCCACGCTCCCCGTGACCGCGCTCGAGCGCAGCGTGAGCTTCCCCCCGACCCCGACCCCGACGCCCTGGAGCGCGATCCCCTTGCCCGTGAGCCCGTCGTCCGCGGCGCGCGTGTCCCTCACCACCGCGTGCGAGAGTGTGAGCTCCGCCACGTCGCCGGCCTCCCCGAGCGTGTCGTTCACGAGCACGGCTGCGCGCCGGGCCCGCAGAATCGCGGCGCCGTCGATCTCCGCGACGGCCCCTTTCTCGACGTCGAGGCCGTCGCCGAGGGAGCCGTCCACGCGCGACACCGTGTCCATCACGAGGAGGCGCGAGCCGTTCGCCTGCGCGCGCGCCCCGTCCTTCGTCTGGCCGCGCACGAAGAAGCTCGAGTCCCCGTTGCCGATCGCCGTCACGCGATCGAAGTCGAGGCGCGCGCCGTACTCGACGTTCACGCCGCGGCCCATCTGATCTAGCTTGTTCCGCCGCGTCCCGGAGACCAGCACACGCGTGAGCTTGCCCGTCGTGCCCGCGCCATACAGGCCCAGACCGTAGTAGGCGTTTCCCACGAGCGCCGCGTCCTCGAGCTCCACCCGGCCGGCCTGGTCTGCCCACGCGCCCATGCCGAAGTCGCCATCGGCCTGCGCCGTCGTACCCTCGACGACGACGCGCCTCGCCGTCACGAGCGTCTTCGCGCCGATCGAGAACAGCCCCACGGTGGAGATGTCGCGGAGCGTCACGTCCTCGAGCGAGGCCTGCGCGCCCTCGGCGGCGTACACACCCGCCGCCGCCTCGCCGCTCTTGTCGGGGAGGGTCGACACGAGCGCAGAGCCCGTGATCGTGAGCCGGGCCTCTGGCCCGAGGGCGGCGGTCGCGATGCGGCGCGTCCTCACGATGGCGCTGTCGCGGATCGTGCCCTTCGACAGGTCGCTCACGACGACGCCGGCGCCCACCGGCGATCTCTCGACGACGTTCGTGTCGCGGATCACGGTGCGCTCGAGCTCGAGCGTGCTCGTCACCTTGGTCTCGTCGCCAGGGTTGGTCGCCGTCACGCCCGCGTGGAAGCTCGTCTCGATGGCCGAGGACACGAGGCGGATCGCGCCGCCCGCGTCGGCGTTCGCCGCGAGGGCCTGGTTCGACTTCCCGGGCTGGGGCCTCGTGCCGCGGATGACGACACGCTCGGCCAGGATGGAGCTCTTCGGCCGATACGACACCAGCCCGGAGCCGCGCGGGGACTCGATGACGACGTCGGTGAGCGTGAGCGTGCCGCCGCTCTGCGCGCGTGCCCCTTCGTAGTGATCCTCGAGGGTGACGCCCCGAACGGCGACGTTCTGGACGGCGTTCGCGAGCACCCCCCACACGTTCTGTCCGGTGCCCACCAGGCGGACCTTCTCGGCGCAGCGACCCACGATCGTGACGGCGGAGCTCGCCTCGATGCCCTCGGCGTAGCGCCCGGACTCGACGGCGATCACGGCGCCCGACGGCGCGGCGTCGACGGCCTGGCGGATCGCCCGGAAGCGCTTCGGACCGAGCTCGGCGTCCGTGAAGGCCGCGTTGACGAAGTAGGTGGCGTCCGGAGGGGGAAACGGGGCGCTGCAGTCGCCGACCGGCACGCACTCCGTCCGCCCCAGCTCCTCGCGCGTCGCCCCCGCGCAGACGGCCGCGGGCAGGATCGGCTCGCATCCCCACCCGGAGGGCGCCCTGTGGAAGCCGCTCGCGCACGTCGTCGGGCCCACGGGGGTGCACGCACGCTGCCCAAGCTCGGCCATGGTGCCGGCCGGGCACACGTCCGCGGGCGCGATCTCGCGACAGCCCGCGCCCGACGGATCGCGCTCGAACTCCGGGGGGCACTGGCGCCACCCGATGCACCCGGGCGCGCCCTCCGTGCACGTCGCCGCGATGCCCGGAGGTGCGGACGTCGCGCCGCCCGGGCCGCTCGAGCTGCACGCGCCGAGGCCGAGGAGGACGACCGGGAGGACGACGGATCCGAGCTTCACCCGCGCCTCTTAGCACGCGATCTAGGGGGCGCTACGGGCGCGGCCGGCCGATCTGTGGTATGGCGCCGCCCCATGAAGCGACTCATGTTGGCGGCGCTCGCCGCGGGTGTGTGGACGACGGCCTGCTCCAGCGCTACCACGCCGACCCCGACCGGTGGCGCGAGCGGCACGAGCGGCACGTCGACGACCGCGGACGCGGGCGGCACGTCGACCGCGGACGACGCCGGCGCGGGGTCGCAGGATGCGGCGACAGGGCCCTTCAAGTTGACGAGTGCTACGTTGACCGAGGGCGGGACCTTCCCCAAGGAGTCGACCTGCAACGCGACCCCGCAGTCGTCGATGGCGTCGCCCCCCTTCACCTGGACGCCAGGGCCACCCGGCACCAAGAGCTACGCGCTCGTGCTGGTCGATACGAGCAACGGGCTCGCGCACAGCGCGATGTACGACATCCCCGCGACGGTGTTCGAGCTTCCCAAAGGGGTCGAGCGGAAATACCAGCCCGCCGTCCCCGCCGGCGCGAAGCAGACCAAGGCCTACGACGGCGTCACGTTCGGCTACCTCGGCCCGTGCCCACCCACGGGCGAGCACGTCTACCAGTTCACCCTCTACGCGCTCGACGTCGACACGCTGCCGAACATGACGCAGAACACCGACGCGAAGACGTGCAACAGCGAGGCGAAGAAGCGCGCCCTCGGGTTCGCGACGCTGACGGCCAAGTACAAGCAGTGATGCGCCGTCTCGGCCCCGCGCCACCAGGTCGGGCTGCTCGAGGGGCCTCGCGGCCACCTCGAACGTGGCGCTAGCGGCTGGCGGCGGCGATGACGCGGAAGACCGCGCCGACGGCGATGCCGGCGACGAAGCCCATCCAGGCGCCCTTCTTCGTGTCCGGCCCCTTCGCGATGACCTGCACGAGGATGAGCCCGATGCACCCACCGAAGAAGCCCGCGAGGAAGCCGAGCGGGATCGACCCCTGCGTCGCGGGCGTGAACGGCGTCGGTGGGTACATCGGCTGCACGCCATAACCGGGAGGGCCGCCCGGCATGCCGTAGCCACCGGGGGGCGCCGCACCGTAGCCACCCGGAGGTGGAGCGCCGTAACCGCCCGGAGGCGGAGCACCGGGGGGACCGTAGCCGCCGGGAGGGGCGCCGGGCGGCGGGCCGCCGTAGCCACCGGGAGGAGGACCGTAACCTCCGGGGGGTTGACCGCCACCGGGCGGCGGATTCCAGTTCGCCATCGATCGTCTCCTTGCGGGTGGTGGCTCGGACCCGTGCCGAGCGTCAGTCGATGCTACAGCCTTCGAGGCCCCTGTAAAGGCGCGTGGTCACCACGCCGGCGCGCCAGCCTTTCCTCGCAGGAGCGAGAGGATCGCCGCGAGCCGCGCGACGCGCAGACCGCCACGACCCCGAGGCCAGGGCGCGCTTCGGCCTGGATCCCCCACCGGGGCCCCGTCACCCCCCGCGTACGCCTCGAGCGCGCCGGGACGGACCCCGTCGACCACGCGCAGCGCATCGCGTAGATCGACGACCCGCGCGGGCATGAACGCGCCCTCGGACGCGAACAGGCGCGCCGCGTACTTCGACCACGTGCAGACCACGTCGGTGTCGCGCACGAACGCGCGCCAGCGCGCGACGATCCCGGGCAGTGTGCTCCCGGCTTCGAGCGTGTCCTCGTCCAGACCGAGGCGCGACGTCGTGAGCGGCGCGAGCGGGTGCGTGGGGCACGCGATCGCGTCGAGGATCTCGCCGGTGGCGGGGCGATACGCGATCCAGCGAACGAGCTCGTCGGGGTGACGACGATCGCGGTGAGGCCACGCGTTCGCCTCGCCGATCACGCAGACGAGATGCTCGGCGGCCTCGAGGAGCGCCCGCGGCACGCGCGTCGCGACCGGTCGCGTCGCGCGCGAGCGCTTCTGGCGACTCACGCGTCGGGCTGTCGCGTACGCGATCTGCGCGTCGACCATGCGGCGAAACGGCTCGAGCATCGGCAGGAAGCGCGCTGGATCCCCCTCGAGGGCGCCGAGCACGTGAACGAGCGCCTCGATCGTCGAGACGCACTCGGCCGCGGGCTCTCGGCGGATGCGGTACTCGCTCGGGCGGGGCGGCGCGAACGCGTAGCGCGGGAGCCCGGCGAGCGTGGCGCTCCTCCGGATCAGGTTCCGCGCCTGCCACCACGTGCCGTCCACCACGACGAGCGTAACGGGGCCTCGCGGCGGATCGGAGAGCACGTCGACCGCGCCGGGCCCCGGGTAGAGGAGAACGGCGGGACGGTCTGGATCCCCCACCGCGCGCGACAGCACCTCCGATCCGTCCCAGTCGACGCCCACGTGCAGCTCCGCGTTCGGGAGGCACAGCGCCGCCATCCGCGCCGTGCCGATGGGCACGTCGCGCTCCCTCCGGTGCTGGAGCACGACGACGCGCGTCAGGGTCTCGATCGAGGGGAGTCCGACGCACCAGCACACCACCCGCGGGCGCCTGCAGGTCCAGCAGACCTCGCGGCGCGCGGGCTCGGTGGGTGACGCTGCGTTTGGTGGCGTGTGCATCCGTTGCGAATTGAAGCTAGTCTGACTGGAATGCGGATGCTTGGCTTCTTGTCTGGCACGGCGTCGGTGGCCGCGCTCTCGGCGTGGGTGCTCGGCGCGTGCGGCACCGACAACGGCAACGCGCCCCTGCCCTCGGCCATGCTCGACAGCGGGCGGCCCGGCCCCGAGGGCGGAGACGCCGCCGTCGTGGTGCCCCCCGGAAACGTCGTCCCTGGCGCCAAGGATCGGATGCTCCTGTCGGGCACCATCGTGACCCCCGAGACGATCGTGACCGGCCAGATCCTCGTGGAGGGCACCAAGATCACCTGCGTCGAGGAGGGCACCGGCTGCGCGGCAAAGCCCGGCGCGGCGGGCGCGACGATCGTCGACACCGGCGGCGTCATCGCCCCGGGCCTGATCGACACCCACAACCACATCCTCTACGACATCTTCGACGAAGACGACTGGACGCCCACCCAGCTCTACAAGAACCACACCGAGTGGCCCAACGAGGACCGCTACAGCAAGACGCTCGACGTGAAGCAGTGCCTCGCGAACGACTCGCAGGGCAAGCCCGCGTGGTGCGCGAGCACGCCGTACGGCACGTCCGCCGGCAGCCTCCGCTGCGAGATGGACAAGTGGGGTGAGCTCAAGGGACTGGTCGCGGGCACCACGAGCATCGTGGGCCTGCCGGGGACGAGCGCCGCGTGTTTCGGCTCGCTCGCGCGATCGATCGACGTCTCGCAGAACGGGCTCGGCTCCGACAAGGTCCAGGCGAGCGCGCTGTTCCCGCCGAGCTCGGCGAGCACGATCTGCAGCAACTTCGCCTCGAAGACCACGACCGCCTTCCTGCCGCACGTCGGAGAGGGCGTCGACGCGAAGGCGCTCGCCGAGTGGGCCACGCTGGAGGCCACGGCGGGGGGGTGCCTCGTCGCGCCGCAGACGGCGATCACGCACGGCACGGCGTTCACGGCGGCCGAGTTCGCGAAGATGGGCGCGGCCGGCATGAAGCTCACGTGGTCGCCGCAGTCGAACCACTTCCTGTACGGGAACACCACGAACGTCCCGCTCGCGCTCGACGCGAAGCTCACGGTGGCGATTGCCCCGGACTGGTCGCTCGGAGGCAGCCAGAACATGCTCGACGAGCTCCGCTTCGCCAACGCGTGGGACGACAAGAACTGGGGCGACCGCCTGAAGCCGAAGGACCTCGTCACGATGGGGACCCTGAACGGCGCGAAGGTGCTCGCGCTCGACAGCCTGATCGGGCAGATCAAGGTGGGCCAGATCGCAGACCTCGCGGTGTTCGCCGGGGATCGCGGCAAGCCGTACGAGGCGATCCTCGCCGCCACGCCGCGCGAGGTGCGGCTGGTGATGATCGGGGGCACGGTCCTCTACGGCGACAAGGAGCTCGAGGCCGCGGCGCCCGCGAAGCCGGGCTGCGAGACGATCGACATCTGCGGCAAGCCCAAGTTCCTGTGCGTCGCGACCGAGGACCCGCAGAACAAGCTCAACCAGACATACGCCACCATCAAGGACGCGCTCGAGAAGGCCCTCAAGGAGTCCGACGCGCTCACGCCGGAGGACGGGTACAACTTCGCGCCGCTGGCGCCGCTCGTGAAGTGCCCCAAGTAAGCCGCGAGGGGGCCGAGACGCGAGGGCCCTCGGTGCCGTCGTCGCGCCTCGGCCGCGCCGTCAGTCCGCCTTCTGCCAGGCGGTGTCCGTCCCCTTGCGGGCACCGCCCCGGGTGTCCGCGGTGTTCCCGCCGGCGCGCGTGATCATCTCCCTCGCGCGGGGGACGAGCTGCGAGTCGGGCGCGAGGGCCACGAAGCGCTGGGCGTGGCTGCGCATCCTGGGCATGTCGCCGGCCCCGTCGTACGCGATGGCCGCGCCCCAGTGGGCGTCCGGGAGCTTCTCGTTGACGCGGAGGGCCTCCTCGTAGCCGCGCGCGGCCTCGGTGTAGCGCCGCTGCGAGTAGGCGGCGCTGCCGAGACCGAGGTGCGCGAGGGACGTGTTCGGATCCTTCTCGAGCGCCTTGCGGTAAGCCACCTTCGCGCCCTCGTAGTCGTGCTCGCCGAGGGCGCACGTACCAAGGCCGACGTAGGGATGGGGGCTCGCGGGCTCGAGGACCGCGAGCTCGAGGTAGGCCTTGCGCGCGCCCTTGATGTCCTGCTTGTCGAGGAGCGCGGACGCGTCCTTGTACCGCGCCGAGTACTGGCTCGTGCCCTCCTCGTAGCTCATATGGTACGCGTTGCCCTTGATCTCCTTCTCGGTCCGCTTGGGGTCGCCCGACGGGGTGTCGTCGTTCTCGTCCCTGGCGTAGCTGTCGTCGTCGTCGAGGGAGGGCGTCGCCGTCGAGGTCGGAGGCGCGTACTTCGGGGTGGACCTCACGGTGGACGTCGTCGTCACGCGCTTGCGAGAGCAGCCCGTGCTCGCCAGCGCGAGCGCGGCGAGCAGGACGAGGGCGAGGCGGGTGGCTCTCACAGGGAGGATCATAACAGAAGGAGGGTACGCTGGAGGAGGTACGGGGCTTCCCGGGCGGAAGGTGGAGATCACCGGACCGACGACGACGCCCGCCGCGAGGCCACCGCCGTCACCACCCCGAACGCCCCCAGACACACCGCGCAGACGACCCCGATCGCCGCGTACGTCCCCCACACGTGGAGCGGCTGCAGCACGCCATCCTTCGGCAGGTACCTCGCGATGAGCCGCCCGGACAGCACGCCCCCCACGAGCCCGCCGAGCCCGAACGGCATCAGCGCGAGCCCCATGTACAGGCCCTCTCGCCCCTTCGGCGCGAACGACGACACGTACTCGTAGTAGCGCGGCGAGTAGATCATCTCCGCGATCGCGAACACGAAGAACGACCCGCACGCGCCCGCGAGCGTCGGCAGCGAGCCCATGAGCAGCATGCTCGCGGAGCCGACGAGGATCCCCACCGTCATCGCCAGGATGGGCGGCGTGCGCTTCGTGAGCCAGCCCATCGGGATCTGCAAGAGGGCGATCGCCGCGGGGTTGATGAGCGTGATGTACTCCCGCGGCGCTCCCTCGCCGAGCTGGCGCCGGATGTACACGGGGAACGTCTGGTAGAACTGCTCGATGAGGAGGTAGTAGCCCGACACGAGCAGGAGGAAGATCACGAACCGCGGGTTCTTCGCCGCTGCGCCGAGGCTCTCGAGGAAGCCAGGCTTCTCCGCCTTGTCGCCGGCCGCACCTGCGACCTCCGTGTCGCCCTCGCGGTCGCCCGGCTCGAAGAACAGCAGCGCCGTGAGCACCAGCGCCAGCACCGAGGCGAGCACCGAGTTGAACAGGCTCATCCGGAGCGACACCGCGGTCCGCACGATCTTCGCGCCGGTCTTGCCGATGACGCTGCCCGCGTTCACGGAGGCGTAGAACGCCGAAAACCCGAGCGACTCCCTCCCCTTCGGCGAGTACCGCCGGACGGCCGCAGGAATGACGGGCTTGAGGAACGCGCCCGCGAAGGCCATCCCGAGGACGGAGCACCAGGCGCCGACGCGGAAGGGAAACGCGACCAACGCCCCGTAGGCCACGATGTAGAGCGCGAACGAAGCGAGCAGGCTCCGCCGGAACCCGATGCGATCCGAGAGCGCGCCGGTGGCGACGGGGAGCCAGGCGCGCGCAGCCGCGAACCATCCGAGGAGGACGCCGTTCTCGACGTCGGACAGCCCAACGGTGTCGGAGAGGTAGACCGCGAGGTTGACGTAGGCGCCGTAGAACGCGAGGCGCTCGAGGACCTCGAGCAGGATCGCGACGTGGAACACGCGGGGGAAGCGCCCCGCCCCATCGCGCGCGTCGCTCACGCGATCAGCCCTTCCGCTTCTTCTTGTAGCGGGGGACCCTGTTCCGCGGATCGACCTTGTGCCGGGAACCCTCGGGGGGGCGCGGGCGCGAGGGGCCGTCCGGGCGCGCCCGCTCGACGCGGGCCTCCGTCGTGGCGTGCCGTACCGGAGGCGCCGGCGTGCGTTCGCCGGGCGCGGCGATCATGC
>SXNL01000031.1 GCA_005777185.1 Myxococcales bacterium
GACGACGAGCGCGCGATGATCCGCATCGACATGTCCGAGTACATGGACAAGCACACTGTGTCCCGCCTCGTGGGCGCGCCCCCGGGGTACGTCGGGTACGAGGAGGGCGGGCAGCTCACGGAGCCCGTCCGCCGGCGGCCGTACTCCGTCGTGCTGTTCGACGAGGTCGAGAGGGCCCACCCCGACGTCTACAACACGCTGCTCCAGGTGCTCGACGACGGCCGGCTCACGGATGGGCAGGGGCGGACCGTGGACTTCAAGAACACGGTCATCATCCTCACGAGCAACATCGGGTCGGCGCACATCCAGGCCTCGTTCGAGCAGAAGGGGCTCGACGCAGAGGATCGGCGAGCCCTCGTCCATCGCGGGGTCATGGAGGAGGTCAAGCGGGCCTTCCGGCCCGAGTTCATCAACCGGCTCGACGACATCGTCGTGTTCCGGTCGCTCGAGCAGGCGGACATCCGGCGGATCGTCGACATCCAGCTCGGGCTCTTCGCGCATCGTCTCGAGAAGCGGGGGGTGCGCATCGAGCTCTCCGATGACGCGGCGGCCTTCCTCGTTCAGGAGGGGTGGGACCCGACGTACGGCGCCCGACCCCTCAAGCGCGCGATCCGCAAGCACCTCGAGGACGCGCTCGCGAGGAACGTGCTCGCCGGCGACTATCCCCCGGGAACCGTCGTGAAGGTCGACGTCGCGGGCGGGGCGCTCCGCTTCACCTCGAGCGTTCCGAACTGACGCGCCTCGCGCGCGGCCGCTGCACGCTCGCGCAGAGGTGTCAGGGATCCGACGCTGGGCGTTGGCGGGTCGACACATCCATGGCACGACGAGCGTTGATTTCATGGGGAAAAACGGGTGGCACGGATCTCGCTTGAAACGGCGCGTGCGTCAGCTGGACTCCTGGACAACGATGCTCGCCGACACCATGGGCCTCACGCACGACACCGTGGAGGCCAGCGTGTCCGCGCGCGGCCTCGACGCCCAGGCGCGCTGCTGGCTCGTCGTCCAGGCCTACCGCGGGCGTGATCGGGCGCGCCTCCACCTCGCGCGCCCCGTGGGCGCGGTGGTGCGGCCGGCGACCGGCGGCGAGCTCGAGGCCGGCCTCCGGGTGAGTGTCCTGGCTCTCGACGAGGGAGATCTCGCGGATCTCGTCGTCGTCGCCTGGATCGAACGCCGCCTGCCGGCGACCGAGCTCGACGGCATCGACGCGCGCCCCGCGCGCGGCATCCCCATGGACGCGGCGCGGGCCTCGCGCGACGGAGTCACGACGCTCCGCATCGAAGCTGGCGCGGGCGCGCGCGGCTCACGACGCCTGGCTGCCTGAGCGCGCGTCGGCCTTCGGCGGGCGGTAGCTCCGGATCGCGCGGGCGCGCCGCTCGAAGTCCTGGCGCGTGGCCTCCGAGATGGCCGCGCGTCCGAAGCGCGCCTCAAGGTAGATCTCCGTCAGATCCCCGACCTCCTCGGCGAGCGGGTGGCGACGCTTCGCGAGATCGGCGGCGTGCCGCGCGGGTGGCGTGGTCGGTGGTCGAGAGACTCCCTGGACCGAGAGCGCGGCTTCGAGGGTCCGGTAGAGCCGCGTGGCCGTCTCTTCGGCGCGTCCGCTCCGACCCTCTTTCTCCGACGCCTTGCCCGGACCACGACGCGCCCGGCGCCGCCACGCGATGTACGCCCCGAGGAACAGGAGGAGGCCCCCGCCCGCGACCACGGGGCCTCGCGTCAGCCGGTCCGCCGGACCACGATCCACGCCCGCCTGCCGCCGTGCGCGATCGTAGCGCGCGGCGATGTCGTTGAAGATGCGCGTCTGCGTCCGGATGTCGTAGCCGACCACGTAGCGGTTCCATCGCTGGGTCATCGCGTCGAAGAGATCGCGCATGTAGACCAACCAGCCGCTCGCCTGGGGCAGCGGCTGCGCGCCCGCCGTGGGTGTGGGATCGAACGTGACCCAAGCCTGCTCGTCCTCGAGGTAGCCCTCGACCCACGAGTGCGCGTCGCCCTGGCGCACGGCGTAGTAGTGACCGAAGCGATTGTACGTACCTCCGACGAACCCGGTCACGTTGCGCGACGGGATGCCGATCTCGCGCAGCATCATCGCCATCGCCGTCGAGAAGAACTCGCAGTGGCCGCGCCGGGATTCGAACAGGAAGTGATCGACCGGCTGCTCCTTGCCCTGCGACGGGGACGCCGTGTCGTAGGCGAACTCGTGCTTGAGGTGATCCTCGAGTGCGCGGGCCTTCGCGAGCGGCGTCGCCTGACCCTCGGTCCACGTGCGGGCGAGCGTGGAGAATCGGCGTGGCAGGCTGGGCGGCACGGCAAGGTAACGCGCCCTGTCCCGTGGCGCGAGCGCCTCGTGGATGGGCTCCTTCTCGGGCGCGACGTAGACCTCGTAGCGCAGGCCGCGTGACTCCGATCCGGTGTAGCGGAGCTCACCCTCCGGCCCGCGCTGGAGGCCGAGGCCCTCTCCGAAGGCGTGGGACTGCGGCAGGATCTTCAGCGCGACGGCGCGCTGGGGGAGGAACACGACCGGAGGATCGATGGGCTCGAGCTCGATGATGATCCGGGGATCTCGGCGTGGGTCGGGCGGTCGGCTGATGTACACGCTCGTCCCGTCGCCGACGGCCGTGTCGCGTCGCTCCTGGGATCGAGACCACGCGCGGCCGTTGTAGACGTCGAACGCCGTGCCCCGGAGGCGCAACGTCAGGTTGGGCTTGTTGGGCGGCGGCTCGGGCAGGTCGGGCACGTCGAAGCGGAGCGCGATGAGCGGGTCGGAGCGGAGGACTCCGACCTCGCCGAGGTCCACCTTGTCCGAGAAGCCGACCATGCGGCCCGATCGCGGGTGGCTGAGGAGCAGCAGCGACAGCCCGACGCGAGGGAACATCACGAAGAGGGCGCCCGTGAAGATGAAGATCGGTATCGCGAGCAGGCACGTGGACAGCAGGAACCCTCGGCCGACCACGCGCCGGCTGCGGAGGATGCGCGGCACGTCGACCGGCAGGCCGGTGCGATCGCGCGCGCCCTGCCTGTAGTTGCCCTCGACCTCGCGGCGCAGGTGCGACAGGACGAGCGCCCCTGGCGCGAACACCAGGAAGCCGAGGAAGCAGAGCCCGTAACTGAGCCCGCCGCCGAGGACGGTCCCCGCGACGAAGTGGAGGAGCGCGAGGACGATGATCTGCTGATCGTGGGCGGCGCCCCGGCGCGTGCCGATCCGGATGACCTGGAGGAGCGCCGCGAACTCGACTGCGATCTCGAGCATGGACCGACCGAGGACCAGCCGGACCGTCTGGACGACGAGGAGCGACAGCGGACCGATGGTGGCGAGCCACCGGATGCGCTTCGCGGACGCGGAGTCGGGATCGGCCTGCCACGACTCGGGGACGGCGAGCGCGAGCGCGAGGCCGACGAGCACGATCACGTTCGCGCCCTCCGCCATGGACGACGTGCTGACGACCGCGAGCAGGCCGAGGGCCGCGAGCGTGTGCGTCATCACGCGATGGACGAGCCCGAACCTCACTCCGCCGCCTCCCCGCGCGTCCCCGCCGACGCCGCATCGCGCATGACGCCTGGCAACCCCGGGGAAATCGATGCGCGCTCGGAGGCGGAGAGCAGGGCGAGGTACCGAAGCACGGGGTCGGCGCCCACGCCGCGATCGCCGCGCGTGCGCTCGCCCGCGCTCGTCTCGATGGTGACATGGTCGCCCTTCTTGATGTGCGCGACGGCGCGCGAGGCGACGTCGCGGATGCGCCGCTCGAACGCGAGGTCCCACTCCTCCCCCGCGGCAGGGGGGCGGTGCACGTCGAGCGCGAGCGTCACCGCCGGTCGCGCCTCGATCGCGCGTTCGCGGACCACGAGCTGCCCGGCGGCCGCCGACTTCTTCCAGTGGATGTCCTTGGGATCGTCCCCGTCGCGGTGCAGCTTGAGCCCGAGGTAGTCGTCACCGTGTCCGCGGCGGGCCGATCCCTCTCCGCCGCCCTGCCGGCCCGGGAACGCCGCGCGGAGGTCGACCGGGTCGACCGCGGGGTAGATCACGAGGTCGCCGTCGGCCGAGACCTCGCGCGATTTCTCGAACAGGCCGAAGGGGAAGCGCGTGGCGATGCGGAATCCGGTGTGCGTGTCGCGACCACGTCGCGTAGGCGTGCGGCGGTATGCGGCGACCTGCGCGGAGCGAGGGGAGATCTTGAGGAAGAAGCAGCGCTTGTCCGCCGGTTGCCCGGCGCGCAGGTCTTCCACCTCGATCGCGTAGGAGGGCACGCGGCCCTTGTGGTTGAAGACCTCGATCTCCACGAGGTGCGGGCGCCCGACCTGCGCGCGCAGCGGCAGGCGCCGGGCGACGGTCAGATCGCGGAGCGAGATCTCGCTCATCAGGCCGCTCACGATGATGAGCGACAGGAGGAGCCCGAGCAGGAGGTACAGCAGGTTGTTTCCCGTGTTGACCGCCGCGAAGCCCACGCCGAGCGTGATGCCGAGGAAGAACTTGCCCTCGCGGGTGAACTTCAACCTGCGGGGAGGGCGAAGCCAGGACCGAGGCTGCGGCACGACGGGTGGGTGCGACCGGGCGGGCTTCGCCGGGGCCTTCCGTGCGGAGTCCTCCCGTCGGGGCGTCGGGGGCTCCTGGGGTCCGCGGCGGGGTCTGGGCGCGAGGTCGTCCACGGGCCGGGTCACGCCATTGAACGTACCACCCGGACGGGCCTTTGCCGAAGCGTCAGATCGGGACGGGAACGCGCGCCACGATCTCGCGAATCGCCGTCTCTGCTTCGTCCCGGGAGGGCATGAAGCCGTCTGCGTGGGTGGCGAGCCGGACCCGGTGCGCGAGGACGGGGATCGCGAGGTCCTGGACGTCGTCCGCGATGCAGTACGATCGGCTGCGGAGGAGCGCGCGTGCGCGCGCCGCGGCGGCCAGCGAGAGGGCGCCGCGCGTCGAGGCGCCGAGCGAGAGCAGCGGGGAGGAGCGCGTCGCTTGCACGATGGCCTGGAGGTAGTTGAGGAGCACGGACTCCATCGTGACGCGCCCGACCTCGCGCTGGAGCGCCACGAGGCGCGCCGGATCGAGGACGGCCGGCAGATCGCGCACGGTGTCGCGCTGGCCCTCCTGGAGCAGGCGCATCTCGACCTGGGGAGGTGGGTAGCCGATGCGGACGCGGAGCAGGAAACGATCGAGCTGCGATTCCGGCAGGGGGAATGTGCCCGCGAAATCCTGCGGGTTCTGGGTGGCGATGACGAA
>SXNL01000227.1 GCA_005777185.1 Myxococcales bacterium
ACGAAGGGCAGCCCCGGGCAATTGTTGGACAGCTCTTGAGCGCGCGTAGCGCGCGATTTGGGGGAGACCGACGCGCGTAGCGCGGCGAGTGGGGGCACCCCTTCTCTTGCGCTGGATCGCGCCTAACCGATCGGCATTGCCCCTGGCGCGCCGCGAGCGCCGCGAGCGCTATCGACCTCGCGCGCGCGGACGAGCTGGACGACTACCCGGCCCCGGCCTCCACGAACCGGGTCAGCGCCTCGATCGGCATCTCGATCACCGCGACGTACTTCCCCTTGCGCGGCTGCACGTCGATCCTGGCGCGGACCTTCCGCCGGCGCAGGATCGCGAGCGCCCGCCTCGCCGCGTCGTGGGCGGCCTCGCGTACGGGATCGTCCTTCGCCGCGCGCCGGTTGCGGCGAACGCGGAGCGCCTGCCGCTCGATCGCGGCGGCCGACAGCTCCGAGGCCTGGGTGGCCTTGCCGCCGACGATGACGCTCCCCTCGGCGAGCCCGCGCGGCGTATCGGCGGCCGCCGTCGCCCGCGCGAGGCGGACGAGGCTCATCGCCTTCTTCTGCCCGATCTCGATCGCCTCGCGCCGGGAGAACGCGTCGACCACGCCGATGAGGCGGAACGCGAACGCCTTGCTCATCACGGCGTGCGCGCGGAGCATCGCGTCGAAGCTCGAGTGCCCGAGCGCGACGTAGAGCTTCTTGCGCAAGAGCTCGCGGAGGGCGACGCCGATGTCATAGAACGCGCGCGTCACGTCCACCTTCCGCGCGGCGACGACGTCGAGCAGCGCCCTGGCGCGCCTCGCGTTCCGGGAGAGCGTGGGTGCAGCTGCGGGGACGAGCAGGGGGGCGTCACGGGCGGGCATCGTGCCGCGAGGGTAACACCGGACGGGCACGCCTGGGAACGCGCCGCGGCGGCGAGCGCGGAGAGGAGATTTTCGAGACCATCGAAACTTGGTTTGGCTGCGCGAACGCGGATCGGGCCGTTTTCAAGGCACGGCGCGCGCCGGAGGGGTCCGAGTATACCTGGTATACCTTTTGGTATACCCAGGTATACCCGGACGCGCGAACGCGAGCGCGCGGAACCCTCCCGGCGGTACCTCCCGGCTACGGCCTCGTCGTCGCCGACGCCACCGCCAGCACCGGCGCGCACGTCATCGGCTCCGCCGAGTACGCCGGCGCCTTCCCCGGCGCCGCCGGCGCCGTCGCGCGCACGAACCTCCACGCGGACCACGCGCCCTTCGCCTCCGGGTACAGGAACGCCGTCTGCGCCCCGCTCATCAGGTACGCCGCCGTGCACGGCTTCCCGCTGGCGGTGTCGTGGGACACGCGCGTCGTCGCGTTCAGGAGGACCGGCGCCTTGTCCTTCTCCGCGGGCAACGGATCGATCCTCATCTTCAGCCCGCCGCGCCGGTCGAACGGGATGTTGGCCGTGATGCGCCCGCGCGCCGCCTGCGCGTCGCACACAGTGTCCGACTGCGACGGCGTCGCCACCACGGGGGCCGGCGGATCGTCGGGGATCGCGCCGTCGAGCGGGAACAGCAGGGTCGGCATCCCCGGATGCGCCACGGTCATCGCGGGCTTCGTCCCGAGCAGCGTGAGCTGCATCGACCCGCCGTACTCGTCCAGGCCCCACGCGCGCTGGGTCCAGGTCGCGCCGTTGTCGTCCGACCACGTGAGGTTCGCGAGGCCCCTGTCCCACTCCGACAGGATCCAGCGCTTGCCCGCGCGGAGCGCCGTCCTCAGCGCGCCCGCCGACGGGAGCGCGAGCGTCTCGACCTTGCCATCCTCCTTGATGAAGTGCACCGGCTCGCCGTACGCCGTCTGGAAGAGCAGCCCTCCGTCCACGATCTGCGGCGTCCCGTTGAAGCCGTACCGCGACACCTTGAACGGCTTCATCTTCGCGAGGGTGTGCCTCGACACCTTGCCCGTGGCGGCCGACCACCACGCGAGCTCGACGTCCACGGGGTTGAACGTCCCGGTCGTCGACTTCGGTGCGAAGCTGTAGCGCGCCGCGACGATCCCCTCCGGCATCACCCGATCGCCGTGGCGATACTCGGGACCGTTCTTGACATCCTTCGGTTGCGGGCCGAGGAGCCCGAGCTCGCGCACGGCCGTCTTGCTGCCGACCACGATGGACACCTTGCCGTCGTCGCCTCGCTTGATGCTCCCCCAGCGCGCCTCCGGCACGCGGCCGTCGAGGAGCTCCGTCCCGGGGACCTGCGCGATCGGCGTGGCGGCACCCGCCGGCTTGCACACGAGCTCCATCCTGGGGGGCGGCGCGGGCGGGTCCGGCGTTCGCTGCGGGCTCGCCACGGGCACGAACTTCGGCGGCTCGGCCTGGGCGGTCGTCTTCTCCTGTCCCCGCATCACGGGGAGATCCCACCCCGCGCGCTGCGCGCCGCCGTTCACGCACCCGGCGTCGGTGCACGCGAGGTCGCTCGCCTGCCCGTTCTTCGCGACGCGGATCCACGACTCGCCGCCGTCGTCCGTCTCCCAGGCGCGATCGTGTGCGAAGAGGAGCCCGCGCGCGCCCGCGAACGCCATCGTCCCGCGATCCATGGACAGGTGGAGCTTCGGCAGCTCCTTGCCCTCGGCGTCACGGCGCTGGAGCACCCAGTGCGGGCCCACCTTCGGGCTGCTCTGCGCCAGGTACTGGAACACCCGGAGCGTGCCCTTGGCGTCCACCGTCATGGCGGTGGGCGTGCCATCGGAGACGTCGAGGACCTTGGTGCGCGTGAACTTGTTCCTCGAGAGGGGAGACTCGTACACGTGCTTCGTGTCGTCCTTGACGCCGAGCGCGTAGACCTTGTCGCGGGCCTCGTCGAACGCGAACTCCGCGGGTGCGAACTCCTCGGAGAAGACCATGTCCTCGAAGGCGGCGGCGCCCGCGGGGCGGATCTGTCTGTGGCCACACGAGCTCCCCGACGACGCGTCGTGCGGGCAGAGGCCCGTGACGTAGGCCCACCCCTTCGGGCCGGCCACGACGTGAGCCTCGCCGTCCTCGCGAGGGCGGACGCCGTCGAGCGTCGCGTCCTTCTTCCAGGTGGCGCCGTGATCGCGGCTGACGAACAGGGTCGTGGTCTTGGCGTCCTCGTCCTCGTCGCGGTCGAGGTCGAGGTCGCCCTTGTCACCCTTGTCACCCTTGTCGGCGTCCACCTCGACGTCCTTGCGGAGGTACAGGAGGTCGGCGCCGTGTCCCGCGACGAGCTCGGACATCGATCGGCTGGCGAGGTCGGGCGCGACGGCGCCCTTGTCCTTGTCGCCGAAGCGATCGCCCAGCTTGACCGAGCGCACCGTCAACTCGCCCACGCGCTTGCCCTCGGGCACGACGAGCGTCATCTCGACGAGGCGGTCGCCCGCGAGGCGGGACAAGATCTCGGTGCGCTCGTCGAAGGAGCGCGCGGTCTTCGTCGGCGGCTTGTACACGGGCTCGATCGGATCGGTCGAGAGTACGAGCTTGCCACCCTCGAGCTTCGCGCGCTTGTTGCTCGCCCCGTGGAGGAAGATCTTGCCCGCGCCGTCCTTGATCAGCCGCCGCGCGCCGATCCCGGGCGAGGTCACCGGCGTCCACGTGCCGCCGTCGTCGCTCGTCACGAACAGGCGCTGGGGGAAGTGGAGGAGGAGGCCGCCTCCCTTGCCGTCGAGCTGGACGGCCACCGGGCGACCGTAGGGCTTGCTCGGGCCCGCGTAGTCGACCGGCTTCCATGTCACGCCGAAGTCGGAGGTACGCCAGAGCTTCTGGTCTGCCGGGGAGATCCCCATGATCGCCACCTTGCCCGTCGTGGGCGATCCGAGGCGCTGAAGCACGGGCCCTTCTGGGAGCGGGCCCGGCCGCGCCTCGCCGAGATCGCCGAGCGGCTCCTTCGCCGTGAAGACGTCGCCGTCGCGGGCGACGAACACGAAGCGGCCCTTGTCGTCACGCACGACCCCGATGAGATCCTCGAGCGCGAGCGTGGGCGCGTCGACCATCGGTCCATCTCCCTTCACCAGCGCGCGGCGCCCGTTCCCGCCCACGTAGAGCGTGCCCGCGTCGCCCGCGTCGGCCTTCCCGACGAGCCCGTTCTCGGGGTACGAGAACACCCATCGCGCGCGCGTCGGTGGCGGAGGTGGAGGTGGCGCGACAGACGCGGCGGACGCCACGTTGATCGGCTTCGCGGGAGGGGGTGGGTTGCCGCCGCACGCGGCGAGGAGCGAGAGGCAAAGGAGCGATCCCGTGGCATGGACGCGGCGCATGCCGCGAGGATACACGAAACGGCCCGCGGACAGTGGACGCCCAGGATCTCACGGCAGCCCTCCCCGGACAGCCGCACGCGGACTCCGGACGCCGGACACGGGACCGCCCTGTGGTACCTTCGGCGCCGTGATCGCCCACGCGAGATCCGCCACCCGGACGGTCGCCACGGCGGTCATGCTCGCTCTGGGGCTCTCCGGCGTCGCGGCGTGTCCCCCGAAGGACAGACCCGCCGCCGCCGACGCGGGCGCTCCATCGGACACCCCGTTCGCGCTCACCCCCTGGGACGAGGCCGCGCGTGACGCCGCGATCGCCGCGGGCGCGGCCGTGCTGCGCAAGCACCAGTGCGCGCGCTGCCACACGGTGGACGCGATCGAGGCCCCGGCACGCCCGCTCCACTGCACGAGCTGCCACGTGTTCCTGAAGGGCCTCGATCCGCGCAAGGAGGAGTGGGCCAAGCTCGAGAAGAAGTACGGCAAGGGAATCCTCGAGCGTTACCAGCGCAACATCGAGCACCTGCGCGACGTGCCGAGCCTCACCCTGCTCGGCGCCCGCGTCCGCGGGGACTGGATCCTCGCGTTCCTGCGCGAACCGCACGACGTGCGGCCGCTCCTCGGTGAGAGCATGATCCGGCACGCGCTCACCGCAGACGAGATCACCACCCTCGGCCGCTACTTCGCGGCGATGGCGCGCGCTCCGGATCCGACCGCCGCCGGCTACGCCCCGCCGCGTTTGCCCCCGCGCCCGGACGCGGCCCGGCTCGAAGAGGGTCGCCGCGTGTTCTCGGCGAAGGGCTGTGCGGGCTGCCACACGTTCGGCAACGTGGATCTGGGGGTGCCCTTGGTGCAGCTCGAGTCGGCGCGCTCCGTGGCCGCGCTCGCGCCCAACCTGCGCCACGTCCGCGATCGAACGCGGCCCGAGATCCTCGTCGCCTGGATCATGGACCCGCGGAGCGTCGCGCCGTGGACGACCATGCCGAACGTGAGCGTGTCGCGGGGGGAGGCCGAGGCCCTCCGCGACTTCCTCCTGTTCGCGGATCCGGCGCTCGCCGCCGCGCCCCCCCCACCGTCGCTCGAACCGCCCGCGCTGCTCGCGCGCCCCGTACCCTACGAGGAGATGAAGGAGCGTGTGCTCGGGCGCGTGTGCGTCCACTGCCACATGAACGATCACGAGAAGGATCCCGGGCCCGGCAACCGGGGGGGGCTCGGCTTCCGCGGGCAGGAGCTACAGCTGCGCACGTACGAGGCGCTCGTGTCGGGCTACGTCGACGCGACCGGGAAGCGGGTGAGCGCGCTCGTCCCGCGACCGGGAGAGAGGGCGGCCCCGCTCGTGCTCGCGATGCTGAGGCGACGGCTGGAGGCGCGCAGGGATCAGATCGCCCCCTTCGCCGACCACGCGCTCCCGCCGTACCCGAAGGACGGGCTCCGCGGGATGCCGCTCGGACTGCCCACCATGCGCGACGAGGAGATCGCGCTCCTCGCGACGTGGATCGCGCAGGGCTGCAAGGGGCCCGCGAACGTGTCGGGCACGCCGGGCGTCTACGACGGGTACCTCGTGCCCGACGGGCCCATCGCGAGGAACGAGGGCTGCGAGCTCCGTGCGCCCGACAAGAAGCGCCCGGCGTGGGTCGTGGAGACGGAGAAGGCGGCGGCCGCCGCGAGCGCCTCCGCCACGCCGGCCGCGAGCGGCACCACGCCGCCCGCAGGCCCGAGCGCAGGGTCGCCGAAACGCCCGTGAGCACGCTGCTCGGGCTCGGCGAGGGAGAGGCGCGGCCCGCGCTCAGGCAGCTGGCGCTCGTGTTCGTGTCGTCCGCCGCGCTCGTCCTCCTCAAGGCGGCGCAGGGCGGGATCTTCCTCGCCGCGTACCCGAGGACCGCGATCCCCTGGGCGCTCGCGGTCTCGGCCCTCGCGCTCGCGTCGATGTCCGCCCTGACCGTGGCCGGCGCCGCGCGCCTCGGCCCGGTGCGGCTCGCCGGCGTGACGCTGATCCTGGCGCCGATCGCGTGCGTCGTCTGCCGGCTGATGATCGCAGCGCACCTCCATGCCGCCCCGTTCGCCACGTACGTGGTCGTGGAGACGACGGCGGGGCTCGTGCTCATCCAGACCTGGAGCGTGGTGTCGGGGACGGTCGACCCGCGATCGGCGCGACGGATCCTCCCCATCGCGGGCGTGGGCGCGGGCGTGGCGTGGACGCTCGGGGGCCTGCTCGTGCCGCACCTCGTGAAGCACGTGGGCGCGCCGGGGCTCCTCGTGCTCGGCCCCTTCCTCCTCCTCGGCGCCGCGGCGCTCGTGCGCATGATCGCGCGGATGGACCTCCCGGCGGCCTCGCTGCGCGCGGGCGCGCCGACCGGCCTCTTCGCGAGCTGGCGGGCCGGCCTCTCCCTCGTCGCCCGGGTGCGGCTGCTCCGGGTGTGCCTCGTCCTCTCGGTGCTCGCGCTGCTCGCCGAGCAGCTGATGGATGTGCAACTCCTCGCTGCCGCGCGCGAGCGCCTGACGACACAGGCGGAGATCACCACGTTCTTCGGGCATTTCTACGGCGTGACGAGCGCGATCGGGCTCGCGTTCCAGCTCCTCGTGTCGAGCCGCCTCCTCGCGCGGCTCGGCGCGGTGCGGAGCTTGCTCGTCACGCCCGCGATCACCGTCCTCGCGGCCGTCGTCGCGCTCCTCGCGCCGGGCTTCTGGGCCGTCGTGATCCTGCGCGGGAGCGATCGCACGCTGAAGGGCGCGCTGTTCTCGTCGGCGATGGAGCAGACCCAGACCCCCGTGCCCATCCTGCAGCGCGCGCAGGCACGCGCGCTGTCGCGAGGCGTCCTCGCGCCGCTCGCGTACGCGACGTGTGCCCTCGCCCTCGCGGCGCTTCCGGACGGCACGGATCTCCGCTGGCTCTCGGCGCTGACCCTGGTCCTCTCCGGCACGCTCCTGCTCGTGATCGCGCTCGGCCTCCGGCGCGCGTACGTGTCCGCGCTGCGCCGCGCGATCGACGACCGCCACCTTCACCTCGACGCACCGGTCGACGACGCGGCCGTGGGTGACCTCGACGCGCAGGCAGCGTTCCTCGTCGCGAAGGATCTCGCGAGCGAAGACGAGGGGCGCGCGCTCCTCGCCGCCGAGCTGCTCGTGAGCACGCACCGGCCCCTCGCCGTGCTCCTCCTGCCACGCGGGCTCGACCACGCCTCCTCGGCGGTGCGCGTCGCGACGGTGGAGGGGCTCGCGCGAATCGGGGCGACCGGGGCGGAGGGGGTGGCGACCCTGCTCACGGACGACCCCGCCCCCGACGTTCGCCGCGCCGCGGCGCGCGCGCTCGCGTCGGCCCGCAACCCGGGCGCGGAGGCGAGGGCGCGACTCGTCTCCGCGACCGACGACTCCGATCCGCGCGTCCGCGCCGAGGCGCGCGTGGCGCTGGCCAGGACGGAGGAGCCCGCGGGCATCGCGCGCGGCGCCGGGCTCGTGCCGTTCCTCCGCGATCCGGACCCGTTCGCGCGGCTTGCCGCGCTGGACGCGATCGGCCCCGGAACCGCCAGCGAGCCGTCCGTCCTCTCCGCGCTGCGCGATCTGCTGGCCGACGACGATCTCGCGATCCGGCTCGCGGCCCTCGAGACCGCGGGCCGGATCCGCGCGCGCGGCCTGCTGGCGGACGTCGGGCCGCTACTCGCCGACGCGAGGACCACCGAGGGCGCGATCGCGCACCTCGTGCGCTGGGGCCGCGGCGCCCTCGATCTCGCCGCCGCCAGCGTGCGATACGGGGAGCCCCGCGCCGACGGACGTGACGACGAGCCGCTCGCCCGCCTGCTCGCGCACGACGACGCGACCGTGCGAGAGCGCGCGACGGTGGCGCTCGCGCGCATGTCCGGCGCCGACGACGGGACCGTCCTCCCGCTCCGCGTGGTGGAGCCATTGCTGGAGCGCGAGGTGCGCGCCGGCTACCGCTGGCTCTCCCTCCTGGCCGGCGTCGCGCACGACGACGGGACGCCGGACTGGGAAATCGCGCCGACGTTCGCGTTCCTCGGCCGCGAGCTCGAGCTGCGCTTCCGAGCGTCGCGCGCGCGGGTGCTCGGACTCCTGTCCCTGTTCGCGAGCCGCCGGCTCACGAACAGCGTCGAGGCCGGAATGCGCCGCCCTGCGCCCGGACCCATGGAGGCGCAGGTCGCAGAGCTGCTCGAGACGGCGCTCCCCGCGAGGCTCGCCCGCACCGTCGTCCCGCTCTTCGATCGCCTGACCCTCAAGGAGCGCATCCGCGAGGCCCGCCGCGTCGAGCTCTTCGACCCGCACGCGATGGACGATCCCCTCGGCTGGATCGTCGCGCAGGGCGACCAGACGCTCCGCGTCTGTGCGATGCTGACCTACGGTGATCGCGCCAGGGAGCAGCACCCCGATATCCACGCCGAGGACGGACCCTTGATCCCGCTGTTCGAGCGAATGCGCTTCCTGCGCAGCGTGCCGCTGTTCGACGAGCTCCTCGGCGACGACCTCAGGAGCGTGGCCGAGATCGTCGAGATGGTCGAGCCACCGGCGGGAACCACGGTCTTCTCCAAGGGAGATCCGGGAGAGGACATGTACGTCATCGTGTCGGGCAAGATCGCCATCAAGGACGGCGCGGCCGAGATCGCCTCCCTCGGTCCGCGCGAGTTCTTCGGCGAGCTGTCCGTCATCGACCGGGAGGCGAGGTCCGCGTCGGCGATCGCGGTCGAGCCGACCCAGCTCCTCCGCCTTCGCGCGGCCGATCTCGGGGAGCTGATGGCGCGCAGACCGCACATCCAGGAGGAAATCCTCCTCGTGGTCGTCCGCCGGCTCCGCGCGCTGAACGCGCGCGTGGCCCAGTGACCCTCGGCGTCAGAGCCCCGACGGCCTCCCCCCCTGGGTATAGCCCGGTGCGTCGCCGCCAGCCACGACCACGTACGCGAGGGCCAGCCCCATGAGACCCCACACCATCACGAACCCCGCGGTGAGGCGCGACCCCGCGCCCCCCTCCTCGCCTGTGAAGTTCGACCCGAGCGAGGAGCGCATCCTCCCACCCCCTGCGGCGATATTGAGCAACCCGCTCGCGGCGAAGAGCGCTGCCTGCACGTCGCGAGCTCCGGCGCTGGGCACCCACTCCGTCACCACCGCGCCGACGCCCAGGGCGATCAGGCCCAGCGCGAAGGGCACCCAGAAGAAGAGCTGCTGAAAGAAGCGCCGCTTGGCGCTGTCATCGACCTCGTCGTTCACGTGCGGAGAGTGCATCCTCGACCTCGGGCATAGGTTTCCCGACATGGATCGGAAGCTCAGGACACAAGAACGGCCCCTCGCGGCCCCCGGCCACATCAGGTATTTCGATGGCGCATGCGGCGAGCCATGAGCCCAGCCGAGGAGTGTGTCACCGAACCTTAAGCAACAGTCAGGCCGTCAATTTCACTGGAAATTTATGGATCCCTGTCATTTCAGTCGCTTCATCTTGGAACAACTGTCTCGGTGTGAGACGCCTCAAAATGAGACGATACCCGTCGGGCGGCGTGGCTCAGCGCGCTCCGACGGCGTCCAGGAACGCGTCCGTATCCATCCCCTGGGCGCGGGCTCGCGCGAGGTGCTCACGGGATCGCCGCGCGTCCTTCCTCACCCCGTCCCCGAGGAGGTACATCGCGCCGAGCGTGGCCGAAGCCCGCGCGTTCCCCGCCGACGAGGATCGTCCGTACCACTTCACCGCAGCGCGTGCGTCCTTCTCGACCCCGTTCCCCGTCGCGTAGAAGGCACCCAGGTTGTAGGTGGCCCTCGGGTGGCCCCCCTCGGCGGCCTTCCAGAGCCACTCCCGCGCGCGTCGCTCGTTCTTTCGCACGCCCTGACCGGTCGAGAACAGGACGTACAGCTCGAACATGGCGTCCAGGTTCTCGCGCGCGGCCGCGGCCTTGTGGCGAGCGACGCTCTCGGAGAGGCTCGCCGGGCAGCCCCGTCCGTGGAACGCCATCAGCCCGAGGAGGTAGTGCACGCCTCCCGTCGGGTCGCCCCCCCCGAGGGCGAGGCACGCGTAGTGGTGCGCGGCCGGATATTCCTCGAAGACCCAGTAGAGGTTGTACGCGGCGGCGTACGCGCCCTCGACGGAGCCAAGCTCGGCGGACGTCGTGTACGCCTCGAGCGCGGCCTCGCGATCCTCGGGCACGCCCCAGCCGTTCCAGCGGCAGCGCCCGAGATCGAGCCACGCCGCGGCGTGCCCGCGGGCCGCCGCCGCCTCGAAGCCGCGGGCCATGAGGTGGAACGACGCCTCGGTCGGCCTCGCCGCGAAGGTGATCTCCTCGAAGAGCGCGAGCGCCAGCGTGTACACTTGGTCCGCGTTCTTCGTCGTGACACGCCCCGCGAGGAGGCGCGTCAGCTCGACCCTTGCGCTGGGCTTCTTCCGGGCTGCCACGGGCGGGAGTGTCGCGGCCTTCGCGCCGGAGGGCAAGCCCGTTCTTGGCGCGTCACCTCGCCACGTCGGAGAGCGCGATCCCGAGGACGGCGCGCGCGATCGCGTCGAGCGCCGGCTCCTCGCCCGTGAAGTGGAACGTCGCGTGGACGTGCTCGAGGGAGGCCCCCTTCGCGAGCTCGGCCGCGGGCGAGCTCGACTCGATCTCGTAGAATCCTCCGAGCGCGGGCTTCCCGGGCTCGGTCGGCCCGTCGTTGTAGCTGTTGATCGCGTCGCCGCCGTAGGGATCCTTCTGCTGCTCCCACATGCTGTTCACGTACCTGCCGCGGGGTGGGGCCGCCAGCTTCACGAGGGTGAGGAGCTTCTCGTGACGACTGTAGCTCCCGAGGACGGACCTCGCGCGCGCGGGCCCGAGCCCGATCTTGCTCCGGTGTTTGCCGTCGCACACGAAGTCGAGGAAGCCCTTGTCGAGCCGTACCGAGAGGCGATCGGCAGGGACCTTGCCGAAATAGCGATCGTTGACGATCTCTCCGGCGCCCTCCTTCTCGAACGGCACGAGGACGTGCATGTCGGGCGCCGGGTTGAACATGCCGAGGATCCAGATCGAAAGCAGCCCCGTCTCGGGCTTCCAGGCGGCCTCGCCGGCGTTGGTGATGCGGTTTCGCGTCTGGTAGGCGACGATGCGGACCTTCGCGAGGCCCTCCGGCTTGACGGCGAGCGACGCCGCGACGGCGGCCCCTGAGAGCACGGAGATCTCCCGCTCGACGTCGACGACGAACCGCGTGCCCGTCCAGTTGTCCACGGTCACGCGCTTCGCGAGCGTGATCGCGGACCCGGACTCCCGCGTCACGGGCCATGCGCCCTCCTGCATCTCGTGGGGCGTCTGCCACTCGGCGAAGGCGAACGGCTTCCCCTTCGGGAAGTAGAGTCCGAACTGCCCGCCCTCCGGGCCGAGCCAGAACCGATCCTCGCCTCCGTAGTTGTCGAATGGCGTGCCGGTCTTGCCCGCCTCGATGAAGCTCCGGTGGACGAACCCGAGGCCCGGCGCCGCCTCGTCGAAGGCGCTCGTCATCACGCGGCCCTGCCACCCCGGGGCCACCGCGACCTTGCCGCGCTCGGCCGGCGCCTCGAGCACGACGATCTTCCCGTACTTGCCGAGCCACGCGACGTCGCTGGCGAAGGATCCGGCCTTCGCGATCGCGGGCGGTCCGGCGGCGGACGAAGCCGGCGTCGCGGCGGGAGCACCCGGCGATCCGCAGGCGAGGACCGGAAGGGAAGCCAGGACGAGCGTGAGACCGGCTCTGCCGTGATTCATGATCGGCATCGTACCGGGTTCGGGTTAGTCTCGGCACCATGCGAATCGCCCTCCTGATCCCCCTCGCGCTTCTCCCGGGCTGCGGCGAGCGGAAGGCCCCCGAGACGGCACGCGCAGAGCCCACCGCGTCCGCCACGCCCGCCGGGTCGGGTGCGGCCGCGGCGACGGCGCACGCCACCCCGACCGCGACCGGGGTCTCCACGGCGGCGAAGCCCGCCACGGACGATCCCGTCCCCGACGATCCGAACGAGGCCGCGGTCGCAATCGAGATGAAGCCGCTCTTCGACAAGAAGGTGGCGAAGACGACGTTTCCGAAGGCGTCGGTGAAGGACGGGGACTGCTGGAAGACGGTGGCCATCACGGGCGACCACAAGAAGGACTTCGCCTCGCTCGTCGACAAGTGCGGCGCGTCCACGGGCCTCGCGGAGTACGCCAAGCCCGCGGACGGACACCTCCACCACGTCCACGACAAGCGCGACACGTTCACGCTCAAGCTTCTGTCGGGCTTCTGTTACCGGTACTTCGCCGTCGCCGACGCCGGCATCAAGGACATCGACATCCTGGTCGAGAAGGTGGGCGGCGCGATCGCCGCCGACAACCAGAGCGGGCCCGTCGCCATCATAGAGGGCGACAGGCCGTGGTGCGTGACCGAGGACATCACCTACGAGTTCCACGTCGAGGTCGACGGCGTGGGCAAGGGGAAGTACACGTTCGGCGTGTGGGCGCGCCCGAAGGGGTGATCCCTCAGTTCGCCGCGCGCAGGAAGATCGCGGCGTCGCGCACCGCGCCCTGCACGATCGCGAGCACCGGCGCGGGCGAGAGCCCGAGGAGCACGAGCAGGATCAAGGTCGGGAAGAGGAGCAACTCCGGACCGTCGAGGTCTCCGGAGTGGCGGAGTCCCGCCCGGACCTCGGGGGCCGCTTCCCCGAAGACGACGCGCCGTACCGCGCGCAGCTGCGCGCTCGCGAGCACCACGAGGCCCATGGCCGCGATCGCGAAGAACGTCGCGTGGTGGGCGAGGAGCGCCATCATCCCGAGCACTTCGCCCCAGAACGCGAACAGCCCCGGGGACCCCGCGAGCCCCAGCCAGGTGAGCCCGAATGCGAGCGCGAGGAGAGGTGCCCAGGCCCGCAGCGACCCGAGCCTCTGCACGTCGAGTGTGCCGACGCGCGCGTCGATGTACTCGAGGACGACCGCGGCGAGGATCGTGCTCGCGGTCGCCGCCATGAAGAGCACCAGGGCCGCGCCGACCCCCGGCCCCGACAGCGTGGCGAGGCTCGCCAGGCCCAGACCGGCCTGCGCGGTCACCGCGTACGCCAGCTGCCTCGCGAGGCTACGCTCCGCGAGCGCGGCGAGCGCGCAGTAGAGCACGCCGACGGACCCCATCGCGACGAGCGTCCCCTGCGCCCACGCGCACGCCTCCGGGAGGATGAGGAACGCGACCCTCAGGAGGCCGAGGAACCCCACGCGCGTGGCGGACGCGACCACGACGATGAGCGCGGGCTTCGACGTCTCCTCGGCGATCGGCGGCAGCCACACGTGCAGGGGGAAGAAACCGCCGAGCAGGCCGAAGCCCACCACGAGGAGGACGAAGCTCGTCTTCGCGACGGGCAGCCCCCAGCCAGGGGTCACGCGCGAGAAGAAGGTGACGCGCGCCAGCTCCGCCATCGAGGCGCTCCGCTCGACCAGGGAGCCGTCGGCCAGGAACGCGCGCTCGCTCGCGTGGTGGAGGAGGAGAAGGCCGGACACCACGAGCACCACGCCGAAGGACGAGAACACCGCGAGCCGCAGGGCGGCCTGCCCGGACGGCGCCACCGCCATCGAGCGCGACGGCGAGCTCGCGACGACGAGCGGGAGAGCGAGGAACAGGCCCGCGAGCAGGAACGCGAACAGGAAGACGTCGTGCGCCACGGTCGCGCCTTGCCCGAAGCCCAGCGCCACGAACCCCGCGCCGATGGCGAAGGGCTGCACCCCGGGATCGCGCTGCCAGAGCCAGCCGACCGCGACTTGCGCGAGCACGCCGATGAGCGAGAAGAGGAGCGAGGGCGCGTCGACCGCGACGAAGTACTCCGCGCCGATCCCGGGGATCCACGGCGCGCGCTCGATGAGCTGGAGGCCCTCGTTGCCGTGAGCGCGAGTGAGCGTCGGGTCGAAGCGCGACGCCGCGAGCCCGAGGAGGGCGAGATCCGTGAGCGGGATGACGATCGCGACGCCGCGTAGCCATCGCGGACAACCGGCGCGCTTCGAGGCGGCCCCGAACGCGAGCATCGCCGCCGCGAGCGGGAGGAGCACGAGGAGCGTCAACACGTGACGCAGAACGAACGGCCGCGCGTCCGCGACGAATCCGACGGCGACCTCACCGCGACGCTCGTCGGTCGACGTGACGATGACGTGGCCCCACGCCTCGCGCGCCTTCGTGCCGGGTGGGGGTGCCCACTCGACCTTCACCTTCCGCGCGTGCTGCGGGCCGATGATCATGGGCAGGGACTCCTCGGCCACGACGCTCAGCCCGGGCGGCGATCTCACGTCGTCCTCGTCGCCGCGGATGGAGACACGGGAGATCACGAGGGGCTCGTTCCCCTGGTTGGTCAGCAAGATCTCGCCCTGGGAGCGACCGTCCGCCTGCGGCGAGAGGACGAGCAGCGCCCCCGGCCGGGGGGTCACGGCGAGCTCTCCCGCGGGCGCGGCGAGAGCCGACCGCGGAGACGCGACCAGCGCGGCCGCGAGGATGGAGCTCCCGAGGATCACGGGCAGCTTCCCTCGGGTGAGGGCGCGCCCGGCGTCGCGAACCGCAGGGGCCCCGCGTCGCTCCTTCACGCGCACGACGACGCGCTCGATCGCGCGGACCGGGAGGTCGGCGAGGTCGCGTTCCAGGAAGGAGTGGACGTGCCCCGCGAGCTCCGCGGCCGCGGCGAGCGACGCGCACATCGGGACGAGGACCCAGCGATCGATCGACACGACCGCGCGCGCGAACGGCTCGATCAGGCCCGCGACCAGCGTGGGGAGCACGCCTCGGCGCTCCAGGGTGGAGGCGCGGACGAGGCCGAGGGCGACGAGCACGAGGAACGTCATGACGAGCTCGACGCGGACCGCGCCGAGCACCTGCAGGCGCAGGACGAACGCGGCGAACGGCACATGGTACGCGAAGAGCCCCGTCGCGAGCCGCGCGAGCCGCGCCCGGCCGCCGACCGGCCGCGCCTCGCGCGAGACGACCCACAGCGAGAGGACGAGCGCCCCCACGAGGCTCGACGGCACCGAGGTGCGTGCGGGCGTCCCGGGCGCCGCCGACAGCGCGAGGCCCAGCCAGATCGCGCAGAAGAAGAGGCTCCGTCGCGCCACCAGCGCCGGTGCGTTCGTGGCGGGGCGGCTGTCGGTGGACGCGACGAGGGAGAAGAGCTGCCCGAGCGTCAGCGCGAGCCCCGTCGTGAAGGGCCCGTCGCCGAGGACGAGGAGCAGTGCGGCGGTGGCATAGAGGCACGCCTCCCGGAGGGCGCGCTGGTCGCGTGCGCTGAGGCTGACGGCTGTCGCGAAGAGCACCAGCGTGAGCACGGTGGCCGCCCCGGATCCCCTGTCGAGGAGCACGCCGAGGTGTACGTCGACGCCGCCGATGTCGCCCCCGCGCGTGAAGCGAGCCACGGCTGGGGCGCCCGACACGGCGCGCGCCGCGATCCACCCGAGCGCCGCGGAAGGCAGGAAGATCAGGAGCGAGAGCGCGCGGTGCGAGATGCGGCCGACGAGCGCCGCCGCTATCGCGGGCCAGATCGGGGTGACCAGTAGGACGAGGGGCGTGACGTTCACGGACGCGCCGGGAGTCTAGCCGCGAACGCGCGTGCGCCGGCGATCAAACGAGCCAGCTCTTGCCCGGGCCGAGCCCGGCGTGGTCCTGGGTGATCCGTGGGCGAAAGACGAGCCACACGGTGCGGGCGGTCGTGCGCGCCAGCAGGACGCCGGGGAGCGACGCGAGGAGAAGGGGCACCTCCGCGCGCGCGAGCACGCCGAGCGGGAGTCGCGTCCAGGCCAGGTGCGCGCCGAGCGCGACGAGCGCGAGCGTGAGGAGCCACGCGGCGCCTCGCCACAGGACCGCTCGCCTCCACGTCGCGGGGAACGCGCGCGTGGCCAGGTGGACGAGGGCGCCCACCCCAACGCACTTCCCGACGAAGATGGCAGCGCCGCCGAGCTTCGCCCCGACGCCTTCCGGCTCCGACACGCCTGCCCCTCCCAGGAAGAGCGCGACGAACAGCGGCACGGAGACCGCGTCGGACAGGAACGAGAGGGTCGACGCGGTCGATCGCGTCGCGCGCGCGGCGACGAGCGCCGCCAGCACGGTCCCGGCCGCGAGCAGGAGGCCGGGCGAGCGAAACGCACCGAAGTCCGACGGCAGCTGGCTCGTCGTCCGGACGAGCTCGGCGAGCCGGAGCGATCCGCGCGCCTCGAGCGTGAGCGAGAACCCGAGCAGGATCACGAGGCCCATCACCAGGGCCCCCGCGAAGCGCCGCCCTCGCGACAGGCCCTCGTGGACGTCACCGTGGAGGCTCGCGAGGACAGCGGCGCCGGTCGACGCGACGAGCGCGATCGCGACGTCGCCGTCGAAGCTCGGCACGATCCTCGCGCCGAGACCGACCGTGAGCAGCACCGTGGGCACGCCGAGGAGCACGCCAACGGGCGGGGCCGGGAGGCGCCTCGACGCGATCGCGACGCGCACGGAGCTCGCCGTGCGGGCCTCGAGCCAGCGGAGGGGCTGCGGCGTCGCCACGACGACGGCCACGATCGCGAGGAGCGCGGCGAGGCCCGCGAGGAGGACGATGGCGACGTCCCTCGGGAGGCGAGGCCCGTAACCCTCGACCGGGATCTCCACCGCGTGCTCGCGGCCACCTTCGAGGACACCGACGAACGACGTGTGCTCCTCGGCCGTCACGAAGTCCGACACGTCACGCAGCCTGAGCCCGTCGAGGCTGGCGAGCACGTCGCCGTTCGAGATTCCGGCCCGCTGCGCACGCGAGCCCGCTGCGACGTCCGTCACGACGATGTGGCCGTCGCGCGGCGCGAGCGCGAGGCCGAGGAAGCGCGCGAAGGCCTCACCGTCGCGCGTCTTCTCGACGATCCGGTGACCGCGCACGCTCGCGGGTACGAGGTCGAGCGTCACGTCGCGGAGCGTGCCGGTGACGGGCGGCGCGCCGCGCATTCCGGCCGCGAAGGCCACCTCGACCGTGCCGCGGAAGGTGCTGTGGAGCGCGGCGTCCCCGTGGTCGCAGATCTGCCCCTCCATCGCGTCGGTCAGCACGAGCTCGATCCGCGACGCCGATATCGTCGGCCCCTCCGCCGTCACGACGACGCGCCGCCGGGGCTCGCCTGGGCGATGGACGTCGCCGCGGAGCGTGACGCGCGCCGTCCTGCCTTGCGGGAAGCCCTCCCCCGTGATCTCGAGACGGTCGCCGACCTCGACCTCGCGGGGGAGGATGTCGCTGACGCGGATGAGGTCGGGTCCGTGCTCCAGCTCGCACGCGGGGAGGACGCACGCGAAGGCGGCGGCCAGCACGGCCAGAAGAAGGGCGCGAAGCAGCGAGGCGGACACGGGGTCACGTTAGGGGGGGAGGCCGCCGTGGAGCCAGTTTTCGGCAGATCCGGTATCCTGGCCCGATGGAGATCCACGCGGTGATCATGGCGGGTGGTTCGGGAACACGCTTCTGGCCGGCCTCGCGCGAAGCACGACCGAAGCAGCTCTTGCCGCTCGGGACGACGGACGAGTCGCTGCTCGCCGCGACGGTCCGGCGGATCTCGGGCCTCGTCCCTCCCGACCGGGTGTACGTCGTGACCAACGCGCGCCTGCGCGAGGCCACGCTCGCCGCGCTCCCCGGCGTCCCCGAAGCCAACGTGCTCCTCGAGCCAGTCGGCCGCAACACGGCCCCGTGCGTCGCCTGGGCGACGGTCACCGTGGCGCGCCGCGCGCCCGACGCGGTGATCGCGGTGCTGCCCGCGGACCAGGCGATCGCGAACGAGCAGGCGTTCACGGAGACGCTCGGGCGTGCGCTGGATCAGGCCGCGCGCGGCACGATCACCACGATCGGCATCCTCCCCACACGCCCGGAGACGGGGTACGGCTACATCGAGGCGGGCGACCCCCTCCCCCCGCACGGGAGGCGGGTCGTCCGCTTCGTGGAGAAGCCCGACCGCGCGCGCGCCGAGGCGTACGTCGCGAGCGGCCGGCACGTCTGGAACGCGGGGATGTTCTTCTTCCGCGCCACCGACATGCTGCGAGAGGTCGCGCGCCACCTCCCGCAGGTGCACGCGGGCGTGACGCGCATCGACGAGGCGAGCGGTACGCCGCGGGCGGCGGACGTCGTCCGCGAGGTGTTCCCGGCGTTGCCGTCGATCTCGATCGATCACGGCGTGATGGAGAAGGCCGCGGAGCTCGCGGTCGTTCCGGGCGACTTCGGCTGGAGCGACGTCGGGAGCTGGGACGCGGCGTGGGACCTCGCCGCGAAGGACGCAGCGGCGAACGCCGGCGGAGGAGAGGGTGTCTTGTTCGTGGACGCGAGCGGCAACCTCGTGCGGAACCTGGGGGGCGGCGCGCGCATGATCGCGCTCGTGGGGGTGAAGGATCTGGTCGTCGTGCAGACGGAGGATGCCGTGCTCGTGATCCCGAAGGAGAGGGCGCAGGACGTGAGGGCTGTGGTGGAGGAGCTGAAGCGGAGGGGTCGGGGAGACCTGCTGTAGACGACGGACCGGGGGCCCTACTTCGCCCCACGCGCCGGCCGGCGCGCCGGGGGGGCGTCCGGCCGCGCGCGGGCCTTCTTCGCCTTCGCCTTCCGACCGTACGGCTCGAAACCGGCCTCGTTCGGCATCGCGACCGCCCCCTCCCCCGCGAGCGCCTCCATCTTCTTCAGCTCGTCCCGGAGGCGCGCCGCCGTCTCGAACTCCAGGTTCTCCGCGGCCGCGAACATCTCCAGCCTCAGCTCGGCGATCCGATCGACCAGATCGAGCGCCGCCTTCCCCTTCTTCCCCTTGCCCGGCGACTTCGGCACCGTGAAGTAGTCGATGGTCCCCGCCGCGGGGTTGATGTTCATCACGGCGCGCACGATCGTCGACGGCACGATGCCGTGCTCCGCGTTGTACGCGGCCTGCACCGTGCGGCGGCGCGAGGTCTCTTCCATCGACGCCTTCATGGCGACCGTCACCGTGTCGGCGTACATGATGACCCGCCCGTGCTCGTTGCGCGCGGCTCGGCCCATCGTCTGGATGAGGGACCTCGGGCTGCGCAGGAACCCCTCCTTGTCCGCGTCGAAGATCGCGACGAGCGAGACCTCCGGCAGGTCGAGCCCCTCGCGC
>SXNL01000228.1 GCA_005777185.1 Myxococcales bacterium
ATCCCCGCCTGCACGCCGAAGCGCCCGCGGGAGTCGCGTCGATGCCCCGTTTCCTCCTCGGCGCCGCCGGCGCGGCCGGCCTCTGATACGCGTGCAGTGACGGCGGACAGCGGACAGCGGCGGTCGACCCGCTCCCGCTCCTGCTACCGCACCCGCACCCCGCGACACTCGAGGCGCCGCTCCCGCGCGCTCGCGCGGTCGCGACACCTCCACCCCGCCCTACAGCAGGTTCGCCGCCAGCTCCGCGAGCTCGCTGCGCTCGCCCTTGCTGAGGACGATGTGCCCCGCCATCTTCTCGCCGCGGAAGCGATCCGCCGCGATGGTGAGGCCGTTCGACGCGCTGTCGACGTACGGGTTGTCGATCTGGTGGGGGTCGCCGGTGAGCACGATCTTCGTGCCGTCCCCCGAGCGCGTGATGATCGTCTTCACCTCGTGGGGCGTGAGGTTCTGCGCCTCGTCGACGATCATGAACTGGGAGGGCAGCGAGCGCCCGCGGATGTACGTCAAGGGCTCGACCTGGAGCTGCCCGCTCTCGAGCAGCTCCGCGTACGCGCGGGGCCCCTTGCGCGTGCCGCTCGAGAAGAGAAACTCGAGGTTGTCGAAGATGGGATGCATCCAGGGCGAGAGCTTCTCGTCCACGTCGCCCGGCAAGAAGCCGATGTCGCGGCCGAGCGGCATCACCGGCCGCGAGACGAGCATCCGCGAGTAGGTGCCGTCCTCGAGCGTCCGCTTGAGGCCCGCCGCGAGCGCGAGCAGCGTCTTCCCCGTGCCAGCCTTGCCCACCAGCGTGACGAGGCGGATGTTCTCGTCGAGGAGGAGATCGATGGCGTGGCTCTGCTCCTTGTTGCGCGGGCGCACGCCCATGACGCCCTCGCGCGGGGTCGAGAGCGCGAGGATCTCCTTCCTCGTCGCGTCGTAGCGACCGAGGGCGGTGTGGTTCGGGCTCGTGCGGTCACGGAGGAGGATGCACACGTTCGGCGTCAGCTCGACGCCGAGCTTGATGCGCCCCTCCTGGAAGAACTGGTCGACCTCGCCGGCGTCGACCTCGATCTCCTTGACGCCCGTGTCGAGCGCCTCGGTCTCGACGCGCTGGTTCTCGTAGTTCTCGGACACCATGCCGAGCGCGTCCGCCCGGATGCGCAGGTTCGTGTCCATCGTGACGAAGATCGTCGGGCGGCCCCCGTCCTGCTCGCGGACGTCGAACGCGGTCTGGAGGATCGCCTGGTCCATGGCCGCCTTGTCGATGGCGGTCGGCAGCTCGGGGCGCTTCACCGGCACGGCGACCCGCAGCACGCCCCCGCCGTCGAGGGGTACCCCCTTGGCGAGCGAGCCGCCCTTCTCGCGGAGCTCGTCGAGGATGCGGGCGATGGCGCGGGCGTTGCGGCCGCGCTCGGACCCCTCGCGCTTGAACTGGTCGACCTCCTCGATGCAGTAGATCGGGATGATGACGTTGTTGTCCTCGAAGCGGTGGATCGCGCGCGGATCGTGAAGGAGGATGTTCGTGTCGAGGACGTAGTTTTTCTTCATCCGCCTGCGACGTTTAGCCGGGGGGATCGCGGCGGGGAAGACAATTCGCGCTACCATCGCACGCATGCCGCCGCGCCCGCCGCTCCCGGACTGGGTCGACCGCGAGGGCGCGGTCCTCGTCGACGCGCAGCGCGCCACGCGCGTGCTCGGCGCGGTGACGCCGGAGAACGCCGCGGCGGAGCGCGCGCGCCTCGTCCGCCAGGCCGAGGCCGGACGACCCGTCGTCCCCGCGTGGACGTACGCGAGGAACGATCGCGCGGACACCCGCCGCGCGCTTGAGGCGTCGTGCGCGCGACTGGAGCGGGAGCGCGGCGTGCTCGCCCGCCTCCACCTCGAGAAGGCGCGCGAGCTCCTCCTGGAGGCGAGGATCGCCGAGGCGGCGGGCACGGCGGCGATCGGCCCGCTGGCGGAAGCGCGCTTCGGCGACCCCCTCGGCGCCGACGGAGCGGACGCGGCGCTCGCGACCTCGCGCGCGCGCGCGTGGGTCGCGGAGGAACCGTCGACCGAGGCGCGCGGCGTGATCTCGTCCGACGCGCGCGATCCCGGGAGCCTCGTCTCGCGACTCCGGGCCAGGGTGGCCGCGCTGGGCCTCCCGTTCGAGGTGGTGGCGCACCCGGGCCTGGCGTCGCTCGCCGCGGTGGGGGAAAGGCAGATCTTCGTCGCCGAGGGCCGCCCGCTCTCGGCGCGGGACGTGGAGCGGATCGTCGTCCACGAGATCGAGGGCCACGCGAGACCTCGCGCGCGCGCGGCGAACCGCGGCCTCGCGATCCTGATCGCGGGGACGGCCAAAGGCGCGTGCGATCAGGAGGGGTACGCGCTCGTGCTCGAGGAGCGAGGCGGCTTCCTGTCGAGCGCCCGGCGCCGCGAGCTCGGCGCGCGTCACCTCGTCGTGGGGGCGATGCGGGGCGGCGCGACGTTCGCGGACGCCGTGCAGGCGGTCATCGGGTGGGGCCTCCCGCCGCGCGACGCGGTGCTGGTCGCCGAGCGCGCGTTCCGGGGCGGAACGGGCGCGTCTCCCGGGCTCGGGCGGGAGCGCGTGTACATCGAGGCCTACCTGCGCGTGAAGGCACGGCTCGACGCGCACGCCGCGGACGAGGAGGTGCTGGCCGCGGGGCAGATCGCCGTGCGGGAGATCGAGGCGGTGCGGGGGCTCTTGTGAGGACGGGGTCGTCCGTCCGCCGGGACCTCGCGAAGTTCGCGCGCTACCACCTCGTTCGCCGCGCGGAGACGTATCCGGTGCGCGAGTCCGAGCTCGGGATCGTGCCGCTCTCGTTCGATCTCGATCGCTACGTCGAGAGGATCCGCGCGTTCCACGGCGAGGCCTTCGACGTCGACACCGAGGCGACCGCGACGTACCGCGACCGCGCGCACCCGATCCTCACGGTGCGCTCACGCGGGGCCGCCGCGGGGACGCTGCTCGTGCTCGCCGGGGTCCACGGCAACGAGCACGCGGGGCTCCTCGCGGTGCCGGAGATCCTCGAGGCGTGGACGTCGGAGCGCGTGCGCCTCGTCGTCGTCACGCCGGTGAACCCGGTGGGCGCAGCCGAGCTGTCGCGCTTCAACGCGGAGGGCTACGACATCAACCGCGACTTCTCCAGGTTCGGCACACTCGAGGCTCGCGCGGTGCGCAGCGTCTTCGAGCGCGAGCGGCCCGACTTCGTGGTCTCGCTGCACGAGGGCCCGCAGGACGCCACGTTCATGTTCACCAATCGCTTCGTGCCGGCGGCGCTGGCGCACGATCTCTGCGCGGCGCTCGCCCACGGAGGGACGGTCCTCGCCGAGAGGGACTACTTCGGACTGCGCCTCGATCCGCCTGGGGTGTCCCCCCTGAGGCATCCCCTCGTTTTCCTCACGTCGAGCCCGAGCCCGAGACCGAGCCCGAGCCCGACGAAGACGAGCCGAGCTGCAGCACCATCGCGG
>SXNL01000229.1 GCA_005777185.1 Myxococcales bacterium
CGCTTTCTCGGTCACCTGGGTCTCGGGCCTCCCGGCCATCGAGGACATCACGATCGTCATGGGTCATGCCAGTCTCGCCCTGCTGGGTTCACACACTAATCTCGGGGGGGCGGACCTTCTCACGTACGTTGGCACAGAGGGTGATGTCGGGGATGCATCCACCGACACCAAGGGGAAGAAGGCTTGCAGCCACAAGTGCAGCGGACAAAGCGAGGCACCGAGCAGATCGTCCGATCGCAAGGCGTCCGGGTTGTTTCAATCGCATGCATCCCGAAGACGAGGCTGATCGGCGATCCGTGAGGTCTCGGGACGAATATCCGTGCGCCCGTACGCGTCGAGGACCATGAAGATCCCCCCCCTGATAGACGCGACAGGCAGCCGAACCGTGAAGCGGTACGTCACTTTCCTCCCTCCCCCTGCTTTCCGTGGGCGAACCGCCACCTCAGCGCGTCGCAGGCGGCGCGGACGAGCTTGCGGGACGCATCGACGTCAGGGAGCGCGAGATCGCCCTGGATCTCCTCGAAGGTCGCCCCAACGATCCATCGCGACAGGGCCGCGCTCTGATCCGGGGGCAGGTGCGCGCTCGCGAACTCCATGAGCTGCCGCGCCGTTTGCGCAGCTGTCATCGGCGGCCGGACGCCGATCTCCTCGACCGGCAGGGAGGCCGTGAACTCGTTGAGGAGCCGCTTCACGCCAGACGCCTCCCCTCCGCTGTCCACGCGCTCGCCGAGGTGGTGCCGAACGTGGTCGCGGACGGCGTTCGTCGTGACGATGCGGAGCCAGTCCTCGAGCGTCCTGTCGGGGTGGCGCTCCCGCCATGCAGGGTAGAGCTGGAGGGCCCGACCTCGCTCGGCCCCGAGCTTCTCGACGAGCTTCGTGAGGACGTCGTGGACGTGGTCCTCGGATCGCGCGAGACGCCCCATCGAGCGGCTCGTCCGCACGAGCGTCTGGAGCGCCGGCCACAGCTGTTTCACGAGCTCCATCCCAGCGCGATGATCACCGACGGCCGCGGCGCGGGCCAGACGATCGCACCGCTTGACGTCCACGCCGTCGAAGACGCTCTTCACCAGGCTCCCTGGACGAAGACCTCCGACGGTCCTGCGCCGACACCGATCGGTCCGGTCCGCGCCTTTGCGGAGGGCGACGAAACGATCAGATAGACGCCGGCTCCGGTCGCGACCGCCCCCGCGACCAGCGACACGATCGCGATCTTCTGCGTGCCGCGCGCGTCATCCAGGATGTCGGCCGCCTTCTGCTGGCAGTTGCTCGTTCCGTTGCAGTACGTCAGCGCCTCATCGACCTGAGAGCGCGTCTTCAGCCCGAACCAGCCCGCGAGCCCGAGACCCACGGCGCCTGCGCCGGCGACACCGAAGCCGACGTACCGTCGGGTCCTCGACCGGGCAGGGCTCTCGACGTCCGGATCTCGGAAAGCTCCGGGAGGCGAAGGTTCGACGGCGGCGACGGCGACGAGGTCCGTCGCCACGGGAGGCACAAGCGCTGCCACCGGGGGCGCGTCAAACGCAACGGAGACCCGGCGCGCCTTCTCGCCATCCGCCACCGTGAGCTTGATCTCCTTTCGCGCGCCGCCCGCGGTGGCAAAGGTGACCGCGTGCTCGCCAGGCTCGAGCTCCACCTCGCTCGCGTCGAGCCGCGAGAGGAGCGGCGTGCCGTCGACCGAGACCGCGACGTCGGTGAGGGCGCGGCCGCCTGCGTCCGTGGCGGCGAACACGAGGGAGGGAATCCTGGAGCGAACCGCCTCGAGCAGCTCCGCGCATCGCCTGGGCACGTTCTTACCGCAGACGGGACGCGAGCACAGCTCCAGCTTGCCTCGCGCCTCGAGCAACCTCGCGCTCCGCGGTGTCATGAGCGCCTGCGCGTCGACGAATGCGCGCGTGCACGCCTCGGCGTCCTGCGCAACCGCGGGCGACGGAGCCAGCCCCACCACGAGCGCAAACGGGAGCGCCATGAGGACGTGTCGCATCAGTTGCACCCTGGCTTGGGGATCTGTCTTCCGCTGGAATCGAGCGTGTACCACGGGTCGCAGTTCACCGTGGCGGCCGCCGGAACGCTCCCCCTTGCCAGGACCGGGCGCGTGGACGCCGTTGGCCGCGCAGGACCTCGCGCAGCCGTGGTGGCGCTGGGTGCGGGCTTGGCCGGGCTCGGCGCGGCCGGAGTGGGCTCGGACGTCGATGCGGTGCTCGCGCTAACCGCGGGCGCACCCGCGCTCGCTGCAGCGCGCTCCGCGGGCGGCGCTCCAAGCGGCGTCAACGCCGACCCTGCGGCCGCCGGTACCGCGCCGACCGAAGGATCGCGTCCAGACACGCTCTTCGCCGCCACGCCGATACCGATGGCGATCACCGCGACGCCGAGCGCGGCCACGCTGCCCACCATCAGCCAGTTTGTCGCGGGCGCCGGCTGCGGCCTCGTCGGCGCGACGACGGAGGGGTGGGTACCGCCGCCATCCGGAGCTCCGGAGGAGAGCGTCGACGCGGCGACCGCGTCCGGCCCCAGCGCGCGCTTGGACAGCGGCGCCGTGTCGAGCACGATCCGATTCAAGGATGTGGGTGACGACGTGTCGACGCCAAGCGCCGTACCGAGCCCGGCGATCATCTCGCTCGCTGCGTCGAAGCGGTCGCCCGGATCGGGCGCCGTCGCACGGACGAACCACGCATCGAACGCCTCGGGAAGCGTCACGCCACGTTTTGCTGCTCGCGACGACGGCGGCTCCTTCGCTCCGGCGGCGATCTTCATGAGGAGGGAGTAGAGCTGACCGTCCCGACCCTCGGTCTCCCAGTACGGCTCGCCCGTGAGGAGGGCGTAGGCGATGTGGCCGAGCGAGTACAGGTCCGCGCGATGATCAATCGTGCCGTCGCCGCGCACCTGCTCCGGGGACATGTAGACCGGCGTGCCCACGCTTCGCGTGGTCTTGATCGACTGCGTGCTCTGCGCCACCAGCTTCGCGATGCCGAAGTCGAGGATCTTCAGCCGCGGCGACCTGTCGTCCCGGCGTGTCAGGAAGAGGTTGGCCGGCTTCAAATCGCGGTGCACGATCCCCGCCTCGTGCGTGAGATCCAGGGCGTGCGCGGCCTGCCCGAGGAGGAGGACGACCTCCGCGGGGGGCAGGCTTCCGCGAGTCTCGAGGGTCTTCTCCAGGCTCTCGCCGCGGAGAAGCTCCATGACGAGGAACGGCGTTGCCGTCTCGGTGTCGATGCCCGCATCGAACGTCTCGACGATGTGCTCCGTCTCGATGTCGGCCGTGACCCGCGCCTCGAGCTCGAACCGGGCTCGGAGATCCGGATCCGTGGCGATGCTCGGGAGCATCGTCTTGAGGGCGCGCCGCCGGCTCGTGCGTGAGTCGAGCACCTCGTAGACGGCCCCCATCCCGCCCTTCTCGATGCACCGCACGATCCTGTACCGGTCGTGGAAGACTCGCTCCGGGGCAAGGGGCTCGAGTTCGGTGCTAGCCATCGGACGACGCCTTCGCGTGGTGAGATACCTCTCCCAGGAGGATGACCCCAACGGCAAGCGTCCGCCAGGTGCCACCTCGAGGTCAAGTGGGATCCCCGCGAACGCTCGTTCTTTTGCATGGACGTGTCCACGTACGCAGACCCCTGGAATCGGCGAGAATCGGCCGCACGTCGGCGAACTGACCAAGGCCCGCAAGAGGGGGACGACCACACCTGCCGACGTCAGACGCCGCGGAAAACCTCGATCTCTCGTGCAATACGGAGCAAGAACCGGCGGAATTCGACGTCCGGCGGCTCTTCCTCCCGGGTTGCGAGCCGGCCGCTGCAACCCTGGGGCGTACCCGTCCGCGGGTCGGGGCCCGGGAGAAGGACCCCTGGGACGTACCCGTCCGCGGGTCGGGACCCCGGAGGTGGCGGCGTGCTGCTAGCCGCGAGCGAGCCGCACGCACCGCGGCCGCGGGAAGGACGAGCGCCTTTCGCTGGTCGTCGCCGGCGACGATGGCGTGGGTCATGACGCCTCGAGACGGGGCGGCGCGGCGATCCGTGAAGTTGGATCGCCGTTTCCTTCCACCACGTCCAAGGTCCACGGTCGGCGGGCGACGGTCGACCCCCTCCGCGGACCCGGTCACGCCACGCGCCGACGTACCGCGGCGTTGGGCGGAGGTGATGTGGGGCGCGACCCCACGCGCTCCGGCCCCACCGTTCCGTCAGGGTCCGTACGCGAGCTTGTACAGGCCTCCCACCATCCGATCGATCCTGGCGACCTCCGCGCGCACCTCCTCCGCGTCGAGGTACCCCGCGGCCCCGGCGATGCGCAGCGCCATGATGGTCTCCCTCCCGCTGCACATCGCGCTCTCCAGCCGCACCGTCCTGTTGCCGTTCGGGCTGCACAGCCCCTCCCCCGCGTTCAACCCGACCGACGCCGACGACCGCTTCATCTGCCTCGCAAGATCCGCATCCTGTCGCCCCACGCGCTTCGCCAGCCCATGAACCCGACCCACCATCTCCACGATCTCGTCCACGATCCTGAGTCCCATGTGAACCTCCGTCCGCGGCGTCTCTCTGCCGCGGCCCCCCCGCGCCATCTCGCGTGGAGCCTCGCGGTCCTGCGCCTGCAAGGCCGCGACGGCCATGCTCGTGTAGGCGTACAGATCGACCCGCTCGCCGCTCGGCCCGACGGCCGATCTGTCCCGGTCATCCTCGATGATGAACCCGAGTCGCTGCTCGCCAGGCGGGTCCGCGGTGTACGCGTACGTGGCGAGCTTCACGCGGAGCGCCGCGGCGGCGAGCTTGTGCACGTCGCCCTCCGAGAGGTACGTGATGTCGCGCTTGAAGCGCCGGCTCGACTTCGGGCGCCCGACGGCCTTCGGATCGGACGTGGCGCACACGAGCCGCGCGCCGCACCCGAGCCCCAGATCGCACGCCTCGCCCGCCGTCGCGCACGCGGCGCCCTCCTTCTGCGCGCCGCTGCACGCGGCGAGCCCCGTCGGCGGTCGCCGTCCAGCTGGCACACCGGCGCCCCGCAGGACACGTACCAGCGCAGGGCTCCGGAGTCCGCCGAGCCGCTCGAACCGCTTCTTCCGCTCGAACCGCTGCTTCCGCTCGAACCGCTGCTTCCGCTCCAAGCTACGATGCCGCCTGAGAGGGTTCGCGCGAGGGGCGTGGAGGGGGCCTGCGGCGCGTCCAAGATGGGCTTGCGGGGCAGTCCTGCGGGGGGTAGGCCGGGTTCGCGAGCACAGCTCCGCCCGTACGTCGAGGGGACGGCGGGTGGAAGGGTTGGCTCCTGGGTCACGCCCCGGAAGATGGGCGTTCCTTGGCCTTTCCGCCGCGCCGTGCTCCGCGCCGAAGAGATCACGCCAGGCGTGCTGTCGGCGCTCTGATCTGGCCGTCGCGCCCGCGCGGATCCGTGCTATCGCAGCCGCGTGCCCGGAACGCCCGACAGCCTCCCCGCGCGCCTCCGGCGGACGCTCGAGGTCGTCTACGGCGTCGAGGGCGTCACGGGCGCGCGCGTCTGGGAGTGGGAGGACCGCGTCGCCGTCGGCGTGCGCCCATCCGCGGCCACGGCCGAGCCCGATCCGCTGCGTCGCGTCGAGGCGGCGGTGTCCGCGCTCCGGCGCCCCGGCGAGACGTGGGAGTTCGGGATTCTCGCGGAGGACGAGCCACCGGCCGAGGCCCGCGGACGGGTACGTCCCAGGGGTCCTTCTCCCGGGCCCCGACCCGCGGACGGGTACGCCCCAGGGTTGCCGCCGCGGCGCCGAGCCTCGTGCCGGGGTGGGGCATCGTGGGCGCGGTCGGGACGACCCTCGCCGGAATGACCTACGTGCTCAAGACCGAGGTGGAGATGTGCCTCGCGCTGTGCGCGCTCTACGGCATGGACATCAGGCGCCCGGAGCACCGCCAGATGGCGCTGCTCCTCGCGGCGGTCGGCACGCACCAGGTCCACACCGGACGCAACATCCTCGTCGAGGCGGGCGCGGTCAGCCTCGAGGCGCTGGCGAGCTATACGCCGCGCGAGCTCTCGAAGGTCGTCCTCCGCGTCTTCGGGGCGCTCGCCATCGCGTACGCGGCGCAGTCCGTCGGGAAGGTGCTCCTCAACGCGATCCCCGTCGTGAGCGTCGGAATCGGCTTCGGCGTCAACATGCTCCTCACCGAACGGGTGGGCTGCGCCGCGATCGGAGCGCTCCGCCACCGGGCCGCGCTCCAGGGCCGCGCACGGGAGTCGGTGGCGCCCGCGCGCTGAGGACGCCGGGAGATCGTCAGGGCGGTCGTCGAGCTCATGCGCGGCTCGGTACACGTGCTGGAGCGAGGTCATCCGCGTCGTCGTCAAGCGCCGCGACGGTCGATCGTCTCATCCTCGGGAGCGCCGCCTGGGCTGATGTGCGGCTGCCGCGCCTCCTCTGCGAGCGGCGGGAGGTGGAGTGAGCGGCAGCTTCTCCACACCCCCGTGTGGACATCCGGTGGGGAAAGAAATCGCGCGGACGGCTGCTCTGCGGGTTCCCGCCTCGCCGCGCGTGCGCTAACCCGTGCCGCGTGTCGAAGTCGAGCCGGAAGAAGCGAGCCACCATGCGCGCCCAGGCGGCGCGCGCCATCGAGACGGGCGACGTCGCCGCGCTCCGGACGCTCGCGGCGTCGTCACCGGAGCGCGCGGCCGAGGCCGTCGTCCGCGTCCTCGCGTGCGACGCTCCCGACCCTGCGGCCGTCGTGATCGCCGAGGACGTCGCCGGCTCGCTCCGCAAGCGCGGATCGATCGCTCTCGCGCGCAAGCTCGCCCTCGCGGGGCAGGGCGCGTCGGCGATCCTCCGCCTCGAGCTCGGGCTGCTCGCGTTCTCCTCCGGCGACGACGTCGAGGCCGCCCGCGTCGCGGCCGCCGACGTGGCCGCCGGGCGTCTCCTCGAGCCGCTGCTCGTCGCGGCGCGCAGGGCCGCCAGGTGGCCTCGCGCGAGGCCCAAGGAGGGGACCGCGGCGTCGGCGAGTCTCCATGCGATCGCGCGGACCGTCTTCATGGCGCGCACGGGCAGGATCACCGAGGCCAGGCGCGCCATCTCGAGGGCCGGCGGTCCCCACGCGGGCCTCGTCCGCGACGCCGTCGGTCTCGCGTCCCGTGGCGACCCGCTGAAGGCGCGCGCCGCACACGAACGCATCCAGCAGGCCGCGCTCGACCCTGCGCTCGAAGGCGTCGGGACCGCGGCGTTGATCGAGCTCGCCGAGATCGATCCCGATCTGGCCCTGAAGGAGGCGACGCGGCTCTCCGCGCCGGCCGAGGCGATCGCCCGCATCCAGGCGCGGCGTGGCGCGTCCGATCCGGGCGCGTACGCGGGGCCTTCCGCCGCGGCCGCCTGGATCCATCGCGGGTTCGAGCTCCTCCGCACGAACCGGGCAGAGGCGAGCCGGGCGTTCGACCGCGCCATCGAGCTCGACGGCGATCTCGTCGAGGCGCTCCGCGGCAAGCTCCTCGTTGCGGGCCACGACGGCGCCGCGTGCCGCGATTGTGGTCACCACCATGACGACCGGGATCCGCGCTCGGTGGCGGTCGCGGCCGAGCGCCTCGCGAAGGTGCTCCGGCGAGAGACGATGGGCGCGGTGCTCGCGGGAGAGGCGTCCCTCATCGCCGCCGACGCATGGAGCCAGATCGATCCCGCGGCGACGGTGCGCGCGATCGACGCCGCGCGCGCGGATCTCGGCCAGGGGGCATCGCGGCGTCTCGACGTCGTCGAGGCGGAAGCTCGGCTCGGCGATGATCCGGCGCGCACGCTCGTGCTCGCGGACGGCCTCCTCGCGCGGGATCCCGAGGACGTCGACGCCATCAAGCTCAGGCTCGGCGCGCTGAAGCGAATGGATCGGCAGGTCGAGTGGGAGGCGTCCCTCGCGGCCGTCGGCGCGACGACCACGGATCCGTCGCTGCGTAAGCTGGCGCGGGGGCTGTCCAGGGCGCCGCCGTTCGAGGGCCTCTCGCCCGGCAAGGTCACGCCGGGGGAGCTCGCAGCCGAGCTCGACCGCGCCACCCGTCTCCTCGCGCCAGGTTCGAAGGACGATCCGATGACGCCGCTCGCGTGGACCTGCCGGGACGCGCTCCCGCCCGAGGGCCGCCTCGCCTTCGACGCCGCGGCGCTCGGGATCTCGGAGGGCCGTGGTGTCGGACCCTCGCCCGGGGAGCGGTTGCAGCAGCTCCTACGTCGGTCGGCGCCGCAGGCCGATCGTGTCCGCTGGTTGTCCACGCTCGCGGGCTTCTTCGCCGCCGGGTCCGCCGATCGGCTGCCGGCCGCCGCGGCGCTCGCGTCGCTTCCGTCGGCGGGGCCGCTCCTCGTCGCCCTCGCCGAAGGCGCCGCGATCGTGGAGGACGACGACTCCGCGCGGGCCATCCTCGTGCGGTTCTCCTCCGTGCTCTCCCGCTCCGAGATCAAGGCCATCGAGCGCGCCATCGGAGACGACGACCCGGATCTCGTCGACCGGAAGCTGGACGCCATCGCCGAGGCGCTCCGCCCCGACTTCGACCTCTTCGATCTCCCCGATCGACCGCAGGATCTGGCCTTCGATCAGGTGCTCCCCGGCCTGGACTTGCCGCCCGGTCTCCCCGAGGAGCTCCTCTCCCTGATGCCGCCCGAGCTCCTCGCGAGGATCGAGAGGATGATCAAGCGTGGCGGCAACACGAGCGCGGAGGACAGGAAGCTCACGGAGGATCTCGCGCGCTTCATCGAGCACGGCCTCGGCGCCGCGTCGAAGTCGAAGGGGAGGTCACCGTGGGCCTGACGGCGCCGTTCCTCGACGCGCTCGCGGCGCTCGAGCTCACGGGTACACCCGACGCGCCGGCGATCAAGGCGGCGTACCGCAGGATGGTGCAGCTCCACCCTCCCGATGGCGACGCGGACGCGTTCCGCCGCGTGCGGAGCGCCTACGAGCTCCTGCGCGATCCGGGACCGCGCGCGCGCGAGCTGCTCCTCCGTCCCGTCCCGGCGATCCCCAGGCCCCCGCCGCCCGCAGGTCCGGCGCCGGATCCCGGCGCGACGGCGCTCGCGGTGCTGCGGTACATCGTGCAGCAGGCGGACGCGCGCGCCCTGCTCGGCGTCGATCGCCCGATGCCCGAGGCGCCGACGGCGACGGGAGTCGACGATGGATGAGCCGACCCTCGGGGATCTGGCGGAGCGGATCGAGGAGCTCTCGCGCGAGCTCCGGCGCCAGGGACGAGCCGCTGTGGCCGCGCAGGCGGCGGCCGAGTCGTGCCTCGAGGCGCTCCAGGACGAGGACGAGCCTTCCACGGACGGTGCCGGCGGGGACGCGGACGCCGCCGACGTGGACGTGGCCTGGGTCAGGGCGATCCTCCCCGTCGCCGACGCGCTCGATCGCGTGGTCGCCCAGGCCGCGGTGCTCGCGGAGCCGCGTGCGCCCGAGCCCAGGCGGATGTTCTCGTTCGGCCGACCCGAGCCGCGGGCCGATCCGGGCGCGGGCGCGCTGCTCGAGGGGCTCAAGGTCCTGCGCGCCCAGCTCCTCGCCGCGCTCGAGGGCCGTGGCGTCGTCGTCGATCGCCGCACGGGCGCGCCGGTCGATCCGGAGGTGCACCGCGTCGTCGAGGTGCGCGGCGCAGGCGCGGGACGCGAGATCGTGGCGGAGATCGTGCGACCCGGCTACCGCGTGGGCGGCCGGCTCGTGCGCGAGGCAGAGGTCGTCGTCCGTCGCGGATGACGGAGGAGGTTCGTCGATGGAAGCCGTGGGCATCGATCTGGGCACGACCAACTCGCTCGTCGGGGCGGTCCTCGAGGGGAGGGCGGTCCTCTTCGGCGATCCCTCGGGGAACGAGCTGTTGCCGTCCGTCGTGGGGGCGAGCGGCGCGGGCGATCTCGTCGTCGGGCGGGCGGCGAAGAACCGGCGGCTCCTCGATCCCTCCGGGACGGTCGCCTCGATCAAGCGACGGATGGGCACGAAGGATCGCGTGCGCGTGGGCAAGAGCGATCTGTCCCCGCCGGAGGTCTCGGCGCTCATCCTGGGCTCGCTCCTCGATCGCGCCGAGGGCAAGCTCGGGAAGCGGCCCGCGCGCGCGGTGATCACCGTGCCCGCGTGGTTCGACGACGCGCAGCGCCAGGCGACGCGCGACGCGGGCGAGATCGCGGGGCTCGCGGTCGAGCGGCTCGTGAACGAGCCGACGGCCGCCGCGCTGACGTACCGCACGGGCGTCGAGCAGATGGTGATGGTCTACGATCTCGGCGGCGGCACGTTCGACGTGTCCGTCCTCGAGCGCGACGAGGCGCTCCTCGAGGTGCGGCAGAGCCGCGGCGACACCAGGCTCGGCGGCGACGACATCGACCTCGCCCTCGCGGAGTCCGTGCTCGCCCGCCTGGGCGCGGGCCGGCGCGCCGTCGAGTCCGATCCGCGAGCCATGGTCCGCCTCGTCGAGGCGGTCGAGCGGGCCAAGATCGCCCTCTCGGACCGCGAGGAGGTGCAC
>SXNL01000230.1 GCA_005777185.1 Myxococcales bacterium
CCGGGCCGTAGATCTCGATGATGCGGCCCTTCGGGTAGCCGCCGATACCGAGCGCGATGTCGAGCCCGATGCTCCCCGTGGAGACCACGCCCGCCTCCGCGTTGAACGTCTCGCCGTCGCGGAGGCGCATGATCGAGCCCTTGCCGTACTCCTTCTCGATGCTGGCGACTGCGAGCTCGATGGCCTTTGCGCGGTTCTTGTCTTCCATGGTCGTTGGCTCCCGAAAAGCGTGTGCGATGGGGTGCAGGCGCGTTGAGCGCGTTCAGTGCCTGGACCAGAGATATACTGGTATTCTGTTCAGCGTGCAAGGGGATTCGCGTGCCACGCGAGCGCGTCTCCGACGATCCGGTCGAGCGTCGATCGCGACGGCTGCCACCCGAGCGCCGTCGTGGCGCGCGCGCTGGCCGCGACCAGGACGGCCGGATCGCCGGGCCGGCGCGCGACGTACCGCCGGGGCACGACCTTCCCCGAGAGGTGCTCGACGGTCCCGATGACCTCGTTCACCGAGCTACCCGCGGTCGAGCCCAGGTTCATCGCGCGCGGGCACTCGCCGCGACGAAGCGCAGCGAGGGCGAGGACGTGAGCGTCCGCGAGATCGCTCACGTGCACGTAGTCCCGCACGCACGTGCCGTCCGGCGTGGGCCAGTCGTCGCCGAAGACCTCGAGCGGACCGCGGAGGCCGAGCGCGGCGCGGATCGCGTTCGGGATCAGGTGCGTCTCGGGGTCGTGCCGCTCGCCCAGGCCGCGCGCGGGATCGGCGCCCGCGGCGTTGAAGTACCGGAGGGCCGTGTACGCGAGGGGATACGCGTCCGCGTAGGCGCCCAGCATGCGCTCGACGGCGAGCTTCGTGGCGCCGTACGGGTTCGTCGGACGCTCCGTCGCGTCGTCGGGGATGGGCACGACCTCGGGCGTCCCGTACACCGCCGCCGTCGAGGAGAACACGAAGTGCGGCACGCGCGCGTCGAGCAGCCCCTCGAGGAGCGCGACGGTGCCGCCGACGTTCGTGCGCCAGTGGCGGCGGGGATCCTTCACCGACTCGCCCACCTCGATCTTGCCCGCGAAGCACAGCGCCGCGTCGACCGCGTGCTCCGCGCATACACGCGCCATGCGCACGCTGTCGGCCATGTCGGCCTGGACGAAGTGGGCGGCCGCAGGGACGGTCTCGCGATGACCGCTCGAGAGATCGTCGACGACCACGACAGGCTCCCCGCGGTCGAGGAGCGCGTGCACGACGTGGGAGCCCACGTAGCCCGCGCCGCCGATGACGAGCGCTGTCACCGCCTCAACCTATCACATGCACACACGCACGCAGTCCTTGCAGAAGGGGCAGCTCGCGCCGCACGTGCACTTCTGCGTGATGATCGCGCACCCGCCCGCGTCGTTGCACGGGGCCGCGCACACGGGCGTGGCGGCCGTGTACACGCAGATCTGGCCCGGGAAGCAGTCGATGCGCGTGCACGGCGCCGGCTCGCCCGGCGCGCAGGTCGCGGCGCAGTCGGCGGCCGACTTGAAGTTGTTGGCGTTGCCACCGCAGCCGCCGTAGCTGAAGGTCCTGCAGCGGCCTGCCTTCGGGTCGAAGTACCACCGGGGAATCGCAGCGTCGCAGGGCCCGACGTCCACCGGGAGGGTGCACGCCGAGGCGGCGCCGTCCGGGAGCGCGGCGTCTGCGGCCGCGCCGTCGAGGAGGGCGGTCGCGTCGACCGCGGCGGAGTCGGTCAAGCCCGTGTCTGAGGCACCGCCGGCGCCGTCCTTCGCCGTGGAGGCGTCGGAGCCCGCGTCGACGCCAGGGGCGATCGTTCCGCTGCACGCGGCGAGGATCGAGACCCATCCCAGGATGGCGGCGGCGCGTCGGATCGGGAGCGTCACACGGACATTGTGGGAGACGCACGCGGGCGCGTCAATCGGTGGAACCCGCGGCCGGTACTCGGGCGTCTCCGGCGAGGACTTCGAGTTCTTCCGCGCGCACCTCGCCCCCGCGCCGGCCTGCCCCGCCCCAGGATCTTCGAGTACCCCCACTACGCGGGATCGGCGGCCGACTCGCGCGGGCTCGCGCGCCTCCTCGGCGTCGCGTTCCAGCGCGACCTGTTCTTCCCCGGCACGCTCTCGCGGCACGAGGAGGACCCCCGGCGCCCGTTCGGCGTGGTGTACCCCTACGTCGTCGATGACATCCACGGCTTCTGCGTCGTGCCCGAGAACCTCGGGCGCTACGCACCTGGCCCCGCCGGGGTGGACGGCCAGCCGGTGGAGGGGATCGTGGCCCGCGCCCGCGCGCTCCGGGTCGTGAAGGACGGGGTGGCGGGGTTCTTCTTCCACCCGACGTTCGATCCTTCCATCCTCGGCCAGATCGTCGACGGGATCCGCGGCGAAGGGTACACGTTCGTGTCCCCTGAGCCCCTCGCGGAGGAGACCTGCGCGCGCGCCAGCCGCTGAGGGTCGTCACAGACGGACGCCATCGCCCGACGTTCCCGTGGCCGCAACGTTCCCCCTCTCATCCACCCCCCCGCCTTATCCACCCCCCCCCGCCGCCCGTAGCAAGGGCGGGGAGCGCGTGTGTGCGCTCGAGAACCGAGGTGATCATGGACTCTTCGTTTCGTTTGCTCTCTCTCGCTTCCTCCTTCTCGCTGGTCGCCGGGTGCGCCGGGACCCTGCTGCCCGTCGAGCGAAAGGAGGTCGACAGCGCGATCCGCGACCGCGACACGGCGACCCTGACGGCGATATGCCAGGGTGACAAGAGGGTACGGGTCGATGACGACAAGCGACGTGCCTGCAACCATCTCAAGGCCCAGGCGGCGACGAGCGGCGGCTGCGACACCCTCGTGAAGCGATGGGAGGGCGCGATCGTGAGCGAGGACACGCAGCGATCGTTCGGCGAGCAGTTCGCCGCGTGCAAGCAGTACACCGACCTCTTCGAGCGCGTCGTCCACTGGGGCCGGGAGGAGGAGGGCGCGAGGCTCCTCGTCCACCTCGAGGAGAAGGGGCTCCCGGTGGAGGCGGAGTTCGTGAGGTACGCCGAGACGCACACGGGCGAGGCGTTCATGCCGCTCCCCGCCGGCCGCGCGAAGTTCGCGCTCGACAACATCGGCAAGTGGCTCATCAAGAAGGGTCACAAGCAGCACTGCGGGACCATCGCCCAGGCCGCGCGCGGAGCCAGCATGACCGCGAAAGCGTGGACGATGCCCTACTTCAGGGCCGCGAAGTGCGTCGAGGGCGCGCCGATCGCGGCCGACGCGCTGCTCAGCGAGAGGGCGGACCACAGGATGTGGGCGTGCGACACCCTCGCCACCATCGGAACGCCCGCGAACCTCGGGAAGGTCAAGGTGCTGGGCGAGACGGACGGCTACTCCGAGATCCGGGAGGAGCGCCGCGAGGGCCGCGTGTGGGCGGTGAAGGTCTACCCCGTCCGGGAGAGCTGCACCGCGGCGGCCGGCAAGATCACGCTGCGGACCCTCTAGTCGCAATGCCGATCGGTTAGGCGCGATCCAGCGCAAGAGAAGGGGTGCCCCCACTCGCCGCGCTGCGCGCGTCGGTCTCCCCCAAATCGCGCTCAGGGGGAGACGAAGAGGTTCCGGGAGCACCGCGCAGACCTGACCCTCCCGGCCTCCCTCTCCCTGAAGGGAGAGGGAGGAGCGCGGCCACGGATCGCTCTCAGGAAGGACCCTCAGGTGCGATGGGGGGCAACGCGACGCGGGGCCGACCGATAGGGGGAGGAGCGCGCGAGCACCGCGCAGACCTCACCCTCC
>SXNL01000032.1 GCA_005777185.1 Myxococcales bacterium
CTCGGGCTCGGGCTCGGGCTCGGGCTCGAAAATGAGGAGATTCCTCAGGCCGCGGCCCGCACGTCACGTCACGCCGAGCATGCCCGCGAGCTGGTACGTGAGGACGGAGCCAGCGTAAGCGACCGCGTACGTGTAGCCGAGCACGAAGGCTGGCCACGCGAGGCTCTTCGTCTCCCGCTTGATCGCCGCCACCGTGCTCATGCACTGGCACGCGAGGACGAAGAAGACCAGCACCGCGAGCCCCGTGCGCGCCGTGTACACCGGGCGGCCGTCCTTCGTCCTGGCCTCGCGCATGCGAAGCGCGAGCGGCGCGGCGTCGTCCGCCGCGTCCTCGATGCCGAAGATGACACCGAGGGTGCCGACCATCAGCTCGCGCTGGCCGAACGATCCGATCAGGCCGACGTTGATGCGCCAGTCGAACCCGGCCGGTGCGGTCAGCGGCTCGGCCGCACGGCCCACCGTGGCGGCGACGCTCCGCTCGATCGCCGGCGAACCGGGGGCCCCGGGCGCCGCCCCTGGCATGGGCAGCGTGAGGAGGAGCCACAGCGCGGCCGAGGCGACGAGGATCGACGTGCCCACGTCCCGCAGGAAGCGGCCTGCGCTCTGGCGGACCTTCTTCCACAGCACCTTGCCCTGCGGCAGGCGGTAGCGCGGCATCTCGAGCACGAGCGGCAGGCTCCGTCCCTTGGTGGCCGTCCTGCGGAGCACGAGCGACGCCACGAGGCCAGCGAGGATCCCGAGCGCGTACAGGCCCACGAAGATCGCGGAGCGAAACCAGGCGCCGCGTCCCGCGAAGAAGGTCGAGATGACGAGCGCGTACGTCGGGATCCTCCCGGCGCACGTCATGAGCGGCAGGACGAGGATCGTCGTGAGCCTTTCCCGCGGGTCGCGGAGGATGCGGGTCGCGCTGATCGCGGGCACCGCGCACGCGTGGCCCATGAGCAGCGGGACGAACGCGCGGCCCGAGAGGCCGAGCGCCCGCAGGACGCGGTCCACGAGGAAGGCGCCGCGCGCGAGGTAGCCGCTCGCCTCGAGGATCTCCATGACGACGGTGAGGATCACGATCTGCGGCATGAACGCGAGCACGGTACCCGCGCCGCCGAGGAGGCCGTCGGCCATGAACGAGCCGAGCAGGCCCCGGCCGAGCACGAGCTGCACCTTCCCTCGCGCGACACCGACCACCCGATCCATGAGCGCGGACGCAGGATCCGCCACCAGGAAGACGAGCGCGAACACCAGCGACATCAGTCCGAGGAAGAGGAGCGGGCCGAGGACGGGGTGGAGGAGCAGGCGGTCGAAGCGCTCCGTCACGGCCGTGGCCGCGCCCGGACGCCTGAGGGTGCGCGTCACGCGCGCGGCGAGCGCGGTCGGATCGAGATCCCCCGCGGCGACGCGCGCGCCCTTCGGCTCTCCGTCGAGCGCCCTCGCGATGGCGAGGATCACGTCGGCCTGCGCCTCGGTGGCGAGCGAGCTCGTGTACGCCACCGGCACGCCCAGCGCGGCCTCGAGGAGGCCCGCGTCGATCATGCTCCCGTCGCGCTCGAGGAGATCGCGCTGGGTGACGGCGACGGCGAGCCTCGGGGCGGCGCCGGACGGTGACAGGCGGAGGAGCTCGCGCGTCATGCGAAGCCCGAGGGCGAGCTGCGTCGCGTCGACGACCTGCACCACGACGAGCGGCGTCGTGCCCGTCGCGCACGCGTCGAGGAAGCGCCGCGCAACGCCCTCGTCCGTGGCCGGATCCACGATGGCCTCGAGCGAGTAGAGCCCGGGGAGATCGGCGCAAGCGACGGTGCGCGAGGCGTCGAGCGCGATCTCGCACTCGAGGATGTCCACGGTCACCCCCGGGAAGTTGCCCACGTGCGCGTCGCCCCCCGTCACGGCGTTGTAGAGCGAGGACTTGCCCGAGTTGGGCCGCCCCACGAACGCGACCTGCGCCGCGATCATGCGGGCTCCGCCGACTCCCCGAGCGCGCTCGGCTCACCCACGAAGATCGCGCCCGCGAGCTCGAGCGCGAGCGCGAACTCGGCTCCCGTGTGCGTGCGCACGTGGAGGGGGCCGCCGAGCGCGCCCCTCCGGAGGATCACCACCTCGTCGCCGACGCCGATGCCGACCGCGGCGAGCCACGCGGCCCCGTCGGGATCGAGCGAGACCCTCGCGACCGCGCGGGGCGAACCAACGGGGAGGGCCGAGAGCGCGAGCACGCCAGCGTTGTAGCTCTATTGAAAACGATTTTCAACAGCGCGCAAGCCCGCACGTACACGACGAAATTCCGACTGACGCACCTACCTGCCATCACACGGCGCGACACGGCGGGTGATCTCGGGAGGCCCGGCACACCTGCACAAGGGTGCGCACCAAAATGAGCGCGAGGCGCTTTGAGTGGGGACATGGGCGCCGAAAACGGCGTTCAATACCGTTGGAGGTTGTCCGTCATGCGCACCATCACTTTCTCCGCCCTGGCCTTGCTCGCAAACTGTGTCACGCTCGTGGGTTGCGCGACGGAAACGGCGCAGCAGCTGCCGTACTACAACGAGCCCGGCGTGCGTGGCGAGTCGCGGCCGCAGTCCGAACCCCAGCAGGTGGTCGAGGAGGAGGCGCCTTTCGAGGGGACGCGCGATCCGTCGGGCGTGCGGCAGCCCGGGAAGGTGGCGATCGCGAGCGGCGCGGGGATCGCCTCCTCGCTCACGGCGGACGCGATCTACTTCTACTCCGTCATCGACGCGGACGGCGTCACGAAGCTCATCCGCGTCAACCGGACCACGAGGCAGAACACGGTGCTCGCGAAGGGCGACCTCGCGCCGCAGCTCCACGCGACGTCCGACGCGCTGTACTTCGGCCAGGGCGCCACGGTCGGCGCCCACGCGTTCACGGGCCTGCGCAAGTTCGACCCCTCGTCCAAGATCGTCATGCCGCTCACGGACTTCCAGCTCCTGCCGCGCACGACCGTGTTCGACGACGTCTCCGTGCTCGATCGCGCGGCGTACTTCCTCTCGAACGACACGGTCATGTACGTGAAGAACGACGGCGGCACGTTCGACGTGGCGGCGACGGTCGACGTCCCGCTCGGCCCGGCGGAGGCGGCGGGAAAGAAGCTCATCCGGCTCGCGTCCGACGTGGACAACTTCTTCCTCCTCCGCCAGGACGGCGTGGTCGTCCAGCGGGCGCGGGCGTCGTCGAAGACCCAGGTCGTGCTGGGGCTCGACACCCTCGGCGCGACCTTCGACGCGCGGTCGCTCGATCTGAACCTTTCGATGAGCGCGCAGATCGCCTCGGACGAGAAGACCTTGGCCGTGCTCGTCAAGGGCCCCAGCCGCCAGGACGCGAAGCAGATGGTCTCCGCCGTCTACCGCTGCGAGAAGGGTGAGGTCGCGACGTGCGCCCGGTTCGGCGTGGGCACGTACGAGGGGATCGCGGTCCACAAGAACGCGGTCTACACGGCGATGGCGACCGGGACGAGCGTCGACGTCATCCGGACCGACGGCGTGAGCACCCCGTCCGTCGTCGGCACGCTGCCCTACGCGGGCCAGCAGCTCTACGTCGATGCGTCGGGCGTCTACACCATGAACTCGGTCGACAACCGCTACGCGCTCTACGGCATGACGCCCTAGGTTCGCGGGGGCCCGCGCGGCCCCGGTCGCGGGGGGGGCGATTCAGAGATCGAAGCAGACCATCACCGCGTGCGCGACGCCGCCGCCGCTCCAGCTGCTGCGGTCGAGCTCGTCGGACGCGGCCGCTTTCACCTCGGCGGGGGCCTGGCCCATCGCGAACCCGCGCCCGCAGGCCGTGAGCATGGACACGTCGTTGAGCCAGTCGCCGACCGCGACGCACGCCTCGAGCCCGATCCCTCGACCGCGCGCGATCTCCTCGACGGCCATCCCCTTGTCGCTGCCGCGGGCTCGCGCGATCATGCCCCACAAGCCGGGGATGTGCCGGAGGGGGAAATGGACGACCTGGACGTCCGCGTGGAGATCGCGGCGGATCATGTCCACGGTGGCGCCCAGCGTGGCCTCCTCGCCGAGGGCGACCACGGCGGTGATCCCGCTCTCGTGCTCCCACAGAGGGTGGCTCGTCACGATGGGCGTGTGGTGCACGTCCTCGGACCACGTCTTCACGTAGGGGAGGAAGCCCGTGCCGCGGTCGTCGTGGACGATCGAGTTCTCGGCGAAGAGGAACGTCGCGAGCTCGCGCGCGTCGAGATCCTCGCGGATGCGCCCCGCCGCGTCGCCCCGGACGCCACGGTGGAGCAGCGTCGTGTGATCGGACGTGCGGACGATGTGACTGCCGTCCGCACACGCCACGGCGCCCTGGATGCCCACCGCCTCCGCCGTCGGGCGCGTACCGGAGTAGAGGCGGCCGGTGGCGATCGTGACCTCGACGCCCGCCGCCACGCAGCGCCGCAGCGCCGCCAGATCCTCGGCGTGGGGCACGCCGTTGTGATCGAGGAGCGTGCCGTCGAGATCGACGGCGATCAGCCTGTACCCGCCCGCCGGCTTCGGCAACCTGGAACGCACGCAGCTACCTTACACGCTACCCGAGAGCGGCGGGACCTCTCGGCCTCGCGGCCCCCGGGCATCGCGAGCAGCCGAGCGCGAGCGCCCTGTCGACGCCGTCACGACGGAGGGAAGACCGACACCTTCTTCTTGTCGTTCGAGCGCCACTCGTACTTCACGACGCCGTCGATGAGAGAGAAGAGCGTGAAGTCCTTGCCGAGGCCGACGTTCTTGCCGGGCAGGATCGTCGAGCCGACCTGCCGGACGAGGATGCTCCCCGCCGTCACCGTCTCGCCGCCGTACACCTTGACGCCGCGCCGCTGCGAGTTCGAGTCGCGGCCGTTGCGCGTGCTGCCTGCACCCTTCTTGTGCGCCATGGTCCTGTCGTCCTTTGTCTTGGGAGGGTCGAATTGGGGGGGAGGGGGCCTCTCAGGCTCCTCGCACGATTCCGTCGATGTGCAGGCCGGTGAACGGCTGCCGGTGACCGCTCTTGCGGCGGTAGTTCTTCCGGCGGCGGAACTTGAAGATGATGATCTTCTTCCCGCGATCCTGCGCGGTGATGGTCGCCTCGACCTTCGCGCCCGCCACCAGCGGGGCGCCGACCTTGACGTTGTCGCCGCCGACGAGGAGCACTTCCCCCAGCGTGATCTTGTCGCCGACGTTGCCGTTCAGCCTCTCGACCCGGAGCCTGTCGCCCTCCGCGACCCGGTACTGCTTTCCGCCTGTTCGAACGACCGCGTACATGAGCATGCCCTCTTTTGTGCCCCGCGCCTCCGGCCGCGACCACGATTGGTGCGGGGAAGGTGGGGGCGGGGTTTGGGGACGCGCACTATAGTTGTGCCCGTCGCCTTGTAAAGTGGTTCGTGGCCTCGCGCGCGACTGAGGGCGGTCGGCAGCAGCTCGGATGTAAGAAAAGGTAATGAGATCATTGTCATGGCGATCGCGCACGCGCCGGTGCATACTTTGCTTCGAAGTGGCTCCGCGCGCGTGGCGTGCGGGTCGATGCGGTGCTGGGAGAGACGGATGCGGCGAAACACACCTCGACGAAAGCGATATTCGAACCTCTGGTCGCTGGCCATCGCGAGCGCCGTCGTGGGTGGGGTGGTCCTTTCATGCAGCGCCCCGGATCCCGGGGAGATCATCTTCAAGGAGCGCAGGTCTCCCTTCACCCCCGCCAGCACGGCGGCACCCGGCGGCGATCCCGACGCGGGCGGTGGCGATTCGGGGCCGCCACCGTCGGCGTTCAAAGGCGCGGCGCCGTACGCGCCCGGCGATCCTGGCGGTGAGGCGAAGACGCATCCGGGCGGACACAAGGGCTTCCCCGGCGCGCCCAACCCGGCGGATCAGAACTGCATCACCGCGCCGGGCTGCCACAAGAAGGGCGGCGCGGGTCCGACCTTCACGTTCGGCGGCACCATCCAGGGCGCGAAGGGGATCGAGATCCGCATGGTCGACGCGGTCACCGGCAAGGAGATCGGGAAGACGTACACGGACGTCGACGGCAACTTCTGGTACGCGAACGGCGAGCTTCCCCCCGGCGCCTACAAGGTCGGGATCCGCAACACGAACGATCCCAAGCCCGCCAACCTCATGAACGGAACGGACATGAAGGGGGGCGGCTGCGCCGACACCACGAGCGCCTGCCACGCGCCCACCGGGATCGGGCGCATCAAGCTGAACTAGCCGGAGCCGGCTGCGAGGCGTCCGAGAAGGCCCCGCCGCCCCGGGAGACATTTCGACTTGTATCCGGGGCCCGGCTGGGGAAGGCTCCCGCCCGGAGCCAGCCCATGATCTCACTCGCCGGAACGCACACCGCGCTCGTCACCCCCTTCCGGGACGACGACGCGCGATCGATCGACATCGAGGCCTTCGACGCGCTCGTGGAGGCGCAGATCGAGGGAGGCATCGCGGGCGTGGTGCCGTGCGGGACGACGGGGGAGAGCCCGACGCTCGACCACGTCGAGTGGCAGACGGTGGTGTCGCGCGCGGTGACCGTCGCCCGCAAGCGGACGCGGGTCATCGCGGGTACGGGCTCCTCCTCGACGGCGCATGCGATCGAGATGTCGCGCAAGGCGGAGGCCGCCGGCGCGGACGCGGTCATGGTCGTGGTGCCCTACTACAACAAGCCCACGCAGGCGGGGCTGGTCGAGCACTACAAGCTCGTGTCGCGCGCGGTCTCGTGCCCGGTGATCGTGTACAACATCCCGGGTCGCGCGGGCATCGACCTCGCGGCCGAGACGCTCGCGCGGATCGCGGAGGCGTGCCCGAACGTGGTCGCCACCAAGGAGGCGACGGGCAACGTGCTTCGCGCGCAGGAGATCGCGTGCCTCCTCGGCGACCGCATGATGGTCCTCTCCGGCGACGACGGGCTCACGGTGCCGATGATGTCGATCGGCGCCCGCGGCGTCATCAGCGTGACGTCGAACCTCTACCCGAGGGAGGTCGCCACGGTGACGTCGCTCATGGACGCGGGCAAGCTCACCGAGGCCAGGCGCGCGCACCTCGCGCTCCTCCCGGTCCACGCGGCGATGTTCGTCGAGTCGAACCCGGCGCCGGTGAAGTACGCGCTCTCGTGGAAGGGTCGCATGCGCCACGGCGTCCGGCCGCCGCTCGCGCCGCTGTCCGAGGAGGGGAAGAAGAAGGTGGTCGCCGCGTGCGAGGCCTTCGAGAAGGGGCGATGAGCCCGGCCTCGCGGCGCCTCGTCGTCGTCGGCGCGGGCGGGAGGATGGGGCGCGCGGTGGTGAGGCTCGCGCCCGAGTACGGGCTCGCGCTCGTGCACGCGGTGTCGGCCGACGACCATGGGAAGGACGCCGGGGAGCTCGCCGGCGCCGGGAGGTCGGGCGTGATCGTGCAGGGGTCGCCCGCGTCGCTCGCGGACGTCGGGGCCGACGTGGTGATCGAGTTCGCGAGCCCGGCGGCCACGGTCGAGACGTGCGCGGCGGCCGCGTCCGCGGGCCTCGCGATCGTGAGCGGCACGACGGGCCTCGGCGACGACGCCCGCGTGGCCCTCGATCGCGCCGCGGGGCGCGTGCCCGTGCTGTGGGAGCCGAACATGAGCGTGGGGGTGCACGTGCTCGGGCGCCTCGTGGCGGAGGCCGCGCGCCTCCTCGGTCCCGAGGTGGCGGTGGAGATCACGGAGACGCACCACGACAGGAAGGCGGACAGCCCGAGCGGGACGGCCCTCAGGCTCGCGGAGGCGGTGCAGGGCGCGCGGGCAGGCGCCTTCCTCGTACACGGGCGGAGTGGGGCGGTCGGCGCGCGCCAGCCAGGCGAGATCGGCATGCACGCGATCCGTGGCGGCGACGTGGTGGGGGACCACACGGTGATGTTCCTCGCGCAGGGCGAGCGCATCGAGCTCTCGCACCGCGCGAGCTCGCGCGACCTGTTCGCGCGCGGCGCCCTCGCGGCCGCGGCGTGGATCTCGGGGAAGCCGGCGGGCCGCTACGGGCTCGCGGACGTGCTCGCGGGGCGCGCGGGCTCCGTTGCCGCCCCCCCCAGCGCGAGCCCTCGCGCGAGCAGGCACGGGAGCGAAGGGCCGCGGTAGACGAACCCCGTGTACACCTGGAGCAGATCCGCGCCTCGATCGAGCAGCTCCTGGGCGCCGGCGACGGTGTCGATCCCGCCGACGCCGATGACCACCGCGCGAGATCCCAGGCGCGCGCGGGACCGGCCCACGAACGCGAGCGCCCGCGCGTGGAGCGGAGGTCCAGAGAGGCCGCCCGCGCCGATCCGCGCGACCACGTCGGGCGGCGTCGAGAGCCCCTCGCGCGCGACCGTGGTGTTGGTCGCCACCACGCCCGCGATGCCGGCGCGATCGACGACGCCGAGCAGCGCCTCGAGCGCGTCGTCGTCGAGGTCGGGCGCGATCTTCACGAGCAACGGGAGCGAGCCGGCGCGCCTGGCGAGCTCGCCGAGGAGGCGCGTCGCGAGCTCGCTGCTCTGGAGCGCGCGGAGGTTCTTGGTGTTGGGCGAGGACACGTTGACGACGACGAAGTCGGACACGTCGCGCACGGCCTCGAAGGCGCCCGCGTAGTCCTCCACCACGCGATCGAGATCCTCTACGTCGACGGAGCGCGACTTGCCGATCGAGAACGCCACGGGCACGCCGATCGCCCCCTTCCCGTAGGCGCGCACCCTCGCGGCCACCGCGCGCGCACCCTGGTTGGGAAAGCCGAGCCGGTTCACGAGCGCGCGATCGGCCGGCAGGCGGAAGAGGTTCGGCGCGGGGTTGGGGCCCTGCGGCTCGTTCGTCACCGTGCCCAGCTCGACGAAGCCGAACCCCAGCGCCGCGAGGGCGCGCGCGCGCGTCGCGTTCTTGTCGAAGCCGCCCGCCACCCCCACCGGGCTCGGGAACGACAGGCCCATCACCGTTCGCGCGGGTCCACGGGCGGCGGTGAACCGCCGCGCGAAGGCCGCGAGCGCCGTCGACCGCTCGAGCGGCCAAAGCGCCGCCATACCCGCGGCGTGCGCCGCGGCGGGGGGGAGGAGGAAGAGGAGGGGGCGGAGGAGCCCGTACATCGGGCGCGGAGTATAGCCTCCGTTGTGGTAGCCTGCTGCCCCAGCGTCGAACGCGTGCAAGATGCACGCATCGGAAGGAGCCCGCGTGATCATCGGAGTCCCCAGGGAGATCAAGGTTCGCGAGTACCGCGTCGGTATGACCCCCGCAGGCGTGCGCATCCTCGCCGCGCACGGCCACAAGGTGAGGGTCGAGCAGGGCGCGGGTGTGGGGAGCGGCATCTCGGACGAGCAATACGTCGCCGTCGGCGCCACGATCGTCGATACGGCCGCCGAGGCGTGGGGCGCCGACATGGTCGTGAAGGTGAAGGAGCCGCTCCCCGCCGAGTACGGCTTCTTCCGCGAGGGGCTCGTCCTCTACACGTACCTCCACCTCGCGCCGGAGCCCGAGCTCACCGCGAAGCTCGCCGAGAAGAAGGTCTCGGCCGTCGCGTACGAGACGATCGAGCTCGAGGACCACTCGCTGCCGCTCCTCCGGCCCATGAGCGAGGTCGCGGGCCGCATGGCCGTGCAGGTCGGAGCGTCGTGCCTGGAGAAGGAGCACGGCGGCAAGGGCGTCCTCCTCGGCGGCGTCCCCGGTACCCGCCGCGGGCGGGTCGTCATCCTCGGGGGCGGCGTGGTCGGTAGAAACGCGGCGACCATCGCGATCGGCATGGGCGCGCAGGTCACCGTGCTCGACGTCCAGGCGAACACGATGAGCTACCTCGAGGACATCTTCGGCGGCGCCGTCGAGACGCTCTACTCGAACCCGACCAACATCGAGCAGGCGGTGATGCGCGCGGACCTCGTCGTCGGCGGCGTCCTCGTCACCGGCGCGCGCGCGCCCAAGCTCGTCACGCGCGAGCTCATCTCGCGCATGGAGCCCGGCAGCGTGGTGGTCGACGTCGCGGTGGATCAGGGCGGCTGCATCGAGACGTGCCGGCCGACCACGCACGACAACCCCACCTACGTGGTCGATGGTGTCGTGCACTACTGCGTCGCGAACATGCCCGGCGCCGTCTCGCAGACGAGCACGTGGGCGCTCACGAACACGACGATCGCGTACGCCGTCAAGATCGCCGACGTGGGCCTCGTCGAGGCCGCGCGCGCCGATCGCGCGCTCCTGAAGGGCGTCAACGTGTACGGCGGGCACGTGTGCTACGAGGGCGTCGCGGTCGCCCACAAGGCCGAGTACGTGCCCGCCGCGAAGCTCCTCGGAGCGTGACCGATCCGGCGCTCCTGACGGGCGTGCGGCTCCTGTCGCTCGACGCGGGGAACACCGTGATCTTCCTCGATCACGCCCGGCTCGCGCGCATCGCGACCGACGGGGGCTTCGCCGTCGAGGGTGACGCGCTCGTGCGATCGGAGGGCCGGGCGAAGCGCCGCGCCGATCCGGGCGCGGCGCGGGGCCTGCTCGAGGTCGCGTGGGCGAGCTCGGGCCAGCCTGGCGCGCGGACGTGGGGCATGATGATCGCCACGATCCTCGAGGAGGCGGGCGCACCTCCCGAGATCCTCGGGTCGATCGTCGAGGCGGTGTGGCGACAGCACTGCGTCCGCAACCTCTGGTCGATCGTCGCCGACGGCCTCGAGGAGGCGCTCGACGCGTTCCGGGCGTGCGGCGGCAAGGTGGCGGTCGTGTCCAACTCGGAGGGCATGCTCGAGCGCCTGTTCGGAGAGCTCGGGCTCGCGCCGCACGTGGACCTCCTGGTCGACAGCGCCGTGGTCGGCTTCGAGAAGCCCGACCCCCGCATCTTCCAGGTCGCGATGGAGCGCCTCGGCGTCGGCGCAAGCGAGGCGCTCCACCTCGGGGACATGTTCGCGACGGACATCCTCGGCGCGCGCGCGTGCGGCATGCGGGCCGCGCTCGTCGATCCGTACGCGCACTGGGAGGGCGCCCACGCAGGCGTCCCGCGCGTCGAGGGCGCGACCGAGGTGGCCTGGGCGCTGGCGCGCGGATCCGTTTAGGTTTTCGAAGGAGGCGAGGTCTAGATGCTGGTGGCGATCATTCCGGGGGATGGAATCGGGGGGGAGGTCATCGCGCAGGCGCGGCGCGTCCTCGATCACTACAAGAAGAGGGGGCTCCCGCTCGAGACGTGGGATCTCGACCTCGGCGCCGACCGCTACCTCCGCGACGGGACGACGTACCCCCCCGAGGTCGCCGACCGGATTCGCGGCGAGGCGCGGGCCGTGCTGCTCGGCGCGCTCGGCGATCCTCGGGTGCCGGGGCTCGAGCACGCGCGCGACATCCTCTTCGGGATGCGCTTCGGCCTGGATCTGTACGCGAACGTGCGGCCCGTGAAGGCGCTGCACGACCGGCTCGTCCCGCTCAAGGACCGGTCCGCCAGGGACGTGGACCTCGTCGTGTTCCGCGAGAACACCGAGGGCATCTACGTCGGAATGGGCGGGCAGTTCAAGCGCGGCACCCCCGACGAGGTCGCCATCAACGAGGACGTCAACACGCGCAAGGGCGTGGAGCGGCTCATCCGCGCGGGGTTCGAGCACGCGAGGACGCACGGCCGGAAGACCGTGCACATGGCCGACAAGTCGAACGCCATGAAGCACGCCCACGAGCTGTGGCACCGCTGCTTCTTCGAGGTCGCGCGCGAGTACCCCGGCATCGCGGCGAAGCACGTCTACGTGGACGCGCTGTGCCTGTACCTGGTGCAGGATCCGTCGCCCTTCGAGGTGGTCGTGACGTGCAACCTCTTCGGGGACATCGTCACGGATCTGGGGGCGGCCCTCCAGGGAGGCCTCGGCATGGCCGCGAGCGCCAACGTCCACGCGACCGATCCGTCGCGGGTCGCCCTGTTCGAGCCGGTCCACGGATCGGCCCCGCCGCTCGCCGGCAAGGACGTCGCGAACCCCATCGCGAGCGTGCTCACCGTGGGCATGATGCTCGCCCACCTCGGCTGGCCCGAGGAGGAGCAGCGCCTGGAGCGGATCTGCACCCGCGCCATCGACCTCCGGATGTGCACGAGGGACGTCGGGGGCGAGCTCGGCACACGGGCCGTGGGGGACTGGATCATGTCCGAGGTCGAGGCGGGACGCTGAGCTCCGCCCGCTCCGCGCGCGCGTAGCGACCCTCGCGGGAGGGGGGCGGAGGCCCCGTCGTCACCTACATCCCCCCACCAATCTTCTGCCTGCGCCAAGACCGCCCAACAAAACGTGTTCATGGTGAAAGCTGCCTTTCCTGGGCGGCGTTTCTTTTTCGGGAACCTTTTCGAATCCCCGTTGTCAGGCGCTAGTCTCTGCAGACACCGGCGCGTCGAGTACGAACGAAGGAGCGCGATGGGGCTGAAGGCGTGGAACGCTGGTGTGATCGTCGCCGTGGCGGTGCTGTGGTTCGCCAGCGGCACCCAGCGCGAGAAGCCCGTGGTGTCGGCGCTGCACACCGAGCGCGTGCGCGCCGCCGAGGATCGCGCGATCCAGGCCCCGGGAGATGCCGCGCGGCAGAACGATCTCGCCCAGGCCTACCTCGACGCGCGCGCGCCGGGCATGGCGATCCAGTCCATCGAGGCCGCGCTACCGGCCGTGCGAAGCGAGCCGATCGTGCAGCACACGTACGCCCGGGCGCTCCTCGACCAGGGGCGCTCGCAGGACGCCCTCGTGATCGAGCGGCGCGTCCTCGACCGGTGCGCGGATCCGGCGACGCGGTGCTCGACGTGGCTCATCGCCTCGGCCACGCGACGCGCTGACATCCTCGCCGAGCTCGTGCAGCTCGGGGTCGAGGACGCGCAGGCCCAGCCCGAGAGGAGCGCCCTCGCCTACCAGAACGCCACGCGCTCGGTGGGTCTCGAGGGCCGGAAGTGAGGGGGGTCCAGGCCCTTGCGCTCGCGGCCGCGGTCGCGTCGTCCGGCTGTGCGTCCGGGTACCGGCACACGGCAAGAACCGTGATCCGGCCGGCCGCGGAGGGGAACGCGTCGGAGCCACGGCCGGGGCGGTGGTTCAACCCACCTCACTCGCTGGCCGTCGCGGAGGACGCCGTGGTGCGCATCGTGGGGCCGTCGATGACGTGCACCGGGACCCTCATCGAGGACGACCTCGTGCTCACCGCCCATCACTGCGTGGTCGAGCGTACGGCGTCCGGAGGCTTCTCCCGGCAGAAGGTCGACGCCGGGGAGCTCCGCGTCGAGCTCGGCGGGGACTACCTCCCGTGGGGCGAGGTCAAGACGCGCGCGATCGTCACGCCGCCGTGCGGCGAGAGGGGTGGTGCCGGCGACGTCGCGGTCCTCGTGCTGTCGCGGAAGCTCGTCGGGCTCCCCACCATGACGGCGCGTCTCGAGCGTGCGCCGCGCATCGGCGAGGTGGTCGACCCCATGGGGTTCGGCCGCTGCGCGACGTCCGAGGGGGGCATCCACCGGCGCGTGCGCGACGGCGGGACCATCCGCGCCGTGTCGAACGAGACGATGATGCTCGACGCGTCCGTGTGCCCCGGGGACTCGGGGGGTCCTGTCGTCGTGCGCGGATCGCACGAGGTGGTCGGCGTGATCAGCCTGAGCGCCATGGACGGCGACGAGCGGACGCGCGCCGCGTCGATCATGGCGCGCATCGACGCGTTCCGGACCGTGTTCGCCCACGCGAGGCTCATCGCCGACGGTGTGCCGGCGAACGAGCTTCCGCCGCTCGAGTGTCGCTGACGGGTCTCGCGGGGGGCTGGGCGGCCCCTCGGCGCGAGCCCGATCTTTCACTTGTGAAAGGTCTACGACATTTTCTTCAGGCGTTCCGCGGCGTGCCGTAGTCTACAAATGAGAATCTGGCGGCGCCTGGGCGCAGCCATGGCCGAGGGACACGATCATGTGCGGAATCGTCGGTTACACGGGGGCCAAGGACTGCGCCGGGATGCTGGTGGAGGGCCTCCGGCGGCTGGAATATCGGGGCTACGACTCCGCCGGGCTCGCGCTCCACACCGGGAGCGGCGTCGAGATCGTCCGCGCCGTGGGGAAGCTCACGAACCTGGACGCCGCCCTGAAGAAGACCCCCCTCGTCGGCACGACGGGCATCGGGCACACCCGGTGGGCGACCCACGGGCGGCCCAGCGAGGCGAACGCGCACCCGCACGCGGCGGGCGGGGTGGCGGTCGTCCACAACGGCTTCATCGAGAACCACGTCGAGCTCCGGCGCGAGCTCGAGCACCAGGGCGTGCGCTTCGCGAGCGACACGGACACGGAGATCTTCGCGCACCTCATCCACCTGGCGATGAAGGGGGGGATCAAGGAGCTCGATCGCGCGATCCGCGCGGCCATCTCCCGTGTGCGCGGCGCGTACGCGATCGCCGTCGTGCACGGCGACAGGCCAGGGGAGCTGGTGGTCGCCAAGCAGGACTCGCCGCTCGTGCTCGGTCTGGGGGACGGCGAGATGTACGCGGCGAGCGACATCCCCGCGCTGCTCGCCCACACGCGCGACGTGATCTTCCTGCAGGACGGCGACATGGCGAGGCTCACGGCGGCGGGCGCCGAGATCACGCGCATCGTCGACGGCACGCCGGTGGAGCGCGCGCGGAAGCGCATCGACTGGTCCCCCACCCAGGCCGAGAAGGGCGGGTACAAGCACTTCATGCTCAAGGAGATCCACGAGCAGCCGCGCGCCATCGAGGACACGCTGCGCGGGCGCGTCGATCTCGATCGCGCCGACGTGGTCGAGGGCGAGATCGGCGTCTCGGCCGAGATGGCGCGCAAGATCACGCGCGTGTACTTCGTCGCGTGCGGTACGAGCTGCCACTCGGCGATGGCCGGGCGCTACTGGATCGAGCAGCTCGCGCGCGTCCCCGCCACGGTCGAGATCGGGAGCGAGGTGCGGTACCGCGATCCGGTGTTCCTGCCGACGGACCTCGTCGTGGCCGTCAGCCAGAGCGGCGAGACAGCCGACACGCTCGCCGCGGTGAAGGCCGCGAAGGCGCAGGGCGCGCACGTGCTCGCGGTCGCGAACGTCGTCGACAGCGCGATCCCGCGGGCCGCGGACGGCGCGCTCTACACGCACGCCGGCCCTGAGATCGGCGTCGCGAGCACCAAGTGCTTCACGACCCAGCTCGCGGCGCTGCTGATGCTCGCCGTGTACCTCGGCCGCCGCCGCGGGACCTTGCCGGAGGCCGAGGCGCGGCGCATCCTCGACGGGCTGTGGCACTCGCCCGCGCAGATGCGCGACGTGCTCCTCCGCGGCGAGCAGCTCAAGCTCATCGCCCGCCGGCACATCAAGGCGAAGGACATGCTGTTCCTCGGGCGTGGAACGAACTACCCGATCGCGCTCGAGGGCGCGCTCAAGTTGAAGGAGATCAGCTACATC
>SXNL01000231.1 GCA_005777185.1 Myxococcales bacterium
ACGAAGGGCAGCCCCGGGCAATTGTTGGACAGCTCTTGAGCGCGCGTAGCGCGCGATTTGGGGGAGACCGACGCGCGCAGCGCGGCGAGTGGGGGCACCCCTTCTCTTGCGCTGGATCGCGCCTAACCGATCGGCATTGGGGCTGACGCCCGCCACGAGGCGTGATTCGCCGAGCTCACGTAGCTCTCTGCGGCCGCGGCCGTCGGCCCGGGATGCACCGAGAACGTGCTAAGATGCCGACGTGGCACACGCGTCGGATGTTCAGCCGGAGGCCGGTGCAGGGCCGAGCGACGACGTCGCGAGCCGCATCTACGACTGGAACGCGAAGGGCCGGCGCTCGGACATCTTCCGCAAGCGCCCGAAGCTCCTGGACGAGACCATCCGGGACGGTCTGCAGTCGCCGTCGGCGACGGATCCCACCATCGAACAGAAGATGGACCTCGTGCGCCTCATGGCGCGCATGGGGATCGACTCGGTGAACCTCGGTCTGCCGGGCGCGGGCGAGCGCGCGCGCCGGGACGTGGAACTCCTCCTGCGCTTCATCGTCGAGGAGCGCCTTCCGATCCGGGCGAACTCCGCCGCCCGGACGGTCCTCGCGGACATCACGCCGATCCTCGATGTGAGCCAGAAGGTGGGAGCTCCCATCGAGATCACCGCGTTCATCGGCTCGAGCCCCATCCGCGCCTGGGCCGAGAGCTGGGAGCTGCCGAAGCTCGTGGGCTACACGCGCACAGCGATCGAGACCATCGTCCGTGCCGGCCTCCCGGCGTCGTTCGTGACCGAGGACACCACGCGCAGCCACCCGCGCACGCTCGACGTGCTCTTCCGCACGGCGATCGAGGCGGGCGCCACGCGGCTCGTGCTGTGCGACACGTGCGGGCACGCCACGCCGGACGGCGTCCGGAACCTCGTCGATTTCACGAAGGGTGTCCTGCGCGCGATGGACGTCGAGGATCGCGTCGCCCTCGACTGGCACGGCCACAACGATCGGGGCCACGCCCTCACGACCACGCTCCTCGCGCTCGAGCGCGGCGTCGATCGCGTGCACGGGTCGGGCCTCGGCATCGGAGAGCGGGTGGGGAACGCGCCGATGGATCTGCTCCTCCTGAACCTCTACCTGCTCGGCGCCCTCGACCCCGCGCGGCACGACCTGTCGTGCCTCTACGAGTACGTCGAGAAGGTGAGCACGTACACGGGCGTCCCCATCCACCCGACGTATCCCCTCTCCGGCCGCGACGCGTTCCGGACGGCGACCGGCGTCCACGCGGCGGCGATCATCAAGGCCGAGCAGAAGGGGGATCGCGCGCTGGCGGACCGCGTGTACTCCTCCGTGCCCGCCCGCACGTTCGGGCGTCGACAGGAGATCGAGATCGGCCAGTTCAGCGGGAAGTGGAACGTCCTTCGCTGGCTCGAGGAGCACGGCGTCGCGCCCGATCCCGAGATCGTCGGCCGCGTGCTCGCGCACGCCAAGCAGCAGGACCACACCCTGACGGACGCCGAGATCCGGGCGCTCCTCGGATCACCATGACGCCGGAGCCGCACCCTGGTTCGACGGCGCTCGTGCCGCTCGCCCTCGTCGTGAACGGCGACGCCGTGCGCGTCGCGGTGCCGGCGGAGCGCACGCTGCTCGAGCTGCTCCGCTACGATCTCGGCCTCACGGGGTCGAAGCAGGGGTGCGACAAGGGCGACTGCGGCGCGTGCACGGTGCTCCTCGACGGCGAGCCCGTCCTCGCCTGCATCACGCTCGCCGTCGACGCCGACGGCCGCGGCGTGGAGACGGTCGAGTCGCTCGCGAAGGGCCAGAAGCTCCATCCCGTCCAGACCGCGGTCGTGAACCACGGCGCGGCGCAGTGCGGGTTCTGCACGCCGGGCATGCTCATGAGCGCGAAGCACCTCCTCGACGGGTCGCGGACGCCGACGCGCGAGGACGTGAAGCAGGCGCTCTCGGGCAACCTCTGTCGTTGCACCGGATACACCAAGATCCTCGACGCGGTGGAGGCCGCGGCACGCGAGATGGCGGAGGCGCGCGGTGGCGACTGACGACGAGCCGCACCCCCCCTGGCGAATCGGGACGCGCGCCCCGAACATCCGTTCGTTCGACGCCGTCACGGGGCGGCAGCGCTACGCCGACGATCTCACCTTCCCGGGCATGCTCCACGCCAAGCTGGTGCGCAGCCCGCACCCGCACGCCCGCATCCGCTCGATCGACACGCGCGAGGCCCTCGCGCTCCCCGGCGTCCACGCCGTCGTCACGGGGAAGGACATGCCGGTCAAGTACGGCATCATCCCCTGGACGCAGGACGAGTACCCGCTCGCGCTCGACAAGGCGCTCTTCGTGGGCGACGCGGTGGCCTGCGTCGCCGCGATCGACGAGGCATGCGCGGCCCGCGCGGCCGCCGCCGTCCACGTCGACTGGGAGGTCCTGCCCTCGGTGATCGAGCCCGAGGCCGCGCTCGCGCCCGACGCGCCCCGGCTCCACGAGGGCCACAAGCACGGCAACATCACGAAGTCGGTGCAACTCTCGTTCGGTGACGTGGAGGGCGAGTTCGCCGCAAGCGCGGCCATCGTCGAGGGCGACTACTTCTTCGAGGGCACGACCCATGGCGCCCTCGAGCCGCACTGCGCGATCGGCATCTGGGAGCCTCAGGGCGTGCTCACCGTGATCAGCTCCACGCAGGTGGCGCACTACCTCCACCGCGAGCTCTCCCGCGTCCTCGGGGTGCCCTACGATCGCGTCCGCGTCATCCAGCCCCCGATCGGCGGCGCGTTCGGCGGGAAGAGCGAGCCGTTCGATCTCGAGTTCTGCGTGGCGAAGCTCGCGATGGTGACCGGCCGCCCGGTCAAGCTCCTCTACACGCGGGAGGAGGTCTTCTACGCGCACCGTGGCCGCCACCCGATGAAGATGCACTTCCGGCTCGGGGCGACGGCGGACGGCCGCCTCACGGCCTGCGACGCCAAGACGCTTATCGACGGCGGTGCGTACGCGTCCTTCGGCCTGGTCACCGCGTACTACTCCGGTCAGCTCGTGACCGCGCCGCTCCGCCTCGGCGCGTACCGCCTCGACTCCACCCGCGTGTACACCAACAAGCCCGCGTGCGGGCCCAAGCGTGGCCACGGGAGCGTGCAGCCGCGCTTCGCGTTCGAGGTGTCGCTCGACAAGCTCGCGGACCGGCTCGGGATGGACCCGATCGAGCTCCGGCGCAAGAACGTCCTCGAGGCCGGCGAGCGGACGGTCAACGAGTTCATCATCAAGTCGATCGGCTTCCGCGAGTGCCTCGATCGCGTCGAGCAGGCGAGCGGCTGGAAGGAAAAGCGCGGCAAGCTCCCCTTCGGGCGCGGCGTCGGCGTCGCCGGCTCGTTCTACATCAGCGGCACCAACTACCCGATCTACCCGAACGCGATGCCGCAGAGCGCCGTGCAGCTCAAGGTCGATCGCTCGGGGCGCGTCACCGTCTTCTGCGGGCTGAGCGAGATGGGCCAGGGGGCGGACGCGATGCTCGCCCTGATCGTGTCCGAGGAGCTCGGCGTCGATCTCGAGGCGATCCGCGTGCTCACGGGCGACACCGACCTCACGCCGGTCGACCTCGGCGGTTACTCGAGCCGCACGACGATGATGGCCGGCAACGCGTGCCTGCGCGGCGCCCGCGATCTCGGGACCCGGATCCGCGCGGTGGTGGCGAGGAAGTGGGAGTGCCCCGCTCGGCGCGTCGCGCTCGCGGGCGGCTTCGCGACGGATCGCGAGGACACCGCGCGCAGGATCGAGATCGGCGAGGCCTTCCGGCTCGCGGAGGCGGAGCTAGGCGCGCTCGCCGCGGTCGGATCGTACGACACGCCCAAGGACGTCCACGGCGACTACCGCGGCGGCACCATCGGCGCGTCCCCCGCGTACTCGTTCACGGCCCACGTCGCGGAGGTCTCCGTCGATCTCGAGACGGGCGTGCCGAAGGTCGAGATGATCTGGGCCGCGCACGACGCCGGCAAGCCGCTCAATCCGATGCTCGTGGAGGGCCAGATCGAAGGCAGCGCGTACATGGGCTACGCCGAGGCCATCCTCGAGGAGCACCTCGTCCGACCGGACGGCCTGCACCGCGGTCCCTCGCTCCTCGACTACCGGATGCCAACCTCGCTCGACACGCCCCACGTCCACTCCATGCTCGTGGAGACGGCCGATCCCGAGGGCCCCTACGGCGCGAAGGAGGCCGGCGAGGGCCCGCTCCACTCGACGATCCCGGCGATCGCCAACGCCATCTTCGACGCGGTCGGCGTCCGCATCGACACGCTGCCGTTCACCGCGGGCAAGCTCCTGCGCGCGATGCGCGAGCAGCGCGAGAAGGGAGGCGGCTGATGCTCCCCTTGCCCGCGTTCGAGTGGGTCTCGCCAGGTTCGCTCGACGAGCTCGTGCGCGCGCTCGGCGAGAGCCCGGGCGAGTCGCTCCTCCTGGCGGGCGGCACGGATCTCCTCCCGAACATGAAGCATGGCCTCTTCGCGCCCCGGCGCGTGATCGGTCTCCGGCGCGTGCGCGAGCTGAGGGGGATCGCAGAGACGCCCGCGGGCGGCCTCGTCATCGGAGGGGGCGCGCCGCTCGATCGGGTGGCGACCGATCCCAGGGTGATGGCCCGCTACCCGGCGCTCGCGCGCGCGGCCGGCCTCGTGGCGAGCCCGCAGATCCGCCGCATGGGGACGATCGGCGGGAACCTGTGCCTCGAGACCCGCTGTGTCTACTACAATCAGACCGCCTTCTGGCGAGGCGCGCTCGGCGGCTGCCTGAAGAAGGACGGCCCGACGTGCTTCGTCGTGCCCCAGGGGAGGCGGTGCGTCGCGGCGATGTCGGCGGACACGCCGGCGCCGCTCATCGCGTACGGCGCGTCGGTGGAGCTGGTGTCGGTCCGTGGCACGCGGACGCTGCCGGTCGCGAAGCTCTTCGCCGGGGACGGCGTGAAGAACAACGTGCGCGCCGCGGACGAGGTGCTGACCAAGGTCGAGCTCCCTCCGCCCGCCGAGCGCCTCTTCAGCGCCTACGAGAAGGTGCGGTCGCGCGCGGCCATCGATTTTCCGCTCCTCTCGATCGCGGCGGCCGCGGTGCTCGACGCGGGAGGGCACGTCGTGGAGTTGACGGTGGTGGTGGGCGCCCTCGGCGCGCTCCCGAGGGTGGTGCGCGGGCTGGAGATCACGCGGGCGGCGCCGCTGTCCAGAGAGGCGATCGACCTCGTCGCCGAGGCGGCGCACACGCAGTGCAACCCGCTGTCGTCGCTCGGCGCGGAGGACTGGCGGAAGGACATCGTCGCGCCCGTCGTACGCCGTGCCCTCGCGGGTCTCGCGCCGTCGCGGATCGCCGGGTGAACGTCGGCGCCATCGTCCTCGCGGCCGGCGAGGGGCGGCGCCTCGGGCTCGGCCCCAAGGCGCACGTGGACCTGGGAGGGGCGACCTTCCTCGAGCGCGTCGTGAGGACGTGCAGGGACGCGGGCATCGACCGCGTGTGGGTCGTCGGGAGGCCCACGGACACGCGGATCGAGCCCGCGTGCGAGGCGCTGTCGGTGGCGCTCGTGGTCAACCCGGAGCCCGAGCGCGGGATGTCGTCGAGCGTGCACGTCGGGCTGCGCGCGGCACAGGACGCGGGGATGCTCGGCGTGGTGGTGTTCCCTGTGGATCACCCGCTCGTCCGCACGGACACGGTCGCGAACCTGATGGCGGCCGTGCGGGAGGACGCCTACGCGCGGCCGGTCCACGGCGGCCGGCACGGACATCCGGTCGTGCTGGGCGCGGCCGTGATCACCGGGCTCCTCGCGCACGATTTGCGGCCCTCCCTGCGCGACGCGCTTGGCGCTCTCGGCGCCCGGAGGATCGACCTCGCGGTCGAGGACGCGGGGACGGTGGACGGAGTGGATCTCGCGGCGGATCTCGCCCGGGTCCGCTGACCTCGGGTGTGGCGCGCTGGCCCGCCGTGACGCCCTGCCCGGGGAGAGAGGAACGCAGCCGCCGAGACACGGCGAGTGCGGCTGCTCGGCCGTCGTGTGCTGCTAGGATGCGCGGGTGGCGACGAAGGCCCCCTACGATTTCGTGCTCGACGAGCTCGCCCCGCTCTCGCCCTGGACACGCCCGATGTTCGGCTGCACGGCCGTTTACGCGGCGGAGCGGATCCTCCTCGTCCTGCGGGATCGGGGGAAGGACGACGACGACGGCGTCTGGGTCGCGACGACGCGCGAGCATCACGCCACCTTGCGACAGGCGCTTCCGTCGCTGAGATCGATCTCCGTACTCGGGCCCGGCGAGACGGGATGGCAGGTCCTGCCGCGATCGAACCCTCGCTTCGAGGAGGAGGTCGTGGAGGCGTGCGCGCTGATCCTCGCGCGCGATCCGCGGATCGGGAAGGTGCCAGCCGGTGCGCGACGATCGCCGCCGAGGAAGCCCGCTGCGAAGGCGTCGGCGGCGAAACGGGTGCCGGCCAAGCGCCGCGCGCGGTGATCCGTCTCTCACGTGGCTCCGGTACTGCGCCGGGTCCCCCTCTCGAACGCCATTCGCTGGGAGATCACGAACCCGAACCGGTAGAGGAACCTCGCGAGCTCGAAGGCGCCGCTCTCGACCTCGGTCTCCAGGCTCTCCACGTGCAGCGCGGCGAGGTTGTCCACCATCTGTCCGAGCAGCGCACGCGCGAAGCCCCGACGCGCGAAGCCCGGGCTCACTCCGAACGTGTCGAGCGACGCGGTCGGCTGGACGTGCCCGAAGTCACCCAGGTCCACGCGCGCCGTCGCGTACCCGACGACGAACCCGTCGTCCTCCACCACCAGCGACACCGAGATCGCCGACTCGTTCAGCGCCTCGTCGACCTTCCGTCGCAGGTAGGCCTCCCGATCCGCGCCCGTGAGCGCACGGTCGATGCGGAGCAGCATGTCGACGTCGCCCGCGCGAAGATGCCGCACGAGCGGGGGCGCGCGCTCGATCTCCTCGTCGGTCTCGGGCAACGGCATGCGGTGCACCCTGCGCTCGAGGATGTGCCGTTGCGCGAGCGCGAAGCCCGCCCGATCGAGGAAGCCCAGCATGGATCGGTCGCGCCAGTCGGCCTGGGTCACCAGGGCGCCGATCCCGCGGTCGTGGAGGCGCGCGTCGAGCGCCCGGAGCATCCGCTGGCCGACGCCTGAGCGCTGGGACGCGGGTTCCACGCCCACCGCCTCGATCACCCCCGCGGCGCCGGGGCGGCCGTACTCGCCGTCCGCCACGCGCGCGAGCAGGAAGCCGGTCATGCCGCTCGGTCCGAGGGCCGCGAGCTGGAGGTGCCTGCGCGGCTGGCGCAAGGCCGCCGCCAGGCGCCGATCGAAGTAGCCTCGCCGCCAGCCGCCGACGATGCGGCGATCGAGCGCGACGACCGCGTCGAGGTCAGAGGGGGCGAGCGGCCGGACGTCGACGCTTGCGTGCTCCTGCGCTGGCCTTGTTTCCATGGATGTCTCCTCCTGTCGCGGGCGTCCTGGACACGTCCTCCTCGGGGGCGCTGCCTTCGGCGGCGGCGTCCAGCAAGGCGGCGTCGCGGACCTCGATCCGCGTGCGCGAGAGCGTGATCGCGCCGCGCCGCGCGAGTTCCGCGAGGCCGCGAGACCGGGTCTCGGGCTTCATGCCGAGCAGGCCCGCGAGGATCGTCCGCGGCAGCTTCTTCTGCTTGGAGGCGTCGCGCAGCCAGCGGGCCAGACGTTCGAGCGCCTTTCCGTCCGTGCGCGCGCGCCCGGCGGCGTCCGAGGCGAGCGTCTGGACGACGCTGTCGAGGACGACGCGCGCGGTCCCCATCTGGTCCAGCCACGCCGCCATCTGCGCGCGGGTCGTGGCGCAGAGCGTGACGTCCCCGACCGCGCGAGCGGAGTCGACGTACGTCGGCTGGAGGATCGCCTCGAGCCCGATGAACGATCCTGCGCGCCGGACCGCGTAGGGACCTCCCCCCCCCTCGCTGTTGTCGCGCGTCAACGCGACGCTGCCGTGCTTCACGAAGTACACGAGATCCGCGGGCGCCCCGGCGACGTAGATCGACGCTCCCGCGGGGCGCCGGCGGTCGACCATCGGGCACGAGCCGCCCTCCGCCACGTGCGAGGCGGCACCGACCGGACAGAAGGCGCATGCGACGGGTAGGCGGGTGAGCCGGGCGGTCATGTCTCGCTCGACAGCTTCGCACCTGATGGTCGGGCGTCAACGCCCTCGCGCGGGTCGAACACCACGCGGCGCCCGAGGCGGTGGTGCGCCATGTCGTCGAGCACCTCGTTCACGCGGGACATGGGCGCGTGCTCGACGAACGGTGCGAGGACGACCGCCCCCGTGTAGATGAGCCGGAGCACCTCCGGATAGGCGGCGGGCGGGCAGCCCCACGTGCCGTGGATGGTGGCGTCGAACGCCATCAGGTTCGAGAGGCGCACCTCGACGGTCGCGGCGCAGTACCCGACCTGCACCATCGTGGCCGCCGGCGCGAGCAGCGTGTACGCGAGGGTCTGACCCGGCGGCGTGCCGCTGCACTCGAAGATGCGGAAGTGCAGCGAGCCCACGCCCCAATCCGAGGCGATCCGGTGCGCCTCCTTGCGCACGTCCCGCGGCGCGCGCCCCTCGACCTCGATCACCCGTTCGGCGCCATGCGCGACCACCATGTCCAGCCGTGCGCGGCTGACGTCCATGGCGATCACGCGAGCGCCCAGGGCGCGCGCCGTCTGGATCACGTACCCGCCGACCCCGCCGGCGCCGACGACGAACGCCACGTCGCCTCGCGCGAGACCGGCGCGGACGATCGCCTGGTACGCGGTCGACACGGCGTCCGCGACGACGGACAGGTCGCGTACGTCCACGCCGGCGGGCACGTCGTCGAGGGGCACGAGCGGACCGCCCGGCACGGCGACGTGCGTGGCGAAGCCGCCGTCGATGTCGTTGCCCGGCATCTTCTGCCGCGTGCACGCGTTCCCTCGACCGGCACGGCAGAGCTCGCAGTCCTCGCACGGGAGGACGGCCGGCACGAGCACGCGTCGGCCCAGGAGCGCCTCGTGCCGACGCCCCGAGCGGACGACGCGGCCGACGATCTCGTGCCCGAGGACGAGGGGCAAGGCGTGCCTCGGCGCCACCTCGCCGGTCGCGAACGCGAGGTCGGTGTGGCAGAGACCGCACGCCTCGACCTCGACGAGGACGTCAGCGTCGGTCAGCGCCGGCTCGGGGAGCGAGCGGCGCTCGAGCGGCTTGCCGCGGGTGGTGAGGACGTGCGCTTCAATCATGGGCGTGGCCCTCCATGTGCGAGCGGTATTTCGTCGTCAGCGTACGCGCGCGCTCGAGGAGGCTCGCGACCTCCCCGGCACGCGCGAGGTCGATCTCGGCGCAGGCCGCCTCGACGTCGTCCCATGCCGCGGGCCGGATCCGCGCGCGCGCCATCGGGTAGACGATCTCGTCCTCCATGCGGATGTGCTCGCGGAGCAAGGCGACGTAGTCACGGGACAGCCGCCCGAGCCTCGCGAGGTCGGGTCCATCGAGCGAGGCGCCGGGAGCCTCGGCGATCTGGCCGAGCTCCGCGACGAGACGCCGACCCTCGTCGTGGTGGTCGCGCAGCGCCTCGAGGTGCGTGTCCGAACCCGCGCACGCCACGTCGAGCGCCGGGAACAGGACGTCCTCCTCCTTGGCGTGGTGGAGGGCGTCCGCGTAGCGCCGGAGCAAGAGGACGAGGTCGGCCACGTCGGCGCGAGCGACGGCCGACGCGGCCGTCATCGCCTCGAGCGCGTCGAGGAGACGCTCGATCAGACGGTGCTCCTCCATCAGCCCCGCGATGGCATCCCTCGCGGTCATCCCGCCTCCATCGCGACCGCGGCGCTCGCCGTGCGCCCGCGCCGCTCGAGCTGGTCGTGTCGGTACGCGGCCAGGATCGCGGCGCCGATCGCGCCCGCGAGCGGCGACAGCGGGTGCGCCCGGAGGTCCAGCTTCGGGAGCGGCTTCTTGGGCTTCGCCTTCTCCTTGCCGAGGAGCTCGCGGAGGCACGCGACGAGCCCATCGTCCGCGGCGAGCCCGCCGGTCACGGCCACCACCCCGTCGGCGCCCGCCGCTCGCAAGAGGCGCAGGAGCCGCCCCGCGATGCTGAGGTGGATGCCCCGCAGGATGTCCCCCGTCCCCAGGCCGCGCGACACCATGTTGATGACGTCGGTCTCGGCGAGCACGGCGCACACGCTCGACACCTCCTCCACCTCGGTGGACGCGATCGAGAGCCTGCCCACGTCCTCCAGGGGCACGCCGAGGTACCTCGCGATGTTCTCGACGAACTGGCCCGTTCCGCTCGCGCACTGGCTCGTCATGCGGTGCCCGAGGACCTTTCCACGATCGTCCATGCGGATCGCACGCGCATGGAGCGCGCCGACGTCGAGTACGGCGCGGGCGTCCGGCATGAAGTGGAGGGCCCCGCGGGCGTGCGTGGTCATGCCGTAGAGGTGCCCGGTGGCGAAGTCGACGGCGTCGACGTCCCCCGTGCTCGCCACGTAGCAGAGATCCCGCGGCTCGACCCTGGCCGCCGCGCACGCCTCGTCGAACGTGGCGCGCACGACATCGCCGATGTTGCGGCGACGGATGCGCTGGACGGCCGTGGAGAGGATCTCGGCGCCCGCGCCCGCCTGGCTCCGCGTCACGCAGACCTTGATCGCGCTCGACCCCGCGTCGATCCCCGCGGAGACGTGCCCCGTGCTCACGACGCCACCTCCGTGCCGTGGCTCGTCACGAACGACGGGAGCTCGGGCACCGTCCCGGCCGCGAGGTCGTCGAGCGAGAAGAGCGCCGCGCCCAGGGCCCCCATGTAGATCGAGTCGGGGTGGACGTTCAGGGTGATGTCGGCGCCGTAGTTCTCGTCCACGAGCTCACGCAGGATCCGCGTCGCCATGGGGTTCTTGCACACGCCGCCCGTGAACGTGAGCTCGTTCCTGACCCCGCCGCTCCGCGCGAGCAGCGACATCGCCCGCAGCATGATCGCGCGGTGCAGGCCCGCCAGGATGTCCTCCCGCCGCTGGCCGAGCGAGAGCCGCTCGCGGAGCTCCGCGCCAGCAAAGACCGTGCAGGTCGAGTTCACCTTGATCGCCTTCTTCGCGCCGAGCGCGAGCGGGCCGAGCTCGTGGAGCCCGAGCCCGAGCTCGTCGGCGATGTAGCCCAGGTACCGCCCGCAGCCCGCGGCGCAGCGATCGTTCATCTGGAACGACGTCACGACGCCGCGCCCGTCGACCTGGATGGCCTTCGTGTCCTGGCCGCCGATGTCGAGCACCGTCCTCGTGTCCGGGAAGACGCGGTGTGCGCCCCGCCCGTGACAGAGGATCTCACTCCGGACGGCCGCCTTCGGAAAGGGGAGGGTCTGGCGTCCGTAGCCCGTGCCGACCACCGCGACCTCCTCGATGGGCTGGCGCGTGACGTGGGCCACGGCCCACGCGAGCGTGTCCGCCGCGCCCGCCGCGCCCGGCATCGCGCGGATCCGATCGAGCGCGCGATCGAGGAGCGCCCGCGTGTCGCGCGGCCGGAGGCGCGTCTCCACGTCCAGGATGGCGCGATCGTACAGCGCGACCAGCGGCTCGAAGGCCACCCTCCCCGATCGCGCGAGGGCCTCGGCCTCGGCGACGAAACCCGCGCCGGCGATGTCGCGGAAGAAGTCGCTCCGCCTGGCCGCGCCCCCGAGGAAGCCATCGGCCGCGCCCGCCGCGATCACGTCGAGGACGTGCGCCGCAGCCGCGTCGAGCGTCTTCCGGTCCGGCCGCTGCGACGCCGCGAGGTGGCCCTCGATCGTGTGGCGGAGATCCGCGAGATCCACCATGAACAGCTCCAGGCGGAACGCGTCCCTCAGGGGCCCGAGCCAGACGCGCGCGTTTCCGTCCTGCGCGAGCGCGCGCTCGAGCATGCCGAACCTCGCCGCCGTCCGCGCCTCGATGCGCGCCACCGCGCACGCCACCTCGTAGTTGCTGCGACTGTTGGTGATCCCGAAGCCGAGCGTCTCCCCCTGCTCGTCGAGCATCACCGCCTTCGTGGTCGTGGACCCGAGATCGATCCCGATGACCGACCTCACGGCAGCCCCCTCTCGTCGAGGACGGGAAGCGAGCGCCTCGCCTCTTTACGCTCGGGGAGCGGCGCACCGGGTCCGAGCCGCCTCCGCGTCTCGAGCATCTGCAGGAAGCTCTGCACGCGGTTCTCGATGTTCGCCTTCCCGAAGTAGCGAGGATCGACGAGATCGGACTCGATGAACCCTCCGGGCACGCCCGTCCGCTCCTCGAGCTTGCGCAACATGAGGAGCTGCCCGACGCTGAAGGAGTTGCAGCTCTTCACGCTGTTGACCAGGAAGCCATCGGCCTCGTACGTCTTGACGTACCGCTCGAGCAGGTCGAGGCGCGCGGGCAGTCCGAGGTTCGTGTAACAACCCAGGCAGTAGTCCGCGAGGCTCTCGAGCGGGCGCCGCGCGTCGTGGCGGAAGCCCGTGTCGTAGAGCCCTCCGACGCGCGTGTACGTGCTCGACACCACCGTCGCCCCCTCCTTGCTGAACATCCGCCAGAAGTCGTGGAACGAGGTCCAGTTCGGCGGGCCCTCGACCACGAGCCGGTACTTCTCCTCCGGCACCTCACCGTCGGGCGTCATCGGCCCCTTCTTCTGGCGCACGCGCTCGTCGACCTCGGCCCTGAGCTCGCGGTAGTACCGCACCGCCTCCTCCGTGCCGCGGAACGACGAAAAGATCGGACCCACGTAGTAGACGCCGCCGAAATAGCCGTCGATCGGCGAGGGCCTGTGCCGCGCCGACTCCCACACACGGACCAGGTCCTCCTCGGCCCGCGCCGAGAGGTCGAGGCGCCGCGCCAGCTCGTCCATGTCGAGCTTCCTCCCCGCGACCTTCTCGAGCGCGGGGATCACGTTGCGCTCGAGCTGCGACACCACGTACGCGCGCATCTCTGGGGTGATCGTTCCCTCCGTCTGGTAGGGGACGTGCAGCATCACGACGGGGCAGTCGTACTCCTGCTTCAGGATCTCGAACCACTTCATGAACGTGAAGCAGCCGGTGTACGAGAGCAGGAGCAGATCGGGCTCGGGGAGCCTCTGACCCGTGGGTCCGATGTTCCCGCTCCTGAGCATGCCGACGTCGCACTTGACGTAGGTGCACACGTCCTTGGAGTGCCCGGCCTTCTCGGCCTCGGCGATGTACCCGACCGATCGCCCGCGCATGCCGCTCTGCAGGGCGTTGATCTCGGGCAGCACCGGCAACAGATCGAGCGCGCCGAGGAGCTCGGTCACGTTGCCTGGCACGAACGTGTAGACGATCTTCCGCCCTCGCTCCTTGGCGTGCGCGAGCGCGTCGAAGTGCTCGGCGAGCATGCGCTTCTGCGTGAGCTGGCTCTGGTCCCTGGCTCCGGCGTCGGCGTGTTCGGTCATGGTGCGGCTCCCTCGGCTCCCCACAATTTCACGGCGTCGGAGAACGCGCCCGCCTGCTCCCGGATCACGCTGAACTGGCCCATGTTCTCCGAGAACTTGAAGCTCGTGTGCGGGACGCCGGCCTTCGTGAGCGCCGCCTCGAGCATCGGCTGGTCGAGCAAGGCGGGATCGCAGAACGACGCGGCCGCGAAGAGGACGCCGTCCGCCTGGCTCTCCCGCACGCGCCGGACGAGGCCGGCGCCCTTGACGAGGTCGCCGATGTAGCGCGAGGCCGTGTCGCGTCCCTTCTCGAGGTACGCGCGGGAGAGCGCGACGAGCGGGTCCTCTCCTTCGGCGATCTCGATGGGGCCGTCGATCATGCGCATCCCGAGCTGGAAGTCGTCGTCGATGATCTCGCAGCCGCTCTTCTCGAGCGCGCGAACGAGCTCGAGGGGCGGCTGCTCGCAGAAGCTGCCGACGAGCACGACGCGCACGTTGTCGACGGGCCGCCCGCTTCGCCGCCGCGCGCAGGCCAGGAACTCGTGGATGAGGGCCGTGTGCTCCCTCGTCTCGAGCACGCCGCCCGCCCGGACGAGGAGGTAGGCCTCGCTCGCCCGGCAACGCCAGGAGGCCTCACGGCGCAGCGCGTCCAGCTCCGCGATCGCGGCGCGGCGCTCGTTCTCGCGGAGGATGGCCTCGCCCAGGCGCGCGGGGTCGAGGGGGCGCGCGCCGCGCTCGGCGAGCTCGCGCGCGATGCGCCGCATCTCGAGGACGTAGAAAGCGCCGCCGATGTCCGGCTCGAAGCTCTGGGGGAGATCGACGTACGTCGCGTACTTCTCGGGGAAGAGCATCCGCCACATGCCGCCGAGGTTGCGGATGACGTCGCAGATCGACGGAAAGAGGACGCCGTCGATGGGCGACAGATCGCCCAGCAGGGCGAGCTCGACGGTGCTGCGAGGGATGTGGCAGATGTACGACTGGAAGTACGAATCACCCCGGATGATGTCGATAGCGTCGCCGCCGCCGAAGAGCGCGACGGGCATGCAGCCGATCGCCTCCAGCAGCGGGCGCGGCACGTACACGGGCATGTGGCCGATGGCGAGCGCTCCCGGGTGGGACTCCTTCCAGCGCGTCACGGTCGAGAGCTTCCTGTCCTCGACCAGGGCACGCGCGCGCTCGAGCACGGCGGCAGCGGGATCGTTCATGGGCAGCCCCTCACGCCGCGGACGGTCATGGAGAGGATGGTCTCCGCGAGCAGGTCGGCGTCGCCGTGCTCCGCGGGGTCGTACCACCCGTAGATCCAGTTCAGCATCCCGAACAGGCAGTACGTCGAACGGACGATCTCCCCGGCGTCCTTCGCCGCGCCCTGCGCGGCGAGGGGGGCGAGGAGCGACTCGCCGAGCGCGAAATACCGCTCCTTGAGCGCGCGGATGACGCTCCGCCGCTCCGGGGGCAGCGCCGACGCCTCCTGCACGAGGACGCGCATCACGGCGGGCTCGAGGACGAAGGTCCGGACGTGGTTCGATACGAACGCACGCAGGCGATCCTCCGGCGTCCCGGGCGCGGTCGCGGCCGCGCTCGCGCTGTCGAGCAGGCGCTCGAACGCGCGCTGCTGCAGTTCGAAGAGGATCTCCTCCTTCGAGCCGAACAGATGGTAGAAGCTCGCGAGCGACCGGCCCGTCGCCCGCGCGAGATCCCGCATCGACATGCCGTGGTAGCCGTGCTCCGCGATCGCGAGCGCCGCGCGCCCGACCACCTCGGTGCGCCCCTCGTCCCGGGTCACGGCGCGGCGGCTCACGCGTGGATCCAGCGGGGCGGGCGCCTCGCGATGAAGGCCTCGATGCCCTCGTTGCCATCGTGGCTGGGGAGGAGGCGCTCCACGTACCGGCGCTCGACCGCCTCGAGCGGCGCCCCGAGCCTCTCGAGGAGGCCCGAGCCGTGGCGCGCGGCGTGCGTCGCCTCCCGAAGGCTGAAGGCCGACAGAGGCGCGAGGTTGCGCGCGAACCAGGACAGGAGCCACGCCTCGGGGTCCTCTCCGTCCGGCACGATCTCGAGGGCGAGCCCGGCCACGCGCGCGCGCTCGGCGCCGATCTCCATGCCGGTGAGGATCATCTGCTCGGCGAGCGGCCCGCCGAGGCGCGGCGCGCCGAGCACGGAGAAGACGGGCGGGACGACCCCGAGCTTGATCTCGGGGCACGCGAAGACGGCCGAGGACGTCGCGAACACGAGGTGGGACGCCAGGACGAGCTCGAACGCCCCCCCGAGGCACCGGCCCTCGACGAGCGCGGCGACGGGGATCGGGTACGACGCCACGAGCCGCACGAGCTCGTGAAAGCGCGCGAGCATCGCGGGCGCCGTCTCGCGTCTGTGCTCGGGCACCGACGCGCCGAACGAGAAGCTCCCGCCCGCCCCTCGAAGGACGACGAGCTTCAGCGCCTCCGCGCCGCAGTGCGCCGACAGGATCTCTCCGATGGCGCCCATCATCGCCATCGACAGGACGTTCCCGCGCGGCTCGTCGAGCAGGACGCGCAGCACGGCCCCGTCCGCGAGCGTCGACGACCGGACGCCGGCCATGTCTAACCGCCCCGCTTCCTGCGCGCGCGCGCCGAGGGGGGCAGGACCTCCTCGATGAGGGCCTCGTCGAAGGCCGCACCCTCGGCGAGCCGGACGCGGAGCCGCACGAAGTCGATCTCGCGCTCGGACCGGTCCCCGTAGTGGAACGCGGCGAAGCCCGCCGCGGCCTCGGTGTTCATGTTGAGCGCGAGCCACGAGCGGCTCGTCTCCGCGTTCTGGAACCAGTGCTCGAGCTTCTTCTTCCGGAGGCTCTCGATCGTCTTCCGCGTGCAGTCGGGGAACGTGTAGAGGAGCTTCGTGGCGAGGCGATCGATGGCCTCGTCGAGGCGCGAGAGGTCGATCGTCGCCGCCGCGGCCTCCGCCTTCCCGGCCTCGAGATCGGCGCCGGTCTTCCACTCCCCGTGCACGATGCGGCCGAGGTCGTCGGTGAACCGATCGGTGATCACCGTGGGGTTTGCGATCCACTTGCCGTCCTTCCGGAACGTGGGCGCGACGTCCGACAGGAGACCGAGTCGCATCGCCTTCTGCGCGCTCCAGGCCTCGCACAGGGACAGCGAGACGGCCGCGTGCGCGACCCCCACGAACAGGTGCAAAAAATCGGTGGCGCCGCCGTCGGGCGCCGAGCCGTGGATGGGGCCTGCCTGGCCGAAGCGCGCGTGGTCGCCCGCCACAGAGAAGTCGCACGCCATGCCGATCTCCTGGCCGCCCCGATGCGCATGCCGTTCACGCGGCAGATCACCGGCTTGTCGCAGAGGAGGAGCCCCGTCACCATGTCGTTGAAGAGCCGCATGTACTGGAGGTACTCGAGGGGGCGCTTCGCGTAGTAGGTGGCGTACTCGGCCGTGTTCCCGCCGGTGCAGAACGCGCGGGTCCCCGCTCCCGTGAGCACGACGCACACGGCGCGTCGGTCGGCGCTCGCGCGGCGCAAGGCGAGGATGATCTCCCGGACCGCAGCCGTCGTGTACGAGTTGAGCTGCGCCTCGTTGTCGAGCGTCAGCCAGACCTGGTGGAGGCCCTCCACCGGGTCGCCGGCGCGGTCGCGCACCGGGCGCTTCTCGTAACGGATGCTCCGGGGCTCGTACGAGGGGACGAGGTCGTGGTTCTCGAGTTCCATGGGTGGCTCCTCCGGGGCGATCGCTGCCGCCCGTCACGCTCCATGGCTTACCGGACGAACGTTCGTTCCGACTTGACGGCGATCAAGTCCCGTCGCGGAACGCGTGATGATGCCGATCAAGTCGGTCGCAGGCGAACCCGTCTAGGGTCGCGACCGATGAAGGCGCTCCTCGTGTGGCCGAAGTTCGACAGCTTCTCCTTCTGGAACTTCGAGAAGGTGTGCGAGCTCGCGGGCGTGAAGTACATGACGCCGCCCCTCGGCCTCCTCACGGTGGCTGCCCTCCTGCCCGCCGACTGGGAGCTCCGCGTGGTGGACGAGAACGTCCGCCCGCTCGACGACGGCGATCTCGACTGGGCCGAGATCGTGCTCGTGGGCAGCAAGATCGTGCACCGGCAGCGCGCCCTCGACGTCGTCCGCGCGGCGCGGGCGCGGGGCCTGCCGGTGGTGGTCGGCGGGCCCGATCCGACCCTCTCGTCCCACTTCTACCTGGACGCGGGCGCGAACTTCCTCTGCCTGGACGAGGGCGAGGTCACGGTGCCGATGCTCCTCGCCGATCTCGCGCGCGGCGCCACGAGCGGGGTCTACCGGGCCGATCGCCTCCCGGACCTCTCGGAGAGCCCGGTGCCCCGCTTCGACCTCGTCGACCACAAGGACTACCTGTACGTCGGCGTCCAGTACTCGCGCGGCTGCCCGTACCACTGCGAGTTCTGCAACGTCATCGATCTCTTCAAGAACAAGTACCGCACGAAGAGCCTCCCGCAGCTCCTCGCGGAGCTCGATCTCCTGTACGCGCTCGGCTATCGGGGCCAGCTCGACTTCTTCGACGACAACCTGGTCGGCCAGATGAGGAGCGTGAAGGTCTTCCTGCGCGGCCTCATCGAGTGGTCGGACGCGCACGGCCACCCGTTCCAGTTCTCCACGTCGGTGACCCTGAACGTCGCCAAGGATCCCGAGCTCCTCGCGCTGCTCCGCGAGGCCCGCTTCAAGTACCTCCTCGTCGGCATCGAGACGCCCGACGAGGCCGCGCTGAGGAGCGCGCAGAAGCCGCAGAACACCGGCTTCTCGATCGCCGAGGCGACGAACGAGATCTACACCAAGGCGGGCTGCACCATCCACTCGGGCTTCCTCCTCGGGATGGACGGCGAGTCCCCGGACGTCGGCGACGACATCGTCCGCTGCATCGACGAGGCGTGCGTGCCGTGGGTCATGGCGGGCGTCGTCTACCCGCTTCCGGGCACGCGCCTCTCGAAGCGCCTCGACCGGGAGGGGCGCCTGTTCCCCGCCGCCCGCTTCGACGTCGCGGAGGGCGCGCGCGACCAGATCTCCGCCGGGATCCAGTTCCGGACCGAGCGCCCGGCGAAGGACGTCCTGCGCGATCTCGTGCGCGTCATGCACCACGCCTACGACGCGGAGAACTACTTCGAGCGGTGCGCGAAGGTCGCGGCGCGCCTCGACACGGTCCCGACGCTGATCCCCGGCCTCCGCGTCTTCGCGCGCAACGTGCGGACGTTCGCGAGGCTGTGCGTCGAGATGACGCGGAGCCGCGAGACGCGCGGGCCGTTCTGGCGCGCGCTCTTCCACGTCGCCACGCGGAACCTCGCGGGCGTGGAGGCGCTCGCCACGCTGTCGGTGCTGTACGTGCACTTCCAGTCGATGCTGCCGTACTGCTACGAGAAGCTCGCGGAGCAGGAGGCGGCGCTCGAGGCGGAGGGCGAGGCGGCGTGGCTGGCGCGCAAGCTGCGGGAGCCCGACGAACGGCGCGGGGCGAGCCGGCTGCCGGTGGTGGTGGCGGCTGGGGCGGCCGCCGTCGGCTGAGCGCTTTCCGGCGTTCGCTGTCCGCCGTCCGCTGTCCGCTGTCCGCCGTCCGCCGTCCGCTGCTACGTAAACACCCCTCCAAGTTCGCGAGATCGCTCGGGCTCTGCTTTCGTGGCCCGCGCAGACCTCACCCCCCTCTCCCCCCTCTCCCTGAAGGGAGAGGAGGGAACGTTGCCGCAGAGCCGTCGCGAGAAGCCGAAGACTCTCTGGACGGCGGCGCTCCTCCCTCTCCCCTGAGGAATCCCCTCATTTTCGAGCCCG
>SXNL01000232.1 GCA_005777185.1 Myxococcales bacterium
CGAGAGGCTCCCGAGGAACGTCGAAGCCCAGCGGGCCGCGCTGACGGGCGACGGATCGTGGGTTGCGAGCCCTGCGCTACGTCGCGGGGCCGACCTTTCCTTCATGCAGGGCGTCGTGCGGCGCAAAGTCTTGAACACAAAAGGAAAATCGGCGCTCTCGCCCGCGCCGCCGCGAAAGTCGGGCTAGACCTCGAGGGCCGCCCGCATCTCGCTCAGCACGACGCGGACCCCGGCGAGCGCCTCGTCGCTGGCGCCCCCGGCCTTCGCCGAGGCGATGGCCGCCTCCAGCCGATCGACCTCGCCCTGCTGCCGGCCCTTGAGGCGCTCGGCCATGTTCGCGAACGTCTCGAAGAAGTCCTGGAGCTCGTCGCCCTTGCGGAGGCGGCCCTTGAAGTTCAGCTTCCCGTCGCCGATCTGCTGGAGCAGGAGCTTCATCTTGTAGATGGGCCCGGCGACCTTGTGGGTGAAGTAGATGCCGAGCAACCCGATGACGACCACCATCAACCCGAGGCCGCCCACGAGCGCGCCGAGCATGTTGCGCTGATCCGTCACGAGGCGCGCCTGCTGGCGCTCGATCTCCTGATCGGCGTTGGCGCTCGAATGCGCGTAGGCCTTCGCGAGCTCCGGATCGCTGCCGTACACGGGATCGTCGGTGATCGACATCCGGACGACCTCGCTGACCTTCCGGCTCTCCGCCACCACGCGCGCGCTCTCGGCCACGAGCCCCTGGCTCGTGCGCCACAGGAACACGCCGAGGAACGCGCTGACGATCAGCGTCACGGCGAGGATCATCGCGGTGTACTTGAGCTGGAACCGCGAGTCGACGAGGTAGTTCTTGACGCTGCGCTTGTATCGCGGCGGGCGGGTGGCTTCGGCGGTCATGGCGCCATTGTAGAACAGCGCGGAACGGCGCGGGGGGCGATCAGAGGGCGCCTGCGATGTACTCTACACGCACGTCGTCCGGCCCGGGGCCGAGCGCGACGGCCGCCACGTCGATGCGCAGGCGGGGCGCACCCTCGAGCGCTGCCACGTGCTCACGGAAGAGCGCGTCCGCGGCCCGGAGGAGCCGCGCGCGCTTCTCCGGGCCCACGCTGGCGAGCGCCCCTTCGTAGGCCCCGGGTCCCCGCGTTCGCACCTCGCACATCGCGACGACTTCTCCCCTGCGCGCGACGACGTCGATCTCGAGCGCCCCGAGGCGCAGGTTGCGAAACAGGATCGTCCACCCGGCGGCGACGAGGTGGACGCACACGGCCTCCTCCGCGGCCTTCCCCAGCGCGCGCCTGGCGTCCGTCCGCCTGCGCGCAATACCGGACCTGCTCACGGCTGCGTCGAGGGGAGCGCGAGCGGGCCTCTCGGCCTCGCCGCCCGGCCGGCGCACCTTACGTACCGTCCACGTTCCCGCAATAGTTCGGGCTCTTGGGATCGGCGTCGCAGAGGTTGCCGCACGCGTTGTTCGCGTCGTACTCCGACTTGTCCTTGATGCAGTAGGCGCCGGTCAGGCCCTCGTTGCCGCTCCCGATCGACGACACCAGCTGCTTGCAGGAGAACCCGTCCGGGCACTTGCAGTAGTTCGAGCCGTCGCTGGTCTGGCCGTTCACGTCGGCGCACCGGCACGAGCAGTACACGGCCCTGTCGGCGCGCCGGTCCGCGCACTGCGGCTGCACGGACGCCTTCCTCTTCGGGTCGAGCACGACGCCCTTGTCGTCCGCGCCCGTGATGGCGGCGCCGGTCTTCGTCTGCGGGCTGTACGTGCCCGGCACGAAGCAGTTGCCGGGACCGCCCGCCGGGCGTGCGGCGCCGGTGGGGGCCTTTCCTTCCGGGTCCTGACCGTACGGGCAGGAGACGCGGCCCTGGAAGTGGTTCACGAGGCAGAGGCGCGTCTGGCACTGGAAGCTCTTCGACTCGACGCTGACCTCCTTGACGTCGAAGCCCAAGAACCCCGTGTTGAACTCCTGCTCCGGGACGCACTTGTCGCCGATCCCCGTCTGCCCGCACCCCTGGGTCGTCGCCGCGAGGGCGGCGCCGAGGGCGGTGAACGCGACGGCGTGCCTGACCAATCGAAGGGCTGAGATCATCGAGTGCGCGCTCCAGGTGTTGGGCGGGAAACGGAGACGGCGGAACGCTAGACGTTCGTCCTCCAGCACGTCAAGGCACATGTGCGCCGGCCGGCGCGGCGCCACGCTCTTCGCTCTTCGCTCTTCGCTCTTCTCGACGCGCGACGCGGGCGAGACGTCGAAATCATCCAAGACTCGCTCGCACCGCGGGGTTCGAGGTCGCGACCCTGATACACGTTCCCCCGCGCCCGCGCGCCGGTCGCGCCCGCGCGTTTCGCCTTGACAAAGACGGAATCGGATCCGTACCATCGCGCGGCCCGCACCCACTATCTCGTCAACATCGTTGGAGTTTCCAGGTTTCGAGGGCGCCGAGAGGGTCACCTCGAGTTCGCCCACCTCGCAACGAGGGGCCACAGCCCCGTTCTCCCCGACCGCACGACCGCCCCTCCACCGAAGACGAAGACACCGAGGAACACGATGCGCAAGCTTCTGACGAAGAGCCTCCTCCTGGCGAAGGTCTCGATCCTGAGCGTCGCGCTCGCCGCGACCGCGACGAGCCCGTCCCTCGCGCAGCAGCGCAAGCCGCCGAAGGGGCCGACGCAGCCGAAGCCGCCGAAGGGGCCCACCACCGCGCCGACGGCGCCGAAGCCCCCCGCGGGCGGCAGCGCCGACATCGAGCTCGACGAGCCGCACCCGCAGCCCGGTCACACGAAGCCGGCGGCCGCCGACATGGGGCCGCCGCCCACCGCGGGCCAGATGACCGAGCAGGCCGCGCAGGCGAAGCGCCTCTTCGACGGCGAGAAGTGGGAGGACGCCTCGCTCGCGCTGTACCGCGTGTCGAAGGGCGAGACGGGCGACGACGAGGGCAACAAGCAGCTCGCGCAGTACCACCTGGCCATCGCGCTCTACCGCCTGAAGTACTACCAGGCCGCGTACGGCATCTTCAGCGAGATCGCCGACAAGCCGAACCACCTCAAGTTCAACGAGACGCTCCTCTGGCTGTCGAAGCTCGCGACCGATCTCCCCGAGCCCGCCGACATCGTCGAGCGCGTCGGCAAGTACAACGACGACCAGATCAAGAAGTTCGACAACCCGAACCAGCGCGAGCTCTTCTGGCAGCTGAACTACCTGCTCGGCCGCTACAAGTACAAGAACCGCCAGTACGAGGACGCGCTCCGCCTCTTCGGCAAGGTCGCGCGCGACTCGAAGTACTACATCAAGGCGCAGTTCTTCGGCGGCATCTCGAACGTCCAGCTGCGCAAGTCGGTGCCCGCCGTGCAGTCCTTCCAGCGCATCGTCGGCGCCATCGAGGAGGGCCAGACGGTCGAGGACTCGGAGCGCATGCGCGACCTCGCGTTCCTCTCCATGGCGCGCACGTACTACTCCGCGTCCGTCCGCCTCGACGAGAACGGCCAGCCGACCATCGACTCGACCAAGCTCTCTGCAGCCGTCAAGTACTGGAACAAGGTCGACGTCGCGAGCGAGTACTGGCTCGACGGCCTGTTCGAGGAGTCGTGGGCCTACTTCATGGCCGGCGACTACGCGCACGCGCTCGGGAACATCCACACGATCCAGGCACCGTATTTCCCGAACTCGTTCTACCCCGAGGCCGAGATCCTCAAGGCCGTCATCTACTTCTCGAACTGCCAGTACGAAGACGCCACCGTCATCGTCGCCAAGTTCCAGCAGAAGTACCAGCCGATGTACGACGACCTCGCCAAGGTCCTCAAGAAGTTCTCCGGGGACAACCAGGAGGAGGCCTTCTACAAGTTCCTGAAGGACGTCCGCGACGACAAGGCCGAGCTCTCGCCGCGCATCAAGATCGTCGTCAAGAACGCGATGAGCGATCGCCAGCTCCTCCGCCACCTGCAGTACGTGCAGGTGCTCGACGACGAGGGCAACCGCTTCAAGAAGGCGAAGGGCGCGTTCCGCGACTCCGCCCTCGGCAACGACGTCAAGGACGCGCTGCAGCTCGCGCGCGACATCGCCGTCCGCAACGCGGGCCAGCTGGCGAAGGAGCGTTACGAGCGCAACCTCGCCGAGCTGAACGAGCACCTCCGCGACGGCGCCAAGATCCTCATCGACATCACTGCGGCCCAGCGCAACCAGCTCGATCAGGCGATCGCCGGCGCGCAGGTCTCCGTGCAGGAGTCGCAGCGAAACGTCGTGAAGCCCGACGAGGAGCACGTCATCTGGCCGTTCGACGGCGAGTACTGGCGCGACGAGCTCGGCTTCTACAGGCAGACGATCACCTCGAAGTGCGGGAGGTAACGGGAATGAAGCGGGTCCTTTCTTTCATGGTTGCTGCGGGCGCGCTGGTGACGGCGTCCTCCGCGTTCTCGGCCGAGGTCTGTATCGAGCAGAAGGCCAAGGACCTGCTCGCGGCTTGCCAGAGCGGCGGTCCGAAGGACTTCAACGTCGGGGCGCACGGCAAGACACCGCAGGTCAACTTCCACTCGGCGCCGCCCCCCGCGGATCTGAAGAAGCGTGACCAGCAGACGAAGCCGAACCAGCCCGGCGTCAACGAGATCCCCCGCGACGAGCGCAAGTCGCGCCTCCAGTCGCGCCAGCGAGCGCTGCTCGTGACGGAGATCCAGGGCATCGAGAGCCTCTTCGCCACCACGGCGAAGAACGCGCCCGACCGGCCCACCCTCGCGAGGCGCCTCGCGGAGGACTACGTCGAGCTGGAGAGCGCGGCCTTCCGCGACAAGACCAACGCGGAGATCGCGCGCGACGCCGCCAAGAAGACGAACGCCGCCGAGGCGGGCAAGCAGCAGACCACGGCCAACCAGGCCGACCAGGTCATGAAGGCCGCCCGCGGCAAGGCGATCGCGAACTACTCGCTCATCAAGAACGAGTACCCGAACTACCCGCAGCTCGACGAGGTGCTCTACTACCTCGCGTACGAGTACGAGCAGGCGAGCGACTACAAGCAGGCGCGCAACGTCTACTACGAGCTCATCAACAAGGCGCCGCAGTCGAAGTACATCCCGAACGCGTACCTCGCGTTCGGCGAGCTCTTCTTCAACGAGGCCCAGGGCGATCCGAGCAAGTTCGACCTCGCCGGCAAGGCGTACATCGAGGTCATCAAGTACCCGCCGCCGAACAACAAGGTGTACGGCTACGCCTTCTACAAGCTCGCGTACGTGTACTGGAACACGGGCGAGCTCGACAAGGCGATGAACGCCTTCAAGAAGACGATCGACTACGGGACCACGTTCAGCCAGCTCCCCGGCGCGGCGAAGCTCGCCGACAGTGCGCGCCGAGACATCATCCCCATCTATGCCCTCAAGGGCGACCCGGCGCGCGCCCACGACTTCTTCAAGGGCATCAGCGGGGACACGGGGAACAACGAGAAGACGTTCAAGATGATGGACGATCTCGGCAACAACTACCTCGACACCGGGCACTACCCGGAGGCCATCCTCCTCTACAAGGACCTCCTCGCGCGGGACCGCGGCAGCGCGAAGACCTGCACCTACCAGGCCCACATCACCGAGGCCACGATGGCGATGAAGGCCGGCAACAAGGACTTCATCAAGAGCGAGCTCGACAACCAGATGAAGGCCTTCCAGGAGTTCAAGCACGGCCCGCACAACGCCGACGCGAAGCAGGAGTGCGCCAACAAGACCGCCGCGCTCTTCAGCGAGACGGCGATGGCGTACCACCTCGAGGCCGTGGGCTCGCAGGGCCAGCGCGGCACCGGCGACCAGAAGACGATGACCCTCGCGACCTACCTCTACAAGAAGGTGGCCGAGACGTGGACGGCGGACGAGTTCGCGAAGTTCCAGTTCCCGCGCATCACGAAGGAGGACTGGCCGAACATCTACAAGATCCGCTACGCAATGGCGGACCTCCTCTACTTCCAGGAGCGCTGGGCGGAGTGCGGCCCGGCCTTCGACGCGGTCGTGGCGGAGAACCCGCAGGCCGCCGAGGCCGCCGAGGCCGCGTACGCGTCGGTGCTCTGCTACCAGAAGATCTACGATCAGACCCACGCCAAGGGCGAGGGCAAGAAGGGCTCGGGCAACCTCCCGGGCCAGAAGAAGGAAGACGAGAAGAAGAAGTCGGCGGACGAGGAGGCCAAGCTCAAGCCCAAGGATCTCACGGACAACCAGAAGGGCATGATCCAGGCCTTCAACCGCTACATCTGCTACATCAAGCCGCCGGAGAAGGACACCGAGGGGCAGAACCAGCTCGTCGAGGTCAAGTACGCGCGCGCTCGTACGTACTTCGAGGCGCAGCACTGGGAGGAGGCCGGCTGGGCCTTCCGTGACATCGCCCTCAACAACGCCGATCGCGGCGAGGTCGGCATCTACGCGGCGCAGCTCTACCTCGAGAGCATCAACGTCATCGGCTCGCACCTCCAGCCGGCCCGCCCGGGCTGCTTCGACGAGATGGCGACCGACGTGCCGAAGTTCATCGAGCTCTACTGTCAGGGCGACAAGGCAGCGAAGAACGCGGAGCAGTGCACCAACCTGAACAAGGTTCAGGTCGACCTCCTCCGCCTCAAGGCGCAGAAGCTCGTGGAGCGCGCCGGTGGCGCGGATGGCACCGCCGCCCTGAAGGACTTCGAGGAGGCCGGCAACGGCTACTCCGAGATGTTCCGCCGCTACTGCAAGGAGCCCGTGTCCAACAAGCAGCCGCCGCAGGCCGACCGCTGTGACGAAATCATCTACAACGCCGCGAAGGCGTACCAGGCCGCGCGCCTCATCTCCAAGGCGATGACCGCCCGAACACAGCTCATCAACTACGACGCCGAGACCGGCGGGAAGTCACCGCTGGCGAAGAAGGCGGTGTACGAGATCGGCGGAAACTGGCAGGCCATCGCGGTGTACGATCAGGCCGCGGACTGGTTCGAGAAGTTCGCGAAGGCGGATCCCAAGGCCGAGAAGGCAGACGTCGCGCTGTCGGACGCCGTGCTCCTCCGCCTCGGCCTCGGCCAGGAGAACGAGGCCATCGAGGACGCACGGCTCTTCGAGAAGAACTACGGCGCCGCGAAGCCTGCGCAGACGGCGGCCATCGCGTTCGCGATCGGCGCGCACTACATCGAGAAGGAGGACTGGGACAACGCGCGAAAGCGGTTCTCCGGGTCCATGGCCGTCCTCAACAAGGCCGCGCCCGACATCCAGATCCAGGCGCACGCCGCGTACGCGCACGCGCTCGCCAAGCTCCACCACCCCGGCCTCGACCACTGGGACAACGAGGCGCGCGTCGAGTACAAGAAGGTGCGCGAACTCTGGACGAACCCCGCCGACTCCGAGGCGAAGATCAAGGCTGCCTACCCCGGGGAGGATCAGGCACAGACGGACAAGCGGCTCGCCCGCACGCTCACCGCGATCGGCGAAGCCTTCTTCCAGGCCGCCGAGGACTCCCGCCTCGCCAACGTCGAGACGCTGAAGTTCCCCGAGTACCGGGGCAGCGGCGAGAAGAAGGACGAGGTGATGAAGCACATCAACACCAAGGTGAAGGACTGGTACGAGAAGAAGAAGGCGGCCATCGAGAAGGTGGAGCCCGAGTACGTCAAGATCCTCGAGCTCAAGCCCGTGCCGCCGCCGAAGTGGGTCATCGCCGCCGGTTCGCGCGCCGGTCTCATGTGGGGCGGGCTCGTCGACGACTTCCGCCGCGCGCCTTACCCCGCGCAGTGGAACCAGAAGGGTTTCGTACCTGGCACGGGCGACACGCTCTCCTGGGCGGACGTGAAGCTGAACTACCTCAACAGCCTCGATCAGGCGAGCGAGCCGTTCAAGGTGAACCACGCCAAGCCGGCGCTCAAGAAGTGCCTCGACCTCTCGGTCAAGTACCAGTTCTTCGACGAGTTCTCCCGCGCCTGCGAGGTGTGGCTCGCGAAGAACTACAAGTCCGAATACCACGTCGTCGACGAGATCCGCGGCGCGCCGACCCTGGCCAACAGCGGCCTCGACGAGCGCTCGCCGCCCGTGCTCGTCGGCGGCAGCTTCTGGCACCCCCCGGCCGCGACCGCCGACAAGTCGGCGAGCGAGGGCAAGGACAAGGACAAGGACAAGGACACCAAGCCCGCGGGCAAGCAGCCTCCGGCGGGGAAGCAGCCTCCGGCGGGGAAGAAGAAGTAGCCATGAGAAACCACAGCCCCATCCCTTCCACCCTCCCGGTGCTCGGCTCCCTGCTCCCGCAGGGGTCGAGGCGTCGCATCGCCCTCCCCACGCTCGGCGCGGTCGCTGCTCTGGTAATGGCGGCCGCCGCGTGCGGTTCGCCCCCGCCGCCACAGACGGCGACCACCCCGACCGCGAAGGCGACCGCGAGCGCGCCGCCGCGCGAGCAGATCGCCGCCGAAGCGACGCAGCAGTTCAGCGCCGCGCTCGAGGCCTTCCTCGCGCACGACAAGGCCAACGACTGGAGCGACGAGTCGTGCAAGGACACCTCGAAGAAGTTCGAGGACGCCGCCTCGCGACAGAAGGGCGGCAAGTTCCCCGAGGCGACGTTCAACGCGGGTCTTTCCCATCAGCGCTGCGGCGACGACAAGTCGGCGCGCGCGAAGTTCGAGAAGACCCTGCAGGACGATCCGAACTTCCACCACGCGCGCGCCCAGCTCGCGCTCTACAAGTACAAGGACAACCAGAACGAGGACGCGGTCATCACGGAGCTGCAGCAGGCGGTGAAGGACGCCAAGTTCCAGAACGTGCCCGCGCTCGTGAACCTCGCGCTCTTCCAGATGCAGCGGGACGGATCGACGCGCGATCAGGGCTGCAAGGACGACATGGAGTGCTCGAAGCAGAACCTGCAGCGCGCCCTCGCGATCGACGACTCGTACATGCCCGCGTTCAACCAGCTCGCGCTGTACTACTTCCAGCACGCGAAGAAGCGCGCCGGCGCCATCAAGTCCTCCCAGAAGGGCGGCCGCGGCCGCCAGATCGCGACGAACGCCGCGATGGGCAAGCGCGCGGACGTCCAGCAGCTCGAGCTCGCGGCGCTCGTCTGCTCGCAGGCCATCAGGAAGAACCCGAACGACGCGCCCATCCACAACACCGCCGGCCTCATCCAGAACGAGCTCGGCCAGGTCAACAGCGCGGTCGCCGAGTTCGCCACGGCGGCGAAGCTCGACGCGAAGTTCTTCGAGGCGCAGATGAACTACGCCGCGGTCAACCTCTCGTTCCGCGGCTTCGGTGAGGCGGCGACGGCCTACAAGAAGGCGCTCGAGATGCGCAACGATTACGACGCGCACCTCGGCAACGCGCTCGCGCTGCGCGGGCTCATCAATGACTCGAACTACGACGCGCAGGTCGCGGCCGTCCAGGCCGAGCTCGACGCGTGCAAGAAGCTCGATCCCAACCGTCCGGACGCCTACTACAACGAGGCGATCCTCACCGACGAGTACAAGGCGAAGGCCGGCGGTGGGAAGGAGAAGACGATCGAGGCGCTCACGAAGGCGAAGGCGATCTACCAGCAGTTCATCGAGAAGGCCGCCGGGAAGCCCGAGTACGACGGCGCCATCAAGGCGTCCCGCGGGAACGGTACCGACAAGGATCGGGGCCGGATGGGCGACATCGACGACAAGATCGCGTTCATCAACCTGGAGGTGAAGCCCGAACCGGGCACGCCGACGCCACCCCCCGGTGGTGCAGCACCCCCTCCGGGGGGCGCCGCTCCGCCGCCAGGTGGAGCCCCTCCTCCAGCGAAGCCCTGACGAACAAAAGAGTGAGCACCGGGATTTTCTTGGGAACCTTCACAAATCGGCGCTGTCCGAGGGCCCGCGCCTTTCGCACTTGGATTTGACGGACGGCCTCATCGGGGCGTACACTCTCACTGTAATCAGGGCCCGCGTCCCGCGCGCTCCTGAGAGGTGAGGCGAGAGGAGCGACAACATGATCACGAAGCGTTTCATCATGGCCTTGATCGGCGTGGGTGTCCTCCTCACGAGCGCGTCCGCGTTCGCGCAGGGCGCGCAGCCCGCCGCGAAGGACAAGTCCGATGGCTACGGCTACGAGTTCTCGGACGACCCGCTCAGCGCGGGTGGTTTCGGCCCCAACGACGCGACGATCCGCGTTCGGCCCGGGCCCGTGCGTACGACCCTCATCCGCCCCCGCACCTCGTTCGTGCCGGAGATGCTGAAGTCGGTCGAGAATCTCTGACGGGTCCCAACGGGGCCGAGAGGTCCCGCGAGGCTCCCGGTCCAACAAAGCGCGCGCTTGCGGGACTCTTTACTTGTGACGGCTTCTGGCTGGTGAAGGCGATGACCTCCTTCGAGGTCGCGAAATCGGGAAGGTAGTTCGATGGAAGGCAAGGCGAAGGTTGCGCTCACGTTTGCGCTCTACCAGGGTGACCAGCTCGTCCGTCGGGAGACGGTGGCGCAGGACATCGTCAAGGTGGGCAAGGATCCGCGGAGCCATCTCCGCGTCGACGATGAGCTGGCGTCGCGCATGCACGCCGTCATCGAAGTCGCGTCCACCTCCGACATCACGCTCATCGACCTCGGCAACGAGCCGGGGACGATGGTCAACGGCCAGCGCGTCAACAAGTGCAAGATCCGTCCTGGCGATCAGGTTCAGATCGGGTCGACGATGATCCACCTCGAGAAGGCGGACGAGGCCGCCGCGGCGGCTCCCCGATCGGTGCCGCCGCCCGCGGCCTCCGGGTCGCCGAGACCCGCAGCGCCGACCACGCGCGTCGTGACGCCCACCGCCGCGATCCCGGTTCCGGGAGCCGCCGACGCCACCATCCCGGCCGCCGCTGTGGCGCCGTCCGCCAGCCTCCCGGCGAACAACCCGTTCGCGGCGCCGTCGCCGCCAGCCAGCCCGTTTGGAGCCGCCCCCGCGGCGAATCCGTTCGGCGCTGCGGTCCCGGCCGCCAATCCGTTCGGCGCTGCGGCCCCGGCCGCCAATCCGTTCGCCCCTCCGCCCAGCCCGTTCGGCGCGCCGGCCAACCCCTTTGTCGCCCAGGCCGCCGATCAGGGGCAGGCTCTCGCCTACGCGGGCATCAACGCTCCGGGTGGGAGCGACTTCGACCCGAACCAGCCGTTCACCTACTCCATGGTGAAGAGCGGTCCCGACGTGAACCCCGATGAGGTCGAGCTTCACGTCGCGGCGGTCGAGGTGATGATTCTCTGGGATACGAACGTCCTCCACGTGGAGCACCTCACGCCGCCCCGGCCGTACTTCGTCGGCGAGGAGCCGGGGTGCGGTTACTACGTGCCGAGCGAAGCGCTCGGCACCACGCGCGCACCGGTGGTCGTCTCGCGCGGCGGCGGCACCGCCACCCTGATCATCCTGCCGCGCACCACGGGCCATGTCGACATCCCCGGTCAGGGCAAGGTCGATCTCGCGACGCTCATCTCTTCCGGCCGGGCACGCACGTCCGGCGAGCTCGGAGGCGCGCACGAGTTCGATCTGCCCGCGAACGCGAAGGCGACGATGGTGCTCGACAGCGGCCTCGGCTTCCAGGTCGCTGCGGTGAACGCGGGCAAGTCGCCGCCGGTGGGCATGTTCGCCAACTTCGAGCCGGCCGCGTACCTCTTCGTCGGCCTGTCGTTCCTGCTCCACATGGGGGTGATCGCGTCGCTCGCGTTCTTCATGCCCAAGCTTGGTGGCGACGACGCGGAGGCGATCGACCGCGATCAGATCCTCCTGATGCAGAAGATGCTCAACGCGGCGGCGGAGCGTGAGCAGGAAGAGAAGCCGACCGAGCAGGTCCCCGACGCCAACGCCGACAACAAGGAGGGCGGCACGGGGACACGCGCCAAGGGCGAGGAGGGTTCCATGGGGAACCCGAACACCAAGGATACCGGGAAGAAGTTCGGCGTGCAGGGGCCGCAGGACAACCCGGATCCGCACATCGCCCGCCAGGCGGCGCTGAAGGAGGCGGCCGAGTTCGGAATGATCGGCCTGCTCAACGTCGGCGCAGGCGGCGATCCGAGCGCGCCCACCGCTCCGTGGGGCCGCGAGGAGTCGCTCGGCAACGACCCCATGAGCGCGCGCGGCAACATGTGGGGCGACTCCATCGGCGACTCGTTCGGCGCCGGCGGTCTCGGTCTTTCGGGCGTCGGCGAGGGCGGTGGTGGTCGCGGCGAGGGCATCGGCCTCGGCAACGTCGGTACGATCGGCCACGGCGCGGGCACAGGCACGGGCCAGGGTTTCGGTAACGGCCACGGCCGCCTGGGCGGCGCGCACCAGACGCGCGTGCCGACGATCCGTCCGGGCGCAACGCAGGTGAACGGGCGGCTCCCGCCGGAGGTCATCCAGCGCATCGTCCGGCAGAACTTCGGACGCTTCCGCCTCTGCTACGAGAACGGGCTCCGTACGAACCCGAACCTGCAGGGGCGCGTCGCGGTGAAGTTCGTCATCGATCGTAGCGGCGCCGTCTCGATGTCGCAGGACGGGGGATCGGATCTGCCCGACCAGGGCGTCGTCGGCTGCGTGGTGCGCGGGTTCAGCAACCTGTCGTTTCCACAGCCCGAGGGCGGCATCGTCACGGTCGTCTACCCGATCATCTTCAACCCTGGCGACCAGTGACGTGCGAGGGGGCTGAGAGGCCCCCTCGACCTCCCGGCGAAGCGTTTTTTCGGATCGACAGCGGCGGACGATTGCTTCTACACTGCCGCCCCACATGAAGATCTTCGCCAAGCTGGTGACGTCCCTCGCGCTCGCGCTCCTCGCGTCGGGTTGCAGCCGCAACAACATCGAGGCCGTCAACCTCGCCATCGAGGCCGACAAGTCGAAGGACACGAACGTCGACGAAGCCATCTCGAAGTACGAGCAGGCGACGAACCTCGATCCCACGAACCACCGCATCCTCTGGAAGCTGGCGCGCGCCTACAGCAAGAAGGAGGCGTGGGACAAGGTCGCGTCGACGTGCGCGAAGGCCGAGAAGATCGCGCCCACCCACGCCGACTACACCGAGAAGCGCGGCATCGCGATCGCGCGGCAAGCGGCGAAGCAGGGCGCGTCCGCCAACTGGTCGGATGCGAAGGGCCCGCTCGAGGAGGCCATCAAGAAGGATCCCAACCTCCCGGACGCGCATTTCGAGCTCGCGGAGGTTCTGCTCCACCTCGACGACGAGCAGGGCGCGCTGCGCGAGTACACCAAGGCGATCGAGATCAAGCCCGACGTGCTGGGCTTCTACGGGCCACTGGTCGACCTGTACTACCGCCTGGGCTACATCGACCTCGCCGAGCAGACGGTGAAGGAGGGGCTCTCGTTCGGGAAGGAGGGCGACAAGGGGCTCTTCAACCTGCACAGCCTCTACGGGCAGATCCACGAGTCGCGCAACCGACTCGACGATGCGCTCAAGGAGTACGAGCTCGCGAAGCGTGCCTGCGGAACCTGCACCGATCCCGGGCAGGCCATCGCGTTCTTCAACCTCGGCGCGGCGTACGCGCAGGTGACGCCACCCCGCAAGAGCGAGGCGATGACCCAGCTCGCGGCGTTCCAGAAGATGATCTGCAAGGGCGCGGCCGCGAAGCGGTACGCGGACCAGTGTGCGCAAGCTCAGCAGTTCGCCAGCAAGATGGGCGGCGCGCTGCAGTAGCCATCGAGCCCGTTCCAGGTCGCCATGTAGGTAAAAAGACCACATGAGCCGCGCCGGGCTGGGTGGGTGGAGAGCGAACACAGCGAAGGTCACTGCGAACATTCACCAAATCTCTCGCGCGCTCTGGTACCGTTGTGCGCGAAGTTTCACCGTCGCCATCGGGTCGAGGATGCCCTCGAACAGCTGCGCGACCGTGCTCCAGTCGTTTCAGAGTCGTAGGTCGGGAGCGCGCCCAGGCAACCGCCGAAGGTGCGCACCCTCCGCCGGGGGTCACACTCCGGCGCACCCAAAGCATCCGAGGAGTCAATGGATCTACTAGAGGAGCGTCTTTCCCACCTCGAGGCGATTCGCGACTGGCAGGGCCTGGTCGAAGAGCTCGAGAGCGCCATCGCCGCCGGCGGGCCGAACGAGACGAGGGCGAACCTCCACCTCCGTCTCGGGCAGGTGCTCGAGTCGAAGTTCCTGTCGGGCGTGCGCGCGCTCAAACACTTCCAGGACGCGTACAAGCTCAACCCGCAGGTGTCGAAGAGCCTCGAGGGCGCGAGACGCATCTACTGGGATCTCGGCAAGCTTGCCATGGTCCAGAAGCTCCTCGAGCTCGAGCTCAAGACGTCGACTCCGGGCGAGCGCCAGAGCGCGATCCTGGTCGAGCTGGGCGACGTGCTGACGGATCTCGGCGACATGGAGAAGGCGACGTCCGTCTATGCGCGCGCCCTCGGCGCCAGCGGTGGGCAGAACGCCGAGGCGAGCGCTTGCCTCGAGGACGCCCAGGTCGACGCGACCACGTGGCAGGAGCGGATGGCCTCCATCCTGAGCGCCGCGCACGGTGGCAGCCCAGGGGCCGCGCTCGGTAGGCAGTTCCTTCGCGTCGCGCGCATCCTCAAGCGGTTCGCTCCGTCGGAGGTGGAGGGTATGCTCCGGCGTGCATACGCCGCGGACGCGGTGTCGAAGCAGACGGCCGCGCTGTACGAGGGCATCCTCGTCGAGGCCGGGCGGGCCGACGAGCTCGACGCGACGCAGAAGGAGATCCTCGCAGGGCTCGCGACGCGCGCGGACCGCGCGTATGCTGCGCTCACGTTCGGGATCCGCTGGGTGCTGAGGCACCAGAGCGTCGACGTCGGGGCTCGCTTCCTCGAGGAGTCGGTCAAGCTCGATCCCGAGAACGAGGGCGCGTTCCAGTTCCTCCGCGACATCTACGGCAAGAAGGGCGGCGACTGGGATCGCGTCATCACGATCGCCGAGGAGGCCGTCACCGGCGCGAACGGGCGGGGTTCGTCCATCCTCGCACAGACGGCGGTCATCGCGTGGCGTGAGGCCGGCAACCTCAACCGCGCGCGAGCGCTCTTCGAGCGGCTCTCCGGGCTGGAGCCGGATCATCCGCAGCTCCGCGCGTTCGAGCAGCAGATCGGCGAGTCGGTCCGCTCCCGCAAGGAGCGACTCACGGCCCCGCCGCCCGCCCCGTCCGCCGACGAGCCCGCGCTCGACGACAGCGACTCGACCAGCGTCGTGCCGCCCGGCATCCTCGCGGCCGCGATCGCCGCCTCCGTGCCGCCGGTCGTCGAGGTCGCGCCGCCGGCCCCCGTCACGCCGTCGCCACCAGAACCGGCGCCGATCGCCGCGCCGCCCGCCCCCGTGGTCGACGTGCCGCCGCCGGCCCCCGCCGCCGTGGTTCCGGTGGAGCCGCCGCCCGCAGCGGTCGCAGCTCCCGCCGAGCCCGCTCCTCAGCCGCAAGCCGCGGACGATGCGAAGATCGCCGAGTTGCGCGCGCTCGCGGAGAAGCAGGAGGCGGCGAAGCGCTTCAACGAGTACGTGAAGACCCTGCTCGCGCTCGCGGCGGCGGTCCCCGACGACGTCGAGAAGATCGAGCTCTACGCGAAGGCCGCCGACCTCTACGTCAACAAGTTCGCGAACCAGGCGGAGGCGGTGAAGGCGTACGAGCAGATCCTCGCTCTCGACGCCGAGAACGACACGGCGATCTCGTACCTGCGCCAGATGTACGAGAAGCGGCGCGACTGGGAGAAGCTCCTCGGACTCGAGCGTCGGGAAGCCGAGCGCATGAGCTACGGGCCGATGCGCGGCGCCAAGTTCCTCGAAATCGCCAAGCTCGCCACGGAGCGCGTCAAGAAGCCCGAGGTGTGCATCGACCTCTGGCGCGAGGTCCTGGAGAGCGATGACTCCAACGCGGAGGCTCTGCAAGCTCTGTCCCAGCTCTACGAGCGCTCCAAGGAGTTCGACAAGCTGGTCACGATCCTCGAGAAGCAGGCCGAAACGACCTACGACGCCCCGCTCAAGATCCAGATCCTGTCGAAGCTCGGCACCATCTACGGCGACCGCCTGTCCAACGACGAGGGCGCGGTCACGGCGTGGCGATCCCTGCTGGTGCTCGATCCGAACGACCGGAAGGCGCAGGAAGCACTCAAGAAGAAGTACCTCGCCCTCGGCCACTGGGACGAGCTCGAGGTGTTCTATGCCGAGAGCGGCAAGTGGGACGAGTTCATCCGCGTCCTGGAGCAGCAGGAGGCGAAGGAGTCCGGAACCGCGAAGATCGGCCTGCTCTTCAAGATCGCGGAGCTGTGGGCTGACAAGAAGCAGAAGTCCGACCGGGCGGCGAAGGCCTACGAGAAGGTCCTCGAACTCGAGCCGGACAACCTCCGCGCGGCCGAGGCGCTCATCCCGATCTACACGGCTGCGTCCAACAGCAAGGCGCTGGCCAACGCGATCGAGGTCAAGCTCGGGCACGAGGAGGACGCGTTCTCCAAGCTCGGGCTGCTCCGCGAGGTCGCCGCGCTGTACGAGGGTCCCAAGGTCAAGGACCCGCAGCGCGCGTTCGAGCGCTACCTGTCCGCGTTCGAGCTGTTCCCGGGCGACGAGACAAGCATGGCCGACGCCGAGCGCGCCGCGCAGGTCACCTCGGGGTGGGAGCGCCTCATCGCGGCCTATCGCGCGGCGATCGACGCTTCGCTCGATCCCGCCGTCACGGGGCCCCTGCGCCTCAGGCTCGGACGCATCCTCGTCGAGGAGGTGTCGCGGGTCGACGAGGCGCTCGACGCCTACCGCGCCGTCTACGATGCCGACGCGGAGAACGCCGAAGCCATCGCCGCGCTCGAGCGGCTCTACCGTCAGACACGGCGGTTCGACGACCTCCTCGGCATCTACGAGAAGAAGCGTGAGATCGCGGGCGATCGGGCCGAGCGGCGTACGATCAGCTATTCGATCGCCGCGCTCCAGGAGACCGAGCTCAAGGACGTGGATCGCGCGATCGACACGTACGTCGGAGTCCTCGAGGACGAGCCGCAGGACGGCGCCGCCCTCGCGGCGCTCGACCGGCTCTACGGGAGCCTGCAGCGCTGGGAGCCCTACGTCGACACGCTGCGCAAGCGCATCGAGATCGACGTCGCCGAGGGTGAGCTCGTCGACCTGAAGTTCCGCCTCGGGCAGACGCTCGAGAAGTATCTCGACGACGCGCCGGGAGCGCTCGAGAACTACAAGGAGATCCTGTTCCTCGACGCCAAGCACGACGGAGCGCGGCTCGCGCTGGAGGCGATGCTCGGCCACGAGGGACTTCGCGCCGAGGCGGCGGAGATCCTCGAGTCCATCTACGAGGAGCGGGGCGACTGGGAACGGCTCATCGGTGCCCTCGGCATCCTCGCGGACGCCGAGAGCGACACGCTCCGGCGGGTGAAGCTTCTCCGCAAGATCGCGCGTATCAGCGGGGAGTCCCTGCGAGATCCGGGTCGCGCCTTCGAGGCGCTGTCTCGCGCGCTACGCGAGGATCCACAGAACACCGAGACGCGCGACGAGATCGAGTCCGTCGCGGCGGCGGCCCAAGCCTACCCGAAGCTGGTCGTCCTCTACGAGGAGATCGCGCGCGCGCTCGCCGACGCCACGCTCGCCCGCGACTACTGGATGCGACTTGCGGCGACCTTCGAAGGTCAGCTCGAGATGGTCGACGACGCGGCGCGTTGTTACCACCAGGTCCTCGCCCTCGACGCGACCGATCCGGAGGCGTTGGCGGCGCTCGAGCAGCTGTTCGTGCGCACGGAACGCTGGACGGACCTCATCGGCGTCATCGAGCGACGCGTCGAGCAGACCGTGGATCCGGAGGCGCGTGAGGGCCTCTTCGCCCAGATGGCGATCATCTACGACACAAGGCTCGGCCGGCCCCAGGACGCGGTCACCTGCTACCGCAAGGTGCTCGAGTTCGATCCATCGAGCACGCGAGCGCTGGGAGCGCTCGACAACCTCTTCGTGCGCCAGAAGATGTGGGGTGACCTGGCGGACAACCTCGAAGCCCAGCTCGCCCTTGCGTCGGTCGAGGAGGCGCGTATCGCGCTCATGCTGCGCCTTGCCGCGCTCCGCGAGACCGAGATGCAGCAGGTCGAGGTCGCGATCGAGAACTACCGCACGGTCCTCGAGCATGACATGGGAAACCAGGCGGCGTTCGCCGCCCTCGAGCGCCTCGGCAAGGACAGCCGGTGGGAGCTCGGCATCGCCGACCTCCTCGAGCCGCTCTACCGCCAGGCGGGCGACTTCCAGAAGCTCATCGGCGCGCACGAGGTCCAGGTCCGCCGCAGCGACGACCCGGCCCGCAAGGTGGAGCTCCTCCACCAGATCGCGCAGCTCTACGAGGACGCAGCCGGGGATCAGAGCGCGGCGTTCGACACGCTGGCGCGCGCGATGCGCGAGGACCCGGCGAACGAGCTGAGCCAGCAGACCATCGAACGGCTCGGGCGCGCCACGGGGCGCTTCGCGGACCTGTGCGCCGTCTACGACGACCTCGCGGGGAAGTGCGAGGACGCTGCGCTCGCGAGCTCCCTCCTCATGACGAGCGCGCGCCTGTTCGAGCAGGACATCGCCGACGCCGACACGGCGGTCGCCCATTACCGGCGCGTGCTGACCATCGACGTGTGCCACCTCACCGCCGCCGAGTCCCTCGAGCGGCTCTTCCGCCAGACGGAGCGATACGCGGAGCTATCGCTGATCCTCCAGCAGAAGAGTGAAATCCTCGACGAGCCGCAGGACAAGAAGGAGGCGCTCTTCCAGGCCGCGGCGATCGAGGAGGACGTCCTCGAGAAGCCCGAGGCTGCGATCCTCGTCTACCAGAAGGTCCTTTCCATCGACGAGGACGACATTCGCGCGCTCGACGCGCTCGTGAAGCGATACCTCGGGCTCTCGCGGTGGACGGATCTCCTCTCCGCGTTCGCCAAGAAGACGGACCTCGTGGTCGACCCCGAGGAGAAGAAGCGGATCCTCTACCAGGTGGGGGCGGTGTACGAGCGCGAGCTCACCGACGTCCCGCGCGCGATCGAGACGTATCAGCGCGTCCTCGAGATCGATCCGGACGACGTGCAGGCCCTCTCACGCCTCGATGTGCTCTACGAGCAAGCAGAGAACTGGAGCGACCTCCTCGGCATCCTCCAGCGCGAGAGCGAGATGACCTCCGACGTGGAGGAGGCCATCAGCTTCCACTACCGCATCGGCGAGCTCTACGAGAGGCGGCTCGAAGATGTCGCGCGCGCAGTGGAGATCTACCGCGACATCCTGGGGCGCAAGCCCGATCACGCGCCGACCCTTGTCGCGCTCGAAGGCCTCAAGGCGGGGGACAGTGATCCGCTCGGCGCGGCCGCGGTCCTCGAGCCCGTGTACGAGGGCGCGAGCGATTGGCCCAAGCTCATCAGCGTGCACGAGGTGCAGGTCGCCCATGCGAGCGATCCGTTCCAGAAGGTCGATCTGCTCCACAGGATCGCCCGCCTGTACGAGGACATGCTCGAGAACCACGCGTCGGCGTTCGACACGCTTGCGCGAGCCATCGCCCTCGACAACGGCAACGAGCAGACGCTTCAGAACCTGGAACGACTGGCGACCGTGGTCAACCGCTGGCCAGACGTCGCGCGTCTGTATGACGCCGAGCTCGCCAAGCTCGCAGAGACGCCGGACCGCTTCATCGAGCTCGGGCTGCGGCTCGCACAGATCTTCGAGGTGCAGCTCGAGGACGTCGAGAACGCCATCGTGCGCTACCAGCGCGTGACGGGCGTCGAGGCCGAGAACCAGAGCGCCGTGCGGTCCCTCGATCGGTTGTACGTCCAGACGGAGCGCTGGGCGGAGCTCGCCGCGATCCTCGCGGTCGAGGCCGAGATCGGCCAGACACCGGACGAGATCCTGGAGTTCAAGTACAGGCTCGGTCAGGTGCAAGAGAAGCGCCTCGGCAACCTCGATCTCGCGATCTCCGCGTACCGTGACGTGCTCAACGCCGCCCCGGAGCACCAGACGACGCTCGAGGCCCTCGAGGCCCTGTTCGCCGCCGGCACGAAGCAGGTCGAGATCGCGGAGATCCTCGAGCCTCTCTACCGCCAGTCGAGCGAGTGGGAGAAGCTCTCGAGGGTCTACGAGGCCCAGCTCGCCCACGTGCCCCCGGTCAAGCCAGAAGATGGCGGCCTCGGCGGCGAGGAGGACCGGCTCCAGGCGTACTACCGCATCGCAGAGCTCCATGAGGAGCGGCTCGGCGATCCGGTCCAGACGCTCGCGACGTACATCCGGGCCCTCAAGGAGTATCCGCTCGACGAGAAGTCGGGCGAGGAGGCGCCGCGCCTCGCGAACGGCATCGACCAGGGCTTCGACACGCTGGCGAACGCCTACGCCGACATCGTGTCGCTCCACGCGGATCCGGGCGTCCAGAAGGTCATCGGCAGGCGGCTCGCGCGGACGTACGAGGAGCAACTCGGGGACGTTGTGCGCGCCGAGCAGACGTACACGTACGTGCTCTCCGTGGACGCTCAGGACACGGAGGCACTCGCCAACCTCGATCGCATCTACGCGGCGAGCGAGAACTGGCAAGCTCTCGCCCAGATCCTCGAGATGCGCGTCAAGGCGCCGGCCGAGGAGGTGGAGCTCGTCGACTTCTATGCGCGGCTCGGCGACGTCTACGAGACGCACCTCGCGGACATCCCCAGCGCGACCTCCTCGTACCGGAAGATCTTCGACGGGCTCGACCGCACCCACGAGGGCGCCATCCTGGCTCTCGCACGCATCTACGAGGGTCAGTCGGACTGGATCCGTCTGAACGAGGTCCACGAGCGCGAGCTCGAGAACGCGTCCGGTGACGTCGCCGAGGCGGAGATCCGCGCGAAGCTCGCGCACCTGGCGGCCGAGCGGCTCGGCGAGCCTCTCCGCGCCATCGACGGGTGGAAGGTCGTCCTCGATCTCCGCGGCGAAGATCCGGAGGCCCTCGCGGCCCTGTCGGACCTCTACCAGGGACAGAATGCCTGGCGCGAGCTCGTCGACGTGCTCGAGCGCCAGTTCGACATCGCCGCGGAGGACGACGATCGCGTCAACATCCTCACGCGCCGCGCCCGCGTCTTCACCGACCAGATGGGCCGTGACGACCTCGCGCTCGAGAACTGGTCGCGCGTGCTCGACATCGGCTACGCGAACCTCGCCGCCCTTCGCGCGATGGCCGCGATTCGCCGTCGCCAGAACGATCCGAACGAGCTCGTGAGCGCGCTCCATCAGACCGTCGATCGCGCCGCGGCGATGCTCGACGCCGAGGAGCTCAAGGAGATCTTCCGCGAGCTCGGCCGTACGTACCAGGACCAGCTGGGGCAGCTCTTCGACGCCGCCGACGCGTGGCGCAAGCTGCTGGACATCGGTCCCGACTTCGAGGCGATGGACCGCCTCGAGACCATCTACCGCGCCGAAGAGCGCTGGGTGGAGGTCATCGACATCAAGATGCGCCGCGCCGATGCCCTCGACGACAAGCAGCTCAAGATCGACGAGCTGCGCAGCGTCGCCGGCCTGTGGAACGAGGAGGCTCAGGATCCGGACAAGGCGACGCCGGCGTGGCAGAAGGTCCTGGAGGCCGAGCCCACACACGACGAAGCCTTCCGCGAGCTCGAGAAACTCCACGCGGCTGCAAACCGCAACGAGCCCCTCATCGAGCTGTACCTTGCCCGCCTCGACACTCGGGCCGAGGTTTCGGAGCGCACCGAGCTGCTCCGCAAGATCGCCCGCGTCTTCGAGGAGAAGCTCGAGGACAAGAACCAGGCGCTCGACGCGCTCATCAACGCCCTGCAGGAGGACATCCACGACCGCGAGACGGCGCGGTACCTCGAGCGCATGGCGCAGGCGACAGGGCGCTGGGGTGAGGTCATCCAGACGGCCAACAACTGGCTCCAGGCCGAGGCCGTCCCTGCCCAGAAGATCCGCCTCTGCCTGCACCTCGCGAAGTGGTACGGCGACGACCTCGGCCATCCGGAGTACGCGCAGCCGTATTACGCGCAGATCGTCCAGCTGGATCCGAACAACGTCGGCGCGCTCCGCCAGATGGGGCAGCTCTACCGCAAGAACCAGAACTGGCAGCAGCTCGGCACGACCCTGACGCGCGCGCTCGACGTGGCCGTCACGCCGGTCGATCGCAAGGAGATCCTGACGGAGCTCGGGGAGCTCCTCGACTCGCACATGTCGCAGACCGACGACGCGGTCGGGTACTTCACCCGCGCCCTCGACGTCGATGCACACTTCGTCCCGGCGATCGAGAACCTCGAGCGGATCTACGCTGCCCGCGGTCAGAACGCCGAGCTCGTCGCGGTGCTCGGCAAGAAGATCCCGGCGCTCACCGATCCCGCCGAGATTGCGAACGTCAAGCTCCGCATCGGGTCGCTCCTCGAGTCGATGGGTGACGCCGCCCGCGCCGCGACGATGTACCGCGAAGTCGTCGACGCGGATCCGGCGAGCCTCCAGGGCCTCCGCGGTCTGGGCCGCGTCCACGAGGTGTTGGAGCAGTGGCCGGACCTCGTCCGCGTGCTCGAGAGCGAGCTCGACGTCGTTTCGACGGAGCGTGAGCGTATCGACATCCTCATGCACGTCGCGAGCCTCCAGGAGGAGCACTTCCTCAAGCCGGATCTCGCCGCGCAGCGACTCGAGCAGCTCCTCGAGATCGATCCCAACCACGAAGAGGCGTACGTCGCGCTCGAGCGGAACTACAGGAAGCTCCGCCAGTGGCTCGAGCTCGTCAACGCGTACGAGCGCCACATCGGGGCCACCCTCGAGCGGAAGACGAAGATCGATCTCTTCGGCGCCATCGCGCAGGTCTACGTGGACGAGGTCGAGGACATGGAGCGCGCGATCGACGCGTACCGCAACATCGTCGATCTCGACGAGGTCAACGTTCCCGCGTGGGAGGCGCTCTCCAAGGCCTACGACAAGCTCGGGGATGCGGCCCAATCCATCGACGCGATGACCCGCGTGGCGGACCTCACCCAGGACACGAAGCAGAGAGTCGAGGCCTTCTTCAAGATCGCGAAGGCCCTCGACGAGAAGCTCAGCGACCGCCTGCAGGCGCGCGATCGCTACGAGCAGGCCCTCGATCTCGACCCCTCGCACATCCCGTCGCTCGGCGCCCTGCGCCAGCTCGCGATGGACGATTCGGACTGGGACAAGGCGGCGCGGTACATCGACCAGGAACAGAGCTACACCGTCGGCTTCGCTGGCGCGCCGCGGCAGCGCGCGCGGCTCCTCATCGAGCTCGGCAGGATCCGCGAGGAGATGCTCGGTGACCACGAGAGCGCCGTGCTCGCGTGGGAGGCCGCCTACGAGGCCGACCCCGAGAACGACGAGTCTGCTCTCCCGCTCGCCAACGACTACGTCGCGCGCGAGCTGTGGGAGCGCGCCGAGCCGCTGCTCGAGACGCTGGTACGCCGCGCGGGCAAGCGTGATCGGGCGGAGCAGCACGATCTGAACGCGAAGCTCGGGCGCGTCTGCGCTGCGCTCGGCAAGGACGACAAGGCGTACCGCGCGTACAGCACGGCCCACCAGCTCGATCTCACCGACCAGGCGACGATCCGCGGCCTCGCGGACGTGTGTTTCCGGCTGCGCGACTGGGCGGCGGCGCTCACCAACCTGCAGAAGGTCCTGACATCGCTCTCCGAGGAGGAGGTCGAGGCGCGCGCCGACGTCTACTTCAAGCTCGGCTGCATCAAGCGGGAGCAGGGCCAAGCGAAGCAGGCCATCACGAACTTCGAGAAGGCGCTCGGCGTCGATCCCGCACACAGGCCGACCTTCGAGGCGCTCGTCGGGATCTACACGAACCTCAAGGACTGGAAGCAGGTCGTCTTCTACAAGCGGCAGATCCTCGCCAACGTGATCGAGGGCGAAGAGCGCTTCAAGATCCTCATGGAGATTGGAGACATCTGCAACGACCACGACAAGAGCCCGCTCAAGGCCATCGAGGCGCTCGAGGAGGCCCGCGAGCTCCAGCCGGAGAACCGGCCGCTGCTCCACAAGATGCTCACACTGTACGAGAGCTCGCAGAACTGGGCGAAGATGATCGACACGCTCCAGATCATCGCGGACATGGAGAAGGACAACGGGCGGAGGAGCAAGTTCATCTTCACGATGGCGCAGATCTTCCGCGACAAGGAGAACAACCTCGATCGCGCGGTCGAACTCTTCAACGAGGCGCTCGACCTCAACCCGAGCTACCTCGAGGCGTTCGAACGCATCAACAAGATCCTGACGAACAACCGTGACTGGAAGGGCCTCGAGCGAGCGTACCGCAAGATGCTCCGCCGCCTCTCCACAGCGGCGGCAGACCAGCAGAAGGGGAGCCCGGAGGAGCGAGCCGAGCTCGAGTTCAACCTCTGGCACCAGCTCGGCATCATCTACCGCGATAGGCTCCAGAGCGCGGCGAGCGCCATCGAGGCTTTCAAGATGGCCGCGCACAAGAAGCCGGAGGATCCACAGGAGCGTCAGATCCTCGCGGAGCTGTACGAGATGACCGACCAGCTCGAGGCGGCCATCGGCGAGCACGTCATCGTGCTGCAGAAGGACCCGCTTCGCGTGGACCCCTACCGCAGCCTGTACCGGCTCGCGCTCAAGATGCACGACTACGACCGTGCGTGGTGCATGTGCGCCGCGCTCGCGTTCCTGCAGCGCGCCGAGGAAGAGGAGCGTCGCTTCTTCGAGGACTACCGGCCGCGCGGCATGATCCAGGTGAAGAGCCGCCTCGACAACGAGCAGTGGGTGCGCAACCTCTTCCACCGCGACGAGAGCATCTTCGTCGGCAAGATCTTCGAGATGGTCACGCCCTCCGCCGTGACGGCGAAGCTCCAGGCCCTCCAGGCCGCGAAGCAGCTGCCCGCGCTCGACCGGCGCTTCAAGCAGGATCCGGCCACGAGCACGGTCACCTTCGCGAAGACGTTCGGATGGGCGGGTCAGGTGCTCGGCGTCCAGCTCCCCGAGCTCTACGTTCGTAACGATGTGCCCGGGGCGCTCATGGCGGTCGCTGCCCGCCCGCCGGCGAGCGTGGCCGGTCAGACCGTGCTCACAGGCTTCACGCCGCAGGAGCTCACGTTCATCGTGGGCAAGCACCTGTCCACGTACCGTGGCGAGCACTACATCAAGAACATCTTCCCTACGCTCGGCGAGCTGAAGGTCGTGCTGTTTTCCGCGATCAAGCTCATCATGGCGGACTTCCAGGTTCCGCCCGAGATGGCGCAGGCGGTGGCCACCACGGCCCAGTCGATCGCCCGGTTCATACAGCCTGTGGAGCGGGACTCGCTCCGACTCGTCGTCCAGAAGTTCATCGAGGAGGGGGCAAAGGCCGACCTGAGGCGGTGGATGCAGGCGACGGACATCACCGCCGCCCGCGCAGGGCTGCTCCTGTGCGGCGACCTCGAGATCGCGAAGAAGATCATCCAGGCCGAGCCGCAGCTCCCCGGCGACCTTCCGCCCGCGGAGAAGATGAAGGAGCTGCTCATCTTCTCCGTCAGCGACCAGTACCTCGCGCTGCGCTCGACCCTCGGGATCAACGTCAGCGGCTGACGGTCGTCCAGCTTGGCGGGGCCCGGGAGTGCCCCTCGAGCTCTCCGCCGGACCGGTGTGCACTTTGTGAGCAACGGGGACGGGTGGCGGTCGATGGGCGTCCTCGAGGCGGGCTCGCGCCCGGGGAGCACATGGAAGAGGAGACCAGCGAATCAGCGGTGACGGTCGATCTCGTGCCCGCGTGGCGGGGCGAGGCGTGGGCCGTCGAGATCCAGGACAGCGAGGGCGCGCGCCAGGTGCCCATCACCGGGCGGATGACCCTGGGGACGTCGCGATCGGCGCAGATCCGGGTCTTCGATCCGATGGTCAGCTCGCTCCACTGCGAGGTCCAGCGTCTCGGCGGCGGCCTCGTCGTCCAGGACACGGGCTCCAAGAACGGCACCTTCGTGGGCGGCGCGCGCGTGGATCGTGCGTGGGGAGGTGGGGGCACGACCGTCGTCATCGGACAGACCACCTTGACCTTCGTGTGCGAGGACGTGGAGGGCCATGAGCTGCCCCGCGAGGCCGCCCCGCTTTCCGGACTGGCGGGCGGCTCTCTCGCGATGCGCCGCCTGGGCGCTCGCGTACGGGTCCTCGCGAAGCAGTCGTCGCCCGTACTCGTCATGGGCGAGACGGGTACCGGAAAGGAGCTCGTGGCACGCGCCCTCCACGTCGAGGGGAGCCGTGTGGACGCCCCCTTCATCGCGCTCAACGTGGCCGCGCTCCCGCGCGAGCTGGTGGAGAGCGAGCTCTTCGGGCACGAGCGGGGTGCGTTCACCGGAGCCATCGCGCGTCGTCGCGGCGCATTCAAGGAGGCGGCGGGCGGCACGCTCTTCCTCGACGAGGTGGGCGAGCTGCCGCTCGACGCGCAGCCCAAGCTGCTCCGGGCGCTCGACGGTTACGAGGTGCGCGCGGTAGGGAGCCACGGCGCTGGGCAGCGGCACGACGCGCGCATCGTCGCGGCGACCCACGTCGCGCTCGAGCAGCGCGTGCTCATCGGCCAGTTCCGGCGCGATCTGTTTCACCGGCTCGAGGTCTACGTCCTGGAGATCCCACCGCTCCGCGAGCGGCGCGGCGACGTCGGCGCGATCGCGCGGGTCATCCTCGAGCGAGCCATGCACGAGCTGGGGCCGCGCGAGCTGACCCCGCGCGCGCTCGCGAGGTTGGTGGCGCACGACTGGCCAGGAAATGTGCGCGAGCTCAGGAACGTCATCCTCCGCGCGGCCGCCGAGCCGGATCGTCCGAGGATCGACGCGGACGCCGTTGATCGAGCCATTCGGGGCCGCAAGTCGGTGCGTCCTGCCAGCCTCTCGACCGGTGCCGCGAGGGCGCTACTCGTGGAGCAGCGAGGGAACATCAGCCGCGCGGCGCGCGCCGCCGGCGTCTCGCGCTCGAGCTTCCGCCGTCTCATCGGCGAGGGGGCGTGAGTTCTTTCCGCTTCGTGCAGACCGATGGTACTAGGACGCTGTGCGGCCCCTCCGCTCTTGCGTGGCCTTGCTCCCGTTCCTCGCGCTCTCCGCGAGCGCGCCCGCCTGCCGATGCACGAGGGTTACGCCCGGAGCCGCCCAGGTGGACGCAGGGCCGAGCGGCGCCCCACACGACGACGCGAGCGCGCGGGCGCCCTTCGTCGGTTCGCTCCCGATCGCGGCGATGCTGGTCGGGGAGGAAGAGGTCCTTGCCGGGGCTCTCGCTGTCGTGCGGAAGAGCGTGGACGTCGCCGTGCTTGGCGCGGAGGGACCGCGCTCCGGGCCAGTCGCCGCGCTGCGGGATGTGGCGTGGCTCTCCGACGCCGATCTTCGGCTGGGTGGCTCCCGGCAGAGCCCCATCCTCGTTTTCCGGGGCCTCGTCTCCGGGAAGCGGCGAAGGGCCGGCGTCTTCCTGAGTGAGGCGTTCCTGCCTGCGGGCGAGCCGGCCGTTATCGAGGCGTCGCACTGCGTGTCGGGGCGCCACCTCGCGTGGCTCGAGCCGGGAGGGCATGAACTCGTGCGGCGCACGCGGGAGACTTCGGCGCGCTTCAAGCTGGGGACGGTCGATCCGGACGCGACGCTCGCATGCGGTGACACGCTCGACTGGGTGCTCGTGGATCGCGACGGGGATCACGACGTCGTCACCGCGCGGGCCCACCAGGACGGTGGCGCGGCGCCGCGCGAGGCGCTCTTCCGGGATGCCGAGGACGACGAGACGCGTGAGGTCCTCGCGCTGCCCCGGGGCGACGAGGCGACGTTCCTGCGCGTGGGCCAGGCCGGGAGCCTCTCCCTTCGACGCATCGGCACACCGGCGCGCCCTCCGCGCACGCTGGCGACTCGTGTGGACCGAGAGGACGACGTCGTCGCGGCGCTCGCAGGTGATGCCGGCGTCGTCGTGGTCGTGACCCACGAGGAGGATGTCGGGTGCGACGGGGGAGCGCCCACACCACGCGTGGACGCGGTGGCCGTCGACGATACCAGGGACACCCTCGTCACGCTCGCCGCTGCGACCTGCGGTCGCGAGCGAGGACCGTTCTTCGTGAACACCCTGGCCGATGGCTCGTGGGCGATCGCATGGGTGGAGCGTGCCGCGACCCGCGGGCGGACCACGGCGCCGATCGTCGGGGTGCGCCACGCGATCCTGCAGCGGGCAGCGCTTCCCTTGACCGGCGAGACCTCGCTATCGGCGGATGGCGTGGCCGACGCGAAGTGTGGTAAGAAGCGTTGCGCCTTCGTCGCGCTCGAGCGGCCTCGGGGCCAGGACGACTCCCAGCCGGAGCCCCTCCGCGCCCACTTCTACCCGTAGCGCCAGTCCTCGCCCAGCACGCGCGAGAGAGCCTCCCACCCCTCGCCAGTCAGAACCGGCCGACGACGTTCACGCCCTGCTCGGTGCCCGTGTAGTAAGGCGTGATGAGCGGCCTGGCCGCTGCCGGGTCCTTCTTCGGGGCGAACATGTACCAACCCGCTGCGGTGGCGAGGCCGAGGATGCCCACGACGAGGGAGACGTTGCCGAGGGTCGCGTCGGTGTTCACCTTGTCGACGTTGTCCTGGTACGTGGCGCAGGCGGCCTTGAACGCCTCGGCGCCCGGCTGCGTGGACACGCAGACGCCAGCGCCCGTGCTGTCCTTGCCGTTCTTGAAACCGCGCTGGTCGGCCTTGGTGCGGATGTCGTCCCCGACGGTCTTCTGCGAGTCCTCCGCGCTGCCCTTCGCGATGAGGAACACCACGGAGAGCAAGAGGCCCGTCGCCCCGACGCCGCCACCGATGTACACCGGGAGCATGTTCTTGGGGGGCTTGAGGAGGTTCTTCGCAGAGAACGTCTGCGTCCCCGTATCCGCCGGGGTGGTGTTCGCAGGGGGCGCGGCGGGTGGCGCGGCCGCGGGCGCGGTAGGCGCGGGCGCGATGGGGACCACCGCCACGGGCGGGGGCAGGGGAGTCGCGCTCTTCTCGCCGAACTTGGCCTGCACCTTCGCCCCAGCCGCGACCGTGACCTTGACCGTCTCCGTATTCCCGTCCTTGGTCCCCTTCAGCGTGCGCGCGCCCACCTCGGCGTCGACGGCCTCGTTGATTGGCAGGACGCCGAGGCGATCGCTCTCGAGGAACACCTCCGTGCCCGCCGGCCCGCTCACTTCTACCTTGCCGAGCTTGGCCTTGGCATCCGCCAGGCCCTTCTCGGCCTCGGCCTTCTGCTCGGGCGTGAGGGTCGTGCCCTCGCGCAGGTATTGCTGGAAGAGCCTCGACGCCTCCAGCGGGTGGCTGCTCTTGAGGTTCGACTGCGCGAGGTTGAGCAGCACCGCGGGGTGCTTCTTGAGGGCGTAGGCCTGCGTGAACTTCAGTCGGGCGGACTCGAACTGACCCTTGTCGTAGAGGGCGACGCCCTCCTTGAAGCGGTCACGCGCCTCCTTTGTGACCTCGTCGTCCACCTGGGCGAAGGCGGGGACGTTCATCGCGATGGGGGCGAACGTCAGAAGAAGGATCTGTGCGATGACACGGGTTCTCATGCAGGGCGCTCCTCCCCTCGATCGAACGTCAGAAGGGTGTGTCCCGGACGATACCTGCTCCGGACCCTCGCGGGGCGGTTTTCGGTTCGGTCGCGGTCGGCGCCGGGGGAGCGGCGCTCACGGTCGCGGTGGCCGGCGCGACCGTCGTTGCGGCCGCGGGTGGCGTGGCTTGGGGCGCCTTCGGGGTGGTGGGCTCGGGAGGGGGTGCCTTCGCCCCGGAGCCCTTGGCGGCAGGCTCGCCGTGCCCTGCCTTGCCGGGGCCAGGAGGCTCCGCCACGTGGCCCGCCTTCGGTCCCTCGGAGCCACCCGCCTTCGCGGATGGCTCTGCGCGGCCCGCCTTCGCGGGATCGGGCGGGACCTTGGGCAGGTCGACAGCCTTCGGTTCCGCGCGCGCGGTGTCCACCGGCCTCGCAGACGCGGCCTGCGTCGTCACGCGGGGTGGCTCCACGGTCGCGGGAGGGGGGATGGCCTCGAGTCGGCCCTTCCCGTCGCCGACCTCGGTCGGCACAGGCTTCACCTCTGACGAGGACACCCGCATGCTGTTGGTCGCCGCGATTCCGATCCCGATCAAGGCGAGAACGCCGACCGCCGCGTAGACGAGGCCGCGTCCGGACTTCTTCGGGATGGTGTCCTCGTCGAGGTGCGAATCGTTCAGCGGTGCCGCTGCGCGAGCCGACATCCCGGCCGCTGGCGACTTCACGGCCAGAGGCAACGTCTTGGCGAGGTTGATCAGCGCGTCGGCACCAACCTTCGGCACCGGATCCAGCTTCAGGGTGGCGGGCGCGGTGAGCGCCGCGAGCTCGTCCTTCAGCGTCGACGCGCCGGCCTTGATCTCGGCCTCGTCCAGATCGTCCCACGAGGGCCGAAAGGAGTCCGCGATCCGATCGGCGTCCTCCTCGGTGAGGTCACCCTTCTCGATTCCCGACGGCTCCCGTGCTTCCAAGCGATCCTCCTTGTGTCCGGGCGACAGCGATTCGCACGGATGCTAACACCTGCGCCCGTCGCGCAAGCCGCACCACGAATAGGTAGCGCGGTGATGCCCGAGAAGGCGAGCGCCGCGAGTGAGGTAGGACAGAGTAGGATAGCGCCGTCACTCGAACTCCTTCTTCAGGACGTCGTCCCACTCGTCCGCGACCTTCCCGACCGTCTCCAGGAGATCCTCGAACTCCTCGTAGTCGAGACCCGAGAGCCGACGGAGCGCGCGCACGAACACCTCGTCCCGCTGAGCGTCGATCGCGAACGCGGCGTCGCTCGTCGTCAGGAACGAGAGCTCCAGGATGCGCCGGTAGAGAGCCTCGCGCCCGATCTTCGGTACGGTCATCACGGGCGCCAGGAAGAGGATGACGCCGTGGTCTTCCAGGACGTTGATGCCGACGCTGGCAGAGCCCTTACGCACCTGCGTGTACCCGGCCTCGTCGAGCGGGTCGAGCGTCATCGACGACCGGGTTCCGTACTTCGCGATGTATGCGTTCACCATGGCGGATGCCTCGGAGAACACCTGCCCGGTGGCACGATCGGCGTAGATGGGCTTGGTGGCAGGGTCAGTCACGACGGCACCTCTTCTCGCGCGCATCATACATAGCGCTTGCCTACGCTCGCAACCCACGCTTGCCGCCGGTCACCCGACGGCTGGCGCTTGCGGCTCGGCGCGCTCGCTCGACGCGAGGAAACGTGGGAGAGTGCCTGCGCTCGCGATGGTCCGCCCCCACGTCCTCGTCGTCCTCGCGGGTCTCGCCACCGCCTGCTCGTCGACCCGGCAACCATCCGCCGACGCGGGAACCGCCGCCGAGGGCGACGTCGCCCGCGCCGAGGCGATCCTCCGGGCCCCCGAGCTCCCGGCCCGCCCCGAGCTGATCGCGATAGAGGCGAGCGTCGAGGCCCAGGCTCTCCGCGAGGGAGCGGGGGCGCGCTCGGTCACCCTGCACGTGACGGCGGCGCGGCTCCTCGAGCGTTCGTGGCGCCTCGAGCACCGCGAGGAGGACGCGAAGCAGGCGCTGGAGATCTACCGCCTCGCGTCGTTGCACCTCGAAACACCCGGGGCGTGCGACGCCGCGCTCCGCCTGGCGCTACTCTCCGGGGAGATCGCGCGCGATGCCGGGCGCACGTACGCCGAGCTCTACCGCGTGGAGCGGCGCAGCGCGCCCAGGGACGCGGGCTCCGTGCTCTGCCCGGAGGTCTCGTCGCAGATGGGGCTCCTCGAGGCCTTCCGTCCCCCGCCCTCCGTGCTCGCCGCGATCGACCAGGGCCTTCAGGGGGAGGGGGACGTGCTCGCAGGCATGGACGCGTCCGTCCGTGTCTCGACCACTCCCAAGATCGTGCGCGTCGAGCAGTGGTCCGGCGAGGAGGGCGCGCGCGTCGTCGTCACGCTCGATCGGCCCGCGCGCTTCCGCGCGGGCGACGAGGCCTCCGCCGGCGGGAAGGGCGCGCGTACCTTCGTTGAGCTGGACGGCACCGACATCGGCACCCTCGCGCGGGACGTACCCATGGGCGGCGTCGTCACCCGGGCCAAGGTCGAGGGTACCGTCTCCGGGGCGCGCGTCGTGCTGGAGCTCGGCGGCCCGGCCTACCGGAAGGTCTTCCACCTCCTGGAGCCGTTCCGCGTCGTCATCGACATCGCGAGGAACCCGCCCGGCATGCTCCCCAAGGGGAAGCGCGCTGTGAACCGCATCGTCCTCGATCCGGGTCACGGCGGCACCGATCCGGGCGCGATCGGGCCGGCGGGCGCGAAGGAGAAGGACGTCACCCTCGACATCGCGCACCGCGCCGCGCCCGTGCTGGCGAAGTTCGGCATGCAGGTGACGTTGACCCGCGACGACGATCGCCTGGTCTCCCTGGAGGAGCGGACGGCGCGCGCGAACTCCTTCGGCGCGGACCTCTTCGTCTCGATCCATTGCAACGCCTCCGAGAACCACGCGCGCCACGGTGTGGAGACGTACGTGCTCGACACGACCACGAGCGACATCGCCAACCGGGTCGCCGCGCGCGAGAACGCCACCAGCCAGGCCGCCAACGCGGAGCTCGGATCGATCCTGGCGAACATGCGCCTCGCAGACCAGGCGTCGCGCTCCACCAAGCTCGCCGAGCTCCTCCAGAAGTCGGCGCTCGCGTCGCTCCACGCGCGGTACCCCGACGTGACCGACGGCGGCGTGCACACGGCGGGGTTCTACGTGTTGGTCGGCGCGCGGATGCCCGGTGTGCTGTTCGAGACGAGCTACATCTCCAACCCGAAGGAGGAGGCTCGCCTCGTCTCGCCCGAGTACAAGGACGCGCTCGTGGACGCGATCGTGAACGCGATCCGCGCCTACCGGGAAGGCCGCTGAGGCGTCACGCGCCGGGCGCGTCCTCGCTCCGCCACGCGGTTCCGCGGAGCACGTAGCGGGAGCCGCCCGGAACGCGCCGCTCTCGCACATCGTGCTCGGGATCACCGGGCAGGACCAGCGCCAGGGTTGGGCCCGCGGCGTCTGCGTGCTCGACGAGCTGTGGGCAGATCGGGTCGAGGCAGGCCGCTCGCCCGATCGCGAGCGCCTCCTCCACGTCGCGCGCGCCCGCGAGGATCTCGAGCGTGCGGTGCGTGGGCGGGAACAGCGTCACCTCGCCCGCGTCGAAGCGCGCGAGGATGTCGGCGGCGCTGGCCCAGAAGCTCCGGACGGTCTCCCGGAGGTCGTGCGCGCCCTCCTGACCGTCCGGGCATCGCGCCAGGAAGAACCGCGTGTCGAAGCGGCGGCTCTCCGCCGCCGGCGTGATCCACCGCGCGAACGGGACGAGGGCCGCGGCGTCGAGTCGAAGCGACTCGCCACGGAGGAGGTCCTCGAGGGGCGATCGACCCGCGGATGCGCGCAGACCGATGGCGCGCTCGTGTGAGATGGGAGGAAGTGCATGCATAATACATGCTTCCTCCAGTGTCTCGCGGCACGCCGCGACGAAGGCGGCCCGGGCGTCTGCGTCGCTGTCTCGCCACGCCGCAGGCATCTCGGCGGGGAAGCGGGCCACGTCTTCCCAGCCCGGCGCCCGATCGGAGGCCTCCACCTTGCCGCCGGGGAACACGACGGCGCCTCCCATGAACGAGCTCTCGCGGCTGCGCTGCACGCAGAAGATCTCGACGCCGCCTCCCGCGTCGCGCAGCAATACGAGCGTGGCCGCGCTCCTCGGCGGGGCCGCCGCTCGTGCCGGATCGAGCTCGAGGCTCATGTGCGCCTTGCCCTCCGGCGCTCGTCGTCACGGCGCGTGAGGATACCTTCCTGTCCGGCCGCGTGCTCCACCCACGTGATGCTGATCTCCGGATCGATCGCCGCGATGTGCAGCACGACCTCGGCTGCCATGTCGATGGGGAGGGCGCCATCGTGCCTGCCCGGCAGCTCGATGAACACGCGCTTGGCGCGGAGATCGTCGAGCGCGCGCAGCAGGGCCCCGAGCACAGCGTCGAAGCGCGTCTTGTCGAAGTCCCGCCGTCGTCCCGCCCCGAGCACGAGGACCTTGTCGAACGGCGTGCGCGGGCGACCCGCCACGAGCAGCGTCTCGCCGAGCTTGCCCGTCAGGAAGCCTTCCTCGGCGAGCCGTGACAGGGCGCCGTGGAGCCGGTAATCGACGAGGCCGCTCGTCCCGGTGAACGGTCGCACGTCTTCCCAGACACCGACCACGAGGAGCTCCGCGCGGCTCGCGTCGAGCGCACGGAGCTCCGGGGCGACGAAGACGAGCTCCACTCAGTCCGCCCGCCCGAGGTTCTCGGCCACGCGGTCGAGCACGCCGTTCACGAACGCGCCGGAATCCTCGGCGCCGTACGCCTTCGCGAGCTCTACCGCCTCGTCGATGACGACCGCGCGCGGGACCTCCCGTCGAAAGGCCAGCTCCCACGCGGACAGGCGGAGGATGTTGCGATCCACCCGGGTCATTCGCTCGAGCCGCCAGTTGGTGCTCGCCTCCACGAGCCGCGCGTCCACCTCCTCGCGCGCAGCGGCGACGCCGCGCACGATCTCCTCGGCGTAGGCCCGCCCCTCCGGATCGGCCTCGAACTGGTGGAAGAACGAGCCGATGACGTCCTCCGCGCCCGCGCCTGCGGCCTCGGCGGCGAAGAGCATCTGGAGGGCGGACTCCCGGCCCGACCGACGCGCGCCCATCAGATCCCGGCTTCGTCGAGCGCCTGCCCGAGCGAGATCATCTCGATGGCGGCTACCATGGCGTCCCACCCCTTGTTCCCGGCCTTCGTCCCTGCGCGCTCGACGGCCTGCTCGATGCTGTCCGTGGTGAGGACCCCGAAGGAGATCGGCACGCCCGTCGAGAGCGCCGCCGACGCGACGCCCTTCGACACCTCGCCCGCCACGTGGTCGAAGTGGGGCGTGGATCCGCGGATCACGGCGCCCACGGCCACGACGGCGCTCACGTTCTTCTTGCCCGCGACGCGGGATGCCACGATCGGGATCTCCCACGCGCCCGGCACGCGGATCACCGTGATGTTCGCGGGATCCCCGCCGTGGCGCACGAAGGCGTCGACGGCGCCCTCGACGAGGCGATCGACGACGAAGTGGTTGAAGCGAGCCGCGACGATCGCGATCTTGGCGCCCGTGGGGACGACGAGGAGTCCTTCGACGATGCGGGGTGTCTTCATGCTCGACCTTTCCTCTACAGAGGGACGCAAGACGTGACCTGCAGGCCGTAGCCGTCGAGGCCGGCGATCCTGCGCGGGTTGTTCGTAAGGAGCCGGATCTTCGAGAGCCCGAGATCCACGAGGATCTGGGCCCCGAGGCCGAACTCCCTGAGCGGCGCGCCGCCCCCGCCCGCCCCATCGCCCTGGGCTTCGACGCGAGCCGCCTCGCCACGGGAGTCGAGCTCGGCACCGAGGGTGCCCCGGGGGGGGATGTAGACGACGACACCCTGGCCCTCCGCCTCGATGCGCAGCAGCGCGTCCCGGAGGCGCGTCCCGCCATCGGCGCCGGTCGAGGCGAACACATCGCCGAGCAGCGTCCCCGCATGCATCCGGCACAGGAGGGGGTCGGTGGTCCCGGTCAGGTCCCCCTTGACCAGCGCGAGGAGCTGCTGGCCCACGACGCGCGCCTCGTAGACGATGGCGCGCCACGGGGACCTCGTGATGGCGAGCTCGATCGACCTCTCGTGCACGCGCTCGAGCAGCCGCTCCGTCTGCAGGCGGTACTGGATGAGGTCGGCGACGCTCAGGATGCGGAGCCCATGGCGGTCCGCGAACCGTTCGAGATCCGGCATGCGCGCCATCGAGCCGTCCTCGTTCATGCTCTCGCAGATGACCCCCGCGGGCGGTAGCCCGCAGAGGCGCGCGAGGTCCACGGAACCCTCTGTCTGGCCCGTGCGGACGAGCACGCCGCCCTTCTTGGCGCGGAGGGGGAACACGTGCCCGGGCGTCACGAGATCCTCGGGCCGCGTCTCCGCGCTCGCGGCCACGCGCATCGTGTGGGCCCGGTCGGCGGCGCTGATTCCCGTCGTGACCCCGTGTCGCGCCTCCACGCTGACCGTGAAGGCCGTCCCGAGGGTCGGCCCGCTCCGGCCAGGCGAGTGCATCATCGGCAGGCGCAGGCGCTCGATCTGCTCCTCGGTGAGCGTGAGGCAGATGAGTCCGCGCCCATGGGTCGCCATGAAGTTGACGGCCTCGGGCGTCACGAACGCAGCGGCCATCGTGAGATCCCCCTCGTTCTCTCGATCCTCGTCGTCCACGAGGATCACCATCTTGCCCGCGCGGAAGTCCGCGACGGCCGCGTTCACGCGCTCCAGGAGCCGCGGCTCGATCGACAGCGCCGGCATCAAGCCCACCCGCCGGCGTGGAGCCGCGCCATCCACGCCGCGTCGGCATCTCCCGCAGACGCCTCCCCCGGTGCGGCCAGGAGACGCTCGCAGTACCGGGCGAGTATATCGACCTCGAGGTTGACCGCCGCGCCGACGGCCAGGGTCCCGAGCTTTGTCGCCACGAGGGTACGCGGCACGAGGACGACGTGGAACGTGTCCAACGAAACCCTGTTCACGGTCAGGCTGACACCGGACACCGTCACCGACCCCTTCTCGGCCAGGTAGCGCGCGAGCGTGGGAGGAAAGCCGAAGCCGACCTCCAACGCGTCCCCGTTCTTGACGCGCGACGCCAGACGGCCGACGGCGTCCACATGCCCCGAGACGATGTGGCCACCCAGACGGTCCCCGACCCGCAGCGCCCGCTCGAGGTGCACCGACAGCCCGGGTCGCGCCTCCCCCAGCGTCGACCTCGCCAGGGTCTCGAAGGACGCATCGGCTGCGAATCCCCGCTGGAGAAGGGCGTCTACCGTGAGGCAGACGCCGTCGACCGCCACCGACTCCCCCACGACCAGCGATCCGAGCTCCGTCCCGATCGCGAGCCGCGCACCCCCACCGCGCTCTTCCCGGGCCGTGACGGTTCCCAGCGCTTCGACGAGACCGGTGAACATGGAGTTCACGGTCGAGGTTAGTGCCCATCCACGCAAAATGAAAGGGAAAGCCGGCGAGATCCTTGCATTCCTCGCAGCCGCGACGAATGCTTCGAGGAACGGAGATGCTCACACGTCACGCGCTCGCCGCGGCGACGGCCCTCGCGGGAACGACCGCTTGCGGTCCAAGCTACCAGGTCCTCTACGAGGGCGACGTCCACTTCGAGCGTTGCTACGCCCTGGAGGAAAACGCGAGCGAGTCCCTCGAGGCGAAGTCGAGCTGCTGGCACGGCTACCTCGCCAACCACTCCTTCGGGCAGACACGCGATCGCATCCGCTACGCGGGGATGCGAGAGCGCGCCCTCGAGCGTGCACCCGCCCTCCCGACGGACGAGGTCCTGATGCAGGCCGCCCCTGGCGGCGCTTCGTCCGCGTCCGCGAACACTCCGACCCCGAGGGACGCCTTCACGCCTCCCCCTTCCACGATGACCGACGAGCGCTCACCACCCACCGACGCGACGTCGAGGCGCCCACCCGGCATCCCACCCCCGGCGATCGCGTCTGCGATCACGCCTGCCATCTCCAGCGCGCGCCCGATCGTCACGGCGGCGACGCCGGCCGCGTCCACGACCTTGTCCGAGCCGCCCCAGACCACGTGCGCCTCCTCCTGCAACGACACCTGGCGCACGTGCAAGTCCGCGTGCTCCCCGCGGACGGGTCATGAATGCGACGCATGCGACCGCACCTACAAGGGCTGCATGAAGGGCTGCTTCAAGTAGCCCGTGCCTCGCGGCGGGTCTACCGAAGGCCCCCGTGCGTCCCCAGGCCCGCATGCCGCCGCGCGTTATGTGTAAGCAATTACGCATAGTTGAAATCGCACCCCTAAACTAGACACTCAGTATTCCCGATCCCATACTCAGATCAGCATGGGGAATGTAGTTGGTTCCCCACCAGGCGCGCAGCTTCGTGTCCTCGTGGGTTCTTTGCTTCTGGTCATCGCAACCTGGGGTCCCGAAAACCACGCTGCGCCGGCGTCCCACGCCCCCGCGCCGATCGTCGAGGAGAGCGATCCCATCCTCCGCGGACGCGTGAACGCGCAGGTACCCGTGCGAGAGACGCCCGCGCACGTAGAGGCTGCGCGGCACGAGTGGCACCTCCTCAACGACCGCTTCTGGCAGATCACATCCCCGCCGGGCGAGGACGCGGTCGTCACCGATTTCGCCGAGGGAAACCGTGGCGCCTGCCAGGCCGGGATGATCGAGGTCGCCGGTCGGATGAAGCAGCACTTCATGCTCGACGAGCTCCAGAATCAGGCGTGCTCGAGCTGGATCACGCGAAAGTTCCCCGAGCGGTGTCGCGAGTTCGACCGCGCGAAGTGGCTCGAGATCTCGCGTGCCGTGCCGGTGTCGGAGCCGATGCGGTTCTGCATCGATCGCTTCGAGTACCCGAACCGCAAGGACGTCTACCCCGTCGTGATGGTGAGCTGGTACGAGGCGGACGCCACCTGTCGTCACGACGGCAAGCGCCTCTGCAGCGAGAACGAGTGGACGTTCGCCTGTGAAGGCGAGGAGGCGAGGCCCTATCCGACGGGCTACAAGCGCGACGCGGAGGCGTGCGTGATCGATCGCCCGTGGGTGAAGTACGACGCGCCCGCGCTGATGCCGCGCAACACCGCGCGGGCGAAGCACGAGCTCGACCGCCTGTGGCAGGGGCTCCCGTCGGGTTCGAGCCCGGGGTGCAAGAGCGCCTTCGGCGTGCACGACATGACGGGCAACGTCGACGAGTGGACGCGATCGTCCATCCCGGGAGAGCGGCCGAGTGTGCTCAAGGGCGGCTACTGGGGGCCCGTGCGCACGCGCTGCCGTCCCGCGACCAAGGCGCACGGCGAGACCCACACGTTCTACCAGCAGGGCTTCCGCTGCTGCGCTGACGCCCCGAAGCCCTAGAGCACCGAACAGGTTGATCGCCCCATGGTCTCGATCCCATGGCCGCTCGCCTGTTCGGCCACCCCGCGCTGCAGAGGGTGTTCCAAAACGGCCTCCCCAGGGCTGGCCGGCGGGGGGCCGAGGCGGGTCCTGACCGTTGTTCCTCGTGCTCGTGCTCGTGCTCGTGGTCGTGCTCGTGCTCCTGCGCCTGCGCGTGCGCGTCTCAGCGGCACATCTCGCCGAGCATGGCGACGATTCGAACGAGGAGGGCGTTGGCGCTCCGAGCATCCGCGGGGGTGAGGTAGCCGGCGAGGGCGCAGACGTCGACGAGAGCACCACCTTCCATGGCGGAGCCGCGTGCAATGGCGTGGGCGTGGGCGCGGTCTGCCGGGCTCGGCTTTCCCGAGCCCTCAGCGATGTTCAGGGGAACGGACATCGCTGCGGTCTTGAGCTGGCTTCACAGCTCGCTCTCGCCTCGCGGCAGGCTGCTCGCGATCCGCAGCGCGAGCCGCAGGAAGGCGATGGCGCACTGGTAGGCATCCAGGTTCTCGTGGTCGAGTTTCGGCGGCGGGTCGGGCATGACGTGCCCGTGGATCGTGGCCGCGATCCGTTGCTGGTTTCGCGCACGCGCACGCTCGAGCAGGTGGCCGAGACCCTGGGAAAAGCGGCGGAAGAGACCGTCGCGGATACGGGGTACTGGTCGGGAGCGGAGCTGCAAGAGGCGGAGCAACGCGGTCTCTCCGTGATCGTGCCGGCGCAGGAGGAATCGAGCGCGAAGGGCGAGTACGCGAAGTCGAAGTTTCGGTTCGACGAGGAGCGCAACGTCTACGTCTGCCCGCGCGGGCAGGAGCTGCCGCTGCAGGGCGTCTACAGCGCGACGACGGGCAGGGCCAGCGCTGGGCCTGTACCGCTGTCCCAACACGGAGTGCCCGGTCCGCTCGCAGTGCTCGAGCGACAAGGAGGGCCGCGCCATCAAGAGGCTCGACGGCGAGGAGGCGATCGCGCGGCAAGCCGCGAAGATCGCCAGGCCGGACAAGCGCATGCTGTCCTCGCTGCGCAAGGAGATCGTGGAGCACCTCTTCGGCATCGTGAAGGTCATCGACGGCTTGAGACGCTTCACCGCGTGGGGGCTCGACGGCGCGCGAGCGCAGTGGGCGCTCGCCTGCACCGCGGTGAACCTGCGCAAGCTCCTGCCCGCCGTGCGAGAAGGAAAGCTCACCGCCGCGAGCTTCGGATGAGGCGCTCGCAGACCCCCCGGAGGACCCCAAAGACGACCCAGAACGACCCGTAGAAGCCCGATCGCCGACCGCAGCCGAGAGCGCCGCTCGCGGCCGACTCCGCCAGCGGCGGTTCTACCGCCCGCCCTGGCCGCTGGGGCTACGTCTCGCACTCAAGAGCTGTCCAAGAATGCGGAATGTTGGACAGCTCTTCACGGCGGGAGGTTGTGAAACAGCCTCTTCAGCCCGGGGTGCCCCAATATCTCGATACTGCTCGGAGTTCAACCTGTTCGGTGCCCTGGGACCCGAGCGAGGTGGACGCACCGCGCGTCGCTCAGCGGAGCACGGTCACGAGCGACGCCACGACCCCCGCGCTCGTGTGGGGATCCGCCTCGGCCGCCGGAGAGAGCCCGTGCGCCGCGATCGCGCGCGACGTCACAGGTCCGATGCTGACGAGCCGCGCGCGCCCGAGGCGCTCGCGCGCCTGATCTCCGAGCGCCTCGACCGCCGCGTCGACCGCGCTCGGCGAGAAGAAGAGCACCGCGTCGACGCCGCCACGAGCGAGATCCGCGTCCAGCTCGGCGGCCCGCGCCGCGTCCGTGTGCCGGGTCTCGTACGCCGTCACGACGGTCACGTCGTGGCCACCCCGGGCGAGCGCATCGGGGAGGACCTCGCGCGCGATCCTGGCGCGCGGCAGGAGCACGCGTCGCCGCTCCCCTCCGAGGGCGACCAAGAGCTCGTCCGCGAGGGCGTCGCCGACGTGCACGGTCGCCACGAGGTTCGCGCGCCGCCCCGCGCGCGAGAGCGCCGTTGCCGTCGCCGGTCCCACGGCTGCGAGCTGGACGTTCTCGAGGGGATCGCCTGGATGGCCGGCCGCGGCGACCGCCGCCAGGAAACGCTCGACCGCGTTCCGGCTCGTGAACACGATCCAGTCGAAGCGCCCGGCCTCGCGCGCCGCGCGCGTGAGCGGCTCCGCGTCCTCGGGAGGCACGATCCGGATCGCAGGGAAGATCACCGGGACGGCCCCGAGGGTCGCCAGCTCGTCGGCCAGCGCGTGCGCGTCCTCCTCGGCGCGCGTGATCACGACACGCCGCCCCGCGAGTGGCTGTGCCGCGTCGCTCACTGGGGAGCGCAGGTCGAGACGCCCGCGCCGACGATGATGCTGGGGTATCCGGCCAGGTCGACGACGGAGTTGTTCGACGGCCTGAAGCGCGTCACGCGCGAGCCGGCGCCGTCGGGCGAGGTGAACAGGTAGAAATCGCCCCCCCAGAACGCGAACGCCCATCCGCGGCCCTGCTCGACCGTCGGGAGCGGGTTCTCTGCGACGATCTTCGCGGTCTTCTTGTCGAGCTGGCCGACCCAGGATCCGACGCCGCCCGCCTTCGTGTAGAATGCAAACAATCGACCGTCGCCCGTCCCGGTCAGCTCTGCCCGGTCGATGGGCGGCGAGAAGTCGCGGATCGCCGTGAGCGCATACGTCGTCGTGTCGATCGAGCCGAGGCCCGTGGCGCTCGTGCCCTGGCCGTCGCCCGCGACGTAGAGCGCCTCGGTCGGCCCGATGTCGTTCGTGGCGAAGCCCATGCCGAACGTGCCAAAGTTGGCCTGGTTCGGGACGAACGTGGTCTTCGAGCACAAGGCGGTCGCCGCGCTGGTCCGGTAGAGGTTGCCGTCGTTGAAGAGGACCCACGCGGCGCCCTTCCGGTCGACCGCCATCGAGAAGGGGGACGTGCCGGCCGGCGCAGGACAGGCGAGGACCCCGACCATCCGGAACGTGGCGGCGGCGGGATCGAACGCGAGGAGCTCGTTGTCCTCCGTGACCGTGTAGACCACGGTGGCCGCGGCGTCGGGGCAGTCGTTCTTCACCACGTCCGGGGCCGCGGCGCTGTCGATCATCGGGCGTGCGTCGACGGGCGCGTCGCGCCCTGCATCGCGCGCGTCGACGGGCGCGTCGCGCCCTGCGTCCACGGCCTCGCCCTCGAGCTCGTCCGCGAAGAGGCCGGTCCGGCTGCCGCACGCCGCGATGGCGGACGCGACGATCGCGAGGATCGAGACGGCGACGAGCCTCGCCCTCAGGCGACAAACCTGCATGGCTGACCAGCGTACCAGATTCCCGGGGTAGCGCCCCGCATGTCTCCTGCGGGGAACTGCCGGATCACTGCGGCGCGCAAGTCGAGACGCCGGCGCCGACAACCGTGCCCGGGTACGAGGTCTCGAGCGAGGTCTGCAGCGTGGCGGGTCGGTAGCGGTTCACCTCCGTCGTCCCGCCCGCCGACGTGAAGATCCAGAAGTCGCCTCCCCAGAAGGCGAAGGCGAAGGCATCCCCCGGGTCGCCGATGGGGAGGTCGTTCTTCGCGAGGATGCGCGCGTCGGAGGGATCGATCTGCACGAGGTGTCCGCCCGGCGCGGCGACATCGGGCCAGTAGCCGAAGAGGCGGCCGTCCCCGGTGCCGGTCAGCTCCGCGCGCGGGATCGTGGGAAGGAAGGGGCCGACCTCGCGGACCTTCAGCGTCGTCGTGTCGATGGCGCCGAGGCGGGACCGACCGCTCTGGAAGTCCGCGTCGGCGATCCAGAGCGTCTCGGCCGTGGTCACGCCGTTGGTCGCGAAGCCCATGCCGAACGTGAAGAACCCGAGCTGGTCGACCCCGAATGCGGTCGCGGTGCACGACGCGTTCGCAGTGCTCACCCTGTAGAGCGTGCCGTCGTTGTAGACCACGTACGCGAGGCCCTTGCGGTCGACGGCCATCGAGAACGGGGTCGCCGTGCCCGCGGGGCACGCGAGGTGGCCGATCATGCGGAAGGCGAGCGCCGGCGGATCGAAGGCGAGGAGGTCGTTCTCGCTGGTCACGAGGTAGACGACGGTGGCGGCGGCGTCCGGGCAGTCGTTCACGCGCACGTCGGGAAGCGGCGTCGCGTCGATCGTCGGCAGCGCCACGTCCACGCTGGCGTCGGCGGCGTCTCGCGCACCGTCGCGTCCGGAGTCGGGGGAGGCCGGGCCCGCGACGGTCGTGGCCGTCTCCTCGTCTGCGAACAGACCGGTCCGGCTTCCGCACGCCATCGCAGCGAGGCCGAGGGCCATCGCGAGCGCCGCCCTCGTGCACGCGCGTCGGCGTCGGTCCATGCGCGAAGCGTAGCACCCCGGCCCGCCCGCCCGGAGAGGCCTTGCCCGGCATGGCGAGCGTCACGGGCGCGCGGCGGCTCGGTCGTGGCGTTCGCCGGCGCCGTGCGGGGATTCGATGGAGGGGCGCCGGGACCTTTGGTACGGTGAGCGCGACATGGGCTTCCCGACGATCCGGCCGCGCCGCCTCCGCCGCACGAAGGAGCTCCGCGCGTTGGTGCGCGAGACGACGCTCGCGCCCGACGATCTGGTCCTCCCGCTGTTCTTCAACGCAGCGATCGACGTGCCCCATCCGGTGACGACGATGCCCGGCGTGTCGCAGCTCCCGGTCTCGCACGCCGCCACGGAGGCGAGGCGCATCGTCGAGCGAGGTGTAGGGGCCTGCATCCTCTTCGGTCTTCCGCGTGCCAAGGATCCGGAGGGGAGGGCCGGCCTCGATCCGGAGGGACCCGTGCCCCGCGCGATCCGGGCGATGAAGGACGCCGTGCCCGAGCTCGTGGTCATGGCGGACGTCTGTGTCGACGAGTACACCGACCACGGCCACTGCGGCGTCCTCCGCACGCTGCCTTCCGGGATCGTGGAGGTGGACAACGATCGCACGCTGGAGATCCTCGCGGAGATGGCCGTCGTCTTCGCGCGCGCCGGCGCCGACGTCGTCGCTCCGAGCGACATGATGGACGGGCGCGTGGGCAAGCTTCGCGTCGCGCTCGACGCGTCGGGCTTCGAGTCGACGAGCATCCTCTCGTATGCGGTGAAGTACGCGAGCGCGTTCTACGGTCCCTTCCGGGAGGCCGCCGACTGCGCACCGAAGTTCGGCGACCGCGCCGGTTACCAGATGGACCCGGGAAACGCCCGCGAGGCGCTGCGCGAGGCCGCCCTCGACGAGGCCGAGGGCGCAGACATGCTCATGGTGAAGCCCGCACTGCCTTACCTCGACGTGCTCCGCGCAGTGCGCGACTCGACGACGCTTCCGGTGGGCGCGTACAACGTCTCGGGCGAGTATGCGATGGTCCACGCCGCGGCCGACCGCAACATGATCGATCTGGATCGTGCCACCATGGAGATCCTCACGTCGATCCGGCGGGCCGGCGCGGACTTCATCCTCACGTACCACGCCCTCCGCGCCGCGGAGCTCCTCGGTGCCTGATCGGCCACCGCGAGCGCGGCGTGGCCGCGTCCTCGCCGCGGCCGTGGTGGTCCTGGCGGCCGGGCTCGTGGCGCTCGCGTCCTCCACCTCCTCGGCGTGCTACGCTCCGGAGTGCGAGGGGGACCACCGGCGGCAGCCCGCGGCCCAGGGCGTGATGCTGGACGACGTCACCTGGGCGAGCGGTCCGCGTGACGGTCGCTGGCTCGAGCACCGCCGCCGCCGCGCGTGGTTCCTCGAGCTCCCGCCCTCCAGGAAGGGTGAGCTCCCCGTCTCGGTCGAGCCGTACGTCTCCGCGGTGCCGGAGCCGTTCAAGGACCCCGGGGGCGGCACCTTCAGCGTGGGAACCGGCCCCACCGCGGACCTGCGCCTCGGCCCCGCGAACGAGGTGATCGTGGCGAACAACACCTGCGGTGACTTCTGGCTGCGCGTGATCGTACGCTACGCGCGCGACGGCGGCGCTGCGGACGCGCGGATCGGAGACTGACATGGCTCACCCGTGGCACGACATCCAGGTGGAGGAGCCCGTCGGCCCCACGCGCGCGACCCGCGCCGGGCTCGCGGGGTACGCGGCGCTCTCCGCGCAGGGCGCCGCGCCCCGCACGGGCCACACCTGAACGGCCCGCATGTCCGGCGAGTCCCTCCTCGATCTCCGCGTCGCCGACGCCGTGACCCTCCTCGCCGTGCACCGGCACGGCTCGGTCACCACCGCCGCGCGGGACCTCCGCGTGACGGCGTCGCAGGTGTCGAAGGCGGTCACGCGTCTAGAACGGCACCTCGGCGTGCGGCTCTTCGTGCGTCGCGGCCGCGGCCTCATCCTCACCGAGGCGGGCATGCGCGCGCTCCCCCGCCTGCAGTCGATCGTCGACAGCGCCCGGGCGCTCTTCGACGGCGAGCGAGCGGCGCGCCTGTCCATCGCGGCGCCGTCGTACATCTGCCAGGCCTATCTGCCCGCCCTCGCCATCGCTGCCGCGCCGCTCATGATCCGGGGTCTCGAGGCCCTCCCGTCGTTCATCCGGGCGTACGCCGGAGAGGGGCTGTTCGACATCGCGCTCACGCACGCGCGGGAGCCCCTTCCCCCCTCCTGGTCGAGCGAGGAGGTCGGGCGCGTGCGGCACGGTCTCTTCACGACGCGCGCCACGGCCGAGGCCCTCGGGCGCGCCCCCACGCCCGACGATCTCCGCCCCCTCCCTTTCGTCACGCCGGTGTACGTGGCGGGGGGAGAGATCCTGATGGGGGAGGACCGCTGCCCCATCCCGCGCGCGGACCGTGTCACGGGCCACGAGGCAAGCACGATCGCGGCGGGGCTCGAGCTCGCCGCCACCACCGGGCAGATCGTCTGCGGCCCGAGGGTCGCCGCCAGGCGCCACCTCGAGAGCGGTCGCCTCGTCGAGCTCCAGGTGGCCGGGTGGGACCTGATCGACCCCCTGTTCCTTCACGTGAACGGCGACGAGGTCACGCGCCGGACGAAGGCGCAGATCGACCGCGCGCTCGCGGATCTGGCCCACTGACCCGTAACTAGTGGAAATCACATCGCTCGCGGCCGTCGCAACCCCTTGCGCGGGGCGCCCGCAACGGCTAGGCATATTCCCCCCTCGCTCCGTGTTGTCGGCGCGAGGTCAATCCGGAAGACGCACCATGAGCACCCGAACGATCACCGCGACCGACCTCGACGTCCGCGTCCGCGAGCGCAACCTGAAGACCGGCATCATCACCGAGAAGGACGTGGAGAAGCACATCTCCTCGCTCCAGGATCTCGAGAGCCATGTCGAGGGTTTCAGCGTCCCGCAGCCGGCGCTCGACGCTCCCCCCGCCGCGACGGAGGAGGCCGACGCGGAGCCGCAGGGAGACGACGCGTGACCGACGCCCGGATCCCCGAGCTCCCGCAGATCGACTTCGCCACCTTCGTGCTCTCGCTTAGAGAGTCGGCGTACGTGCACCTCGGCGACGTGCCCCACCCGGACGCGGAGGAGGCGGTCCGCAGCCTGCCGCTCGCGAAGCACGACATCGATCTGCTGGTCCTGCTCGAGGAGAAGACCAAGGGAAATCTGACGGGTGAGGAAGAGCGCCTCTTGCACCAGACGGTGTTCGACTTACGAATGCGGTACGTCGAGGAGACGAAGAAGGGGTAGCCCGGGATGACACGTCGGTCGGTAGCAGGCCTTCGTTCGCAGCTGTTGGTGGTCGCGCTCAGCGGGATCGTGTCCGCGACGACGCTCGCGTGCAAGCGACCAACCCCCACCGCGGATAACGTCCTGCCGCCTGGTGCGACCGCGGTGAGCGCCCCCTCCGAGACCCGTGCCGCCCAGCCCACGACAGCGACGGTCGACACCTCTCCCCAGGCCTCCCACGCCGGGCCACTCGGTGCCGTCGACCGCGCCCCGTTGAGCTTCGCCCCCATTGCCAAGAAGGCCGATCCCGGCGTCGTCACGATCAACACGATCACCGACGAGGTCGAGCCGCGCGGCATCTTCTCCCGCGGCGAGCGGCATCGCGAGGCGAAGGGCCTCGGAAGCGGCTTCATCGTCGACAAGGAGGGCGTGGTGCTCACGAACAACCACGTCATCGAGCACGCCGACATGATCCTCGTGCAGCTCTCCAACGGGCACCGCTACGAGGGCAAGGTTACGGCTCGCGATCCACGGACCGACATCGCGGTCGTGAAGATCCAAGCGAAGGAGCCCCTCACCGCCCTCGCTCTCGGCGACTCGGACACGACCGATGTGGGGGACTGGGTCGTCGCCATCGGCAACCCGTTCGGCCTCTCGCACACCGTCAGCGCCGGCATCGTCAGCGCGAAGGGGCGGGGGCAGAAGGACGTGCCGCTCGACCCGTCGGGTTACTACGACTTCATCCCGACCGACGCCTCGATCAA
>SXNL01000233.1 GCA_005777185.1 Myxococcales bacterium
CGGCCGCACCGACGGCGCCGGCGGCCGCACCGACGGGGCCGGGGGCCGAACGGACGCGGGGGGCCGGACGGACGCGGGGGGCGGCGAGACTGCAAGGAACTCGGCCTCGGCCGCGCGCCCTCTGAGCGCGCGTATCCTCTCGCGATCGCGCTCCACGGAGAAGAGATCGATGACGCGCTCGACGAGGCGCTCCACGTCCGCCGGAGGAGCGGATCCCGCGTACTCCTCGAGCCCCGTGACGAGCGCGAGCGCCCGCACCCGCTTGAAGAGCTGCGCGGCGAGCTCGGGAGACCCCGCCGCGGCCTCGAGCGCCGCGACGACCCTCGCCGCATCATCCGGATCCTTCTCGCAGGCGAGCACACGCAGCGATCCCGCGCGGGGGTGGTTCATGGCCGCGGCGACATGGACGAGGAGGCCCACCGCGGCGGTGCCCACGTTGGAGTAGGGCCTGTCGAGGGTCGCGAGCACGCGCTCGAACACGGCGGGGTCCGCGGTGCGCGCGAGGAGCGGGGCGAGCGGGACGAGCTCTGCGTACTCGTCGATGTCGCCATCGGTCGCCATCGCCGTCTCGAACGCCTTCCATGTCTCGTCGACGTCCGCGAAGACGTCACCGAAGATCTTCGCGAAGGACACGGCGACGCGCGCGCCCTCCGGTCCCTCGAGCCGGGGGAGCAACGCCTGCCGCGCACGCGCGAGCCGCATGGTCCACACGTCACGCTCGTCGGGCGCATCGCGCAACACCTCCGCCACCGCGTCCCGCACCATGGCCAGGGTGCTCGGGACGGGCGAGATCACGGTGGCGCGCAGGAGGATGTCCGCTCGCCGCTCCGGGTCGTCCTTCGCCATCTCGGACGCGCGGAGCAGCCACGCCGCGCGCGTGCCCGCGCCCTTCGACGCGTCCGCGACCTGCTCGATCGCGCGGACCGCCGTCGACCACTCGTTCGCATGCTCCGCCGTCTTGACGAGCATCCGGAGCGTGCTCCCCTCGGACGGCACGGCCGCGAACGCGAGGGAAGCGTGTTTGAGCGCGAGCGCGCTCATCCTGCGAGCGTCGAAGAACTGTGCGCCGCGATAGTGCGCCGCCCGCCGGCCAAAGCGCCCCTTCGCTCGCGCCGCGACCTTCTCGTACAGATCCGAGAGCTCGTCGATCGAGGCCAGCGCCTCCAGGGCCTTCTCCGCCACCGCCAGGCCAGCGGCGCGATCCGAGTCTCGCTCGAGCGCCATGCGGGCGAGCGACACGGCGCGCGGGAACGCCCCCAGCGACAGCGCCAGCTTCGCTGCCTCGCCTGCGAGGACGCCCGATCGATGCACATCGGGCTCCCGCTCGGCGAGCTCGGAGAGGCAGTCCAGCGCGTACGCTCGGTCGGAGAACGCGACCAGGTCCCGCGTGAGGACGGTGTACCCTCGGCTCGGGGCGACCGCCGCCGCGCCCAGCCACGCACGGATCGCACGCCCACGGTCCTGGGCCAGATCCCACAGCGCGGCGCCGTAGTCTCGCATCGTGGACACCCGCGACGCCACGTCCCCCTGACCGGTTCGCGCGCGAATCTCCAGCCAGAAGAGCTCTCCATCGGGAGAGAGCGCGGCGGGGTCGATCGCGTCCACCCACGCGCGCGCCTGGTCCAGGTCGAGACCGTCGCGCACGGCCCGTACGAGCGCACGGACCTCCTCGTCCCGATCGCCGACGGCGCGGTGGTGCTCGGCGATCGCGAGGTAGATGCGCGCCCGCTCCTCTGCGTGGGCGCCCGCGGACGCCCACCGCTCGAGCGCGAGCGTCGAGAGGGCACCGTCGGCCGCGCGCCGTGCGATGTCCCGGACCGCATCCCTGAGCGACGCGTGCCGCGGCCCGAGGACATCGAGTGCGCGACGGGCCAGCGAGACGGCGCGATCCTGGTCGAGCTCCTCGACCGCCTGCAGCGCCACCGCGACGACGCCCGCCAGCGCGGACCCCGGGTGGGGCTGGGAGAGGATCCATCCCAGGGTGTCTGCCGCGCGCCCCGCGTCCTTCGCCGCGAGGACGCGCTTCGTCAAGAGCGCCATCGCGGAGACGTCGCCCGGCCGGAGCGCGAGGACCCGCTGCGTCCATCCGACCGCATGACCGAGCTCGCCCAGCTCCTCGAACGTCTCGGCGAGGAGACCACACGGCTTCGATCGAGGGAACACGAGCGCAATGGCGCGTTCCAGGGCAGCCGCCGCGGTGCCATCACGTGCGCCCGACCACGCCTCGGCGAGGGTCGAGACCGCGCGCGGATTCGCGGGCTCGGCGTGGCACGCGTGCTCCGCCAGCTTGCGCGCCGCCGGGATCTCGCCCGCGCCGAGGAGTACCGCGGCGGCGATGGAACCCAGGGTGGCCCTGAGGCTCCCGCTCGCACGCGCCGCGAACGCCGCGAGGCTCCTGGCGCGCTTGACGTCCTTCTTCGCCCGCGCGGAGATGAACCACGCCAGCGCGTGCAATCCCTCCGGCGCACCGAGATCGCTCAGGATCGGATCGAGGTGGCCGAGCGCCCCTTCCTCGTTTCCTCGCTCGAGGCTCGAGAGGAAGAGGTGCTCCACCCACTCGTGCCGCGTCCCCTGCCCCCGCCCGGCCCTGGCCAGGTCGTCCAGCTTGTCGTAAGCGTCCGTTCGCCACGCGAGCCGGAGGGCCTCACGCCTTACCGCGTCGTCGTCGGGCTGATCGACGAGCATCCCCTCGAGAAGGGAGAGGCGCTCGTGATCCCCCTCGGGCTGCGCCGCCAGCACCGCAGCGAGCGACGTGTCGAGCGCTCGGGACGGCGCCTTCGAGATCTGGGCCCGGAGCGTCGTGGCGGTCCGCTGCGCGCGCTCGCGATGCTCGCCCAGGGCGGAGCAGGCCGCGCTCGCGTCCGCGTCCTCCCGGGCCGCAGCCAGGGTGGTCCGCCAGGCCCACTCGGCGAGCGGGAGATCGCCCTGCGACTCCGCGAAGCGCGCGAGCGACCGGGCGAGGAACGCACGTACGTCGTCGGTCTCGGCGCGGCGGATCGCGTGGATGAGCCCGTCGACCGCCGTGTGCGGGGAGCCCGCGCTGCTGGCCTCGTCCACCAGCGTGGTCACGAGGTCCGGCGAAGGGGCCACGGCGAGCCCGCGGGCGGCCGTTCGCGCCGCGCGGAGGGGAGACGCGAGCGGGCCCGCGAACATCCTCGCCGCATCCAGGTACGCGCGGGCGCGATCGGTCTGGGATCGCTCCGCGCGAAGGAGGAGGCGGGCGCCCAGCGGCTCGAGGAGCTGCGCCTTCAGCAACAGGTCGTCGAAGAGGTCGGCGCGCGGGCCCGTCGTCTCGGCGTCCGCGTGCGCGTCGAGCATGGCGCCGATCGCGCGCGGCAGATCGCCGCGGGCCTGCGCGTCCGACGCCCGACCCTCGTGCACGTGCAAGGCCTCCTCGACGGGTCCGCCCTCGTCCACGATCGCCTGCGCGTGGATCCGCCACAGCTCGTCCTTCGCCGCGAGCTTCCCCTGCCGGGCCAGGGCCGCCGCGAGGCCACGCGCCGCGACGCGAGTGCGCGGCGACGCCTCGAATGCGCGGAGCAGGTCCTCGAACTCGGGCTCCGTGGCGCCCTGCGCGGCCCTCCGCTGCGCAGCCTCCACGTACAGCGCCGCCACGAACCGGGGGGGTACCTGCCCGTCGCCCCACGATCCGAGGGTCGCCGCGAGCTCGCACGAGAGCGCGTCCTGGGGATCTCGCTTCGCCGCTTCGGAGAACGCCTCCTTCGCCCCGATCGCGTCGCCGGCGCGCGCGAAGAGAACTCCGGCCTTGATGAAGATCTGCGCGACCCGGATGCTGTCGCGCTCCGCCTCCGCGAGCCGGCGCAAGGTCGACGCGGCGAGGCCGAATTCGCCGAGGGCCTGTAGCCACTTGACGACGGCAAACTGGAGCTCGGGGTCCTCGCCGAGGGCGAGCGCCCGGAACGCATGCTGTACGGCGACGTCGAGATCGCGGTCGCGGTGGCCGAGGTGGCGCGCCAGGGCGGCGCTCGCGTGGCGCTCCTCCTCGCGGTCCTCCGCCACCTTGGCGGCCTCCACGCGGGCCCAGAGGGACTGCTCCTCCGCCACACGGCCGCGGCGCGAGAGCGCGTGCGACGAGGAGGGCATCGGCGGCTCCTTCAGTGAGCGGAAGTTGGACGGGGCCGTGGTGGACTGTCCGGTCGGGCCGTTGGGCTTGGGTTCCATCTTCCAGATCGGGGAGGTTCGGGGTTCAGCGAACGGCGAGCGCAAACGGGAGGACGACGAGCGCGCGCTCGCCGTCGAGGAGGGGGGTGAGGCTGTCGACGTAGGATACGACGTCCGGGACGGCCTTCGCGACGCGACGCGAGAACGCCTCGGTGGCCCCGGCCGCGAGGCGGGTGGCCGCGACCTCCTCGGCGGTCCGCGCGGCGTGAGCGCGGTCCTCGGAGGAGGCGTCGTCGCCGGGATCCAGTCCGGAGAGGAAACTCGGACGACGCTGCACGGCGACGACCTCCGCCTCGGCGGGAAGCTTGGCCAGCACGCGCGCCCTGGCGATCGCGTCCCCGAGCCCACCGAGCTCGTCGACGAGGCCTCGGGTCTTGCCCTCGCGCCCGCTGAAGATGCGGCCCTCCGCGTGCGGTGCGATCTTGTCCGGGGTCGTCTTCCTCCCCTCGGCGACCCGCGCGAGGAACAGGTCGTACACACCGGTCATCGACTCGAGCACGCGGGCCCGGGTCGCATCGTCCCACGACGTGAACGCCGAGAGGTAGGCCGCGCGGTTCGCCGCCCCGGGCTCCGGACTCGCCGGGAAGGTCTCGCAGTGGACGCCGAACCGCTCGAGCGAGGGGCCGAAGCCGATCTTCCCGCCGACGACGCCGATGGATCCGACGATGCTCGTCGGCTCCGCGAAGATGACGTTGGCGGTGGACGCCAGGTAGTACCCGCCGCTCGCGGCCATGTCGCCGACGCTCACGACGATCGGCTTCCTGGCCCTGATCTTCATGAGCTGGTGCCACATGAGGTCGCTGGCGAGGGCGCTCCCGCCCGGCGAGTCGATGCGCAGGACCACCGCCTTCACGTCGTCGTCCTTCTCGAGCTTCGCGAAGAGTCGACCGTACTCCTTCTCGGTGATGCCGCCCCCCCCGCCGAAAATCCCGCCGCCGCCCGACATGGAGATGCTCCCGCTCGCGCGGACGAGCGCGACGGGGCCGCTCGTGGAACCCTCCCCCGAGAGCACGCGGACGAGATCGCCGAGATCGTCGGGCCGCTCGGACGAGGACCCGGGACCGAACACGACCTCCTCCCGCTGGGCGCTCACGGCCTTCTTCAGCGCCAGAGCCGCCTCGTCCGCGTAGCCCACCTCCTCGACGAGACCGCGCTCCTTCGCACGCATGGGGGCGTGGGGTCCGTCCTCGACGCTCGTGTGGGCGCGCTTGCCGGCGCGAATCCCGTCGAGCCACGATCCACGCAGATCGCGCAGCACCGCCTCGAGCGACTCTCGCGCTTCCGGGCTGGGGCCGTCGCGCGTCAGCGGCTCCTCCGCGCCCTTGAACTTCCCGACCTGCAGGAAATCCACGCTGAGCTTGAGCTCTTCGGCGAGGAGCTTGTGGAGGTACACGACCTGGGCTGCGAGCCCGATGGTCTCGACCTCTCCGGCGGGCGAGATCCAGATCTTGGTGCATCCCCGCGTGGCCGCGAAGTACGTAGCGTTGGTGAGGCCGTCGGCGTGGCAGTACACGGGCCACTTCGCCTTGGCCTTCTCGAGTTCGCCCCCCAGCTCGTGTGCGCGAGCCATGCCCATCTGAACTCCTCCCCACCGCACGAGGATGCCCTTCACGTCCCGGTTCTTGCCCATCCGGTCGAGCGCGCGGAGGAGCTCGTCGAACGTGCGGTGACGCGAGGGAAGCGAGAAGAGGCTCTGCTTCTCCTCCTCGGGCACGCCGAGGGAGACGTCCACGACAGCGACGGCAGGCCCCGACTTCCGGGACGTGACGGGCGCGCCATCCTTGCGGTCGGCGTGGGGACGTCCGGTGCACGCGACGGTGGCGAGGAGCGCGAGCCCCACGACGCCGCGACGGACGTGGCGCGCCGTGCTCGAACCACACACGCTCATGGTTTCTCCGTCGGCGGCGCCGCCGTGCCGGTCGCGACGGGAGCGGCACTGCCCTGGTCGCCACGCTGCTTGACGCGCGCCGGGTACGATCCGTCCGGGAAGCGGTCGCTGATGTCCTTGTACAGCCGCTGCGCCGTCGCGTGGTCGCCCGCCTCCCACTCCACGTCCGCGGCGCCGAGGAGCGCGGGTAGGTAGCTGGGGTTGATCGACAGGACGCGGCGGTAGGAGTTCCGGGCGCCCTGCAGATCGTGGGCGGCGTGTGCGATCTCGGCGAGGCCGTTGAGCGCCTCGGAGTCCTGCGGGTTGCGATCGAGCGCCGCGGAGTACAGCATGCGCGCCCTGTCCGTCTCCCCGCGCAGGCGCGCCGCGTCCGCCTGGAGGAGGATCTGGCGGTGGTCTCCGGGGACGCCGCCAGCGGCGGCTCCGACGCGGCTCCTGGGCAAGGTGGACACGTCGACGCTCCCCGCGTCGTCGGTCGCCGCGGCGACCAACCCTGCGTCCGGCGGGGCGATCCGTGGCGCGCGCGGCTGCTCGACGAAGGCCCGCAGCGCACCGACCAGCGGGTGAGGTGTGGGCATGGCCTTCAGCCGATCCAGCTCGGCCCGGGCCTGCGCGACGTCCCCCGACCGGGCGAGCGCGTAGACGAGCAACGCCCGCGCACGCGACGCGCCGCGGTCGCCGCTGGCCGCGACGCGAAGGCGGTCGTTGACCGTCTGCCACAGGGGCTCTGGCTCGGCGAGATCGAGAGCGGCAAGGACGTACGCGGTCTCGGGCTGGCCGACCTGAGCGATGACCTTGCCCACGTAGGCCCGTGCTGCCTCGCGCTCGCCGGACACACGAAGGGCGTCGATCTTGGCCCGGATGGCCACGGGATCATCGGGCGCGACGGCGACCGCGTCGTCGGCGGCCTTCCGCGCGCGGGCCGAAAGATCCGTCATGGCGTCGCGGGTCGCGCGCTGCTCCTCGACCGCGTCGGGTGGCAACACACGCAGCTTGAGCCACGCCACATCGGCGCGGGCCGCGGCGAGCCGCGCGAGGGTCACGAGGACCCTGGGCTCGCGCTCGTCGAGCGCGCTCGCCTTGTCGATGTTCTCCTTGGCCAGCTCGAGGCTGCCCTCTCCGAGCGCCTTCTCGGCGGCGGTCACGAACTCAAGCGTTCGCGACGAGCTCGACGTCGAGGGGGGCGCCTTCACGCCGAGGTTGTCCTTCGCCCAGTAAGCGCCGACGCCGATCAGCGAGGCGAGGACGACCGCGACGACGACGTACGCCCCCACACCTCGGACCGGCGGGGGAGGAGGCTCCTCGTCCGGCTCGGGCGCGCTCGACTGCAAACGTGCTCGGTGGGAGGACACGGGCGGAAGTGGAGACGACATCTCCACGGGCATCCGCGCGCTCCGGTGGACCTCGACAGGTGGGGGCGCGGAACGGGCCTTCGAGCGGCGCTCGTCGACGGCGGTGGGCGGCTCCGACGGCGGCGGTCGATCGCGCGCCACCTCGGCCCGCGCCCCTCGGGGTCCCGCGGGCGTGACCGGGCGCACCCGCGGGCGCGAGTCGCGCACGTGGGGGGGCGGCACCGGCGCATCGCGGGGTGGTGGCGTCGCCGCGACCGGCTGAGGGGGCCTGAGGGCACCCGCCGAGATTCTCGTGGGCACCGACGGCGGCAACCTCTGGGTCGGGTGCGGGGGCGGCGTGCTCGGAGAGCTCCGCGGGGGCGGCGTGGAGGCGGTTCGCCGCGCGCCCGGCGCCGGCGTGGAGGCGGTTCCCGGCGGGAGCGGCGGCGGCGTCGACTCCATGCGAGGGACGACGAGGGGCTCGGTGTCTCCCGCACGCTGCGCCGGCAGGGCCTGTCCGCCTCGCTGGGGCCGCTCAGCCCCCTCGGGACCCGAGCTCGGGGTACCGAGGATCGGTACGGGAGGCGGCGGAGGAAAGTCCGGATGCGTCGTCCTCGGCGGGGGCGAAGGCGGACTCGCAGGCATGGCCCCGGGTACGGGAGGCGGTGGACGTGACACCTTTCTCGTACGTTCGAGGTCTTGCTCCGCCGGAATCGGGCTCCGCTGGGCATCGAAGAACGGTAGGAGCTCCGCGATCGCGCCGAGCTCTCGGCGCAGCGCGCCCCTCACCAGCGTGTCCGTCACCGCGACGCTGCGCGCCATGATGGCGCGCTGCAGCTCGCGCAGGGACGCATAGACGAGCTCCTCCCCGGCCCCGGTCCGGACCACCCAGCGCTCGTCCTCGGGCGGAGCGCTGCCACGACGGATGCGGAACTGGTGCCCGCAGTTGGTGCACTTGACCGTCGTGCCGCGTCCGCTGACGAGGGCGTCGTCGAACTCGTACTCGGTCTTGCACCGCTCGCATTGAACGTCCATGGCCTCTACCGAACGGGTTCCTGGAACGCTATCATGCCGACCCAGACCCCGAAAAACTTCCGTCCTTCCACGACGACGCTGTCCACCCGATGCGTGAACGAGCGTCCACGCCCCTCGCGCCGAGCCCCCAGAAGAGCAAGCATTCCTTGTGGATGGATGGATCTTGTGAAGGGCACGTCCATTGCTAGCATCCGGGCGGACCTTCCTTCACACTTTCTCTCGACTCCCCGCAGGAGACCGGCCGCAATGAAGCGAGTTTTTGCAATCCTGGTGTTCGGGCTGGGCGGCGTGGCGCTGCTCGGGGGCTGTCCGATCTACCCGGATCGACAGCACCGTGTGTGCCTCGTCGACGACGGTTGCTACTCGTGCCCCGACCCCTGGTACTCCTCCCACTGCTTCGTGTACCGGTGCGCGTCCAACCTCTCTTGTCCGGCCGGCTACGCGTGCGCGAGCGATGGGACCTGCCGCCCGGGCGCGTCGAGCACGGCCCCGACCGGGGGCGCGAGCTGCGCGAAGCCGACCGACTGCCCGGCGGGGCAGGTGTGTGGCGGCGACAACCGCTGCCACAGCGGCGACTGCAACACGTTCGGCTGCCCGAGCGCGTACGTCTGCAAGCTCGCGGGCGGGGCCCTCTCGTGCGTCGCGCGCGAGCCGGCGACCAGCCAGTGCAAGAGCGACGCGGAGTGCGCCACCTCCACCGGCCCCGGTGGGGGCGCAGGCTCCAAGTGTCTGAGCGGCGTGTGCACCCTCCCCGCGGATCAGTGCATCGACGGCACCCAGTGCGCGGGTGCCCAGCAGTGCGTCCAGGGCGTCTGCACCCCTCAGTGCAGCGCGACGAAGGCGTGCCCGACGGGGTTCTCGTGCGATCTCGCGAAGGGCGTCTGCACGGGTAACCCGACCCCCTGCAAGGCGTCCTCGCAGTGCGCGTCAGGGCTCACGTGCGTCGGGGAGCGCTGCGTCGACCCGTGCGGAGCGGGCGGGACGTGCGCCGCGGGTCTCGTGTGCGTGGACGGAGGCTGCATCCCCGACCAGCGGCCGCAGTTCGTCTGCGCCACCGAGGGCGTCCAGGACAAGTGCTCGTCCGGCAGCATGTGCATCCGCCACAGCTGCTACGTCACCTGCGATCCGACCAAGTCGGACTCCTGCAACAAGGCCGACAAGTTCAACCAGTGCAAGTCGGTCGTGTCGAACAACAAGACGTTCAACGTCTGCGGTTCGGACACGAACCTGGGTGGCGACTGCGATCCCTCCCGCGCCTGCTCCAACTCCCTCGTCTGCATCGACGGCTACTGCCGGTAGCCGCGCGCCAGGACGCCGCGGGGGCCGAGAGGCCCCTTCGCGCATCCGGGGCTGCGGCCGCGGGACCGGCCGTCACTTCTTGCGGCCGGTGACGCAGCCGGCCTGCACGCCGAGCTCGAACCCGCCCGGGCGGAAGTAGGCGTCGATCGCTTCGCGCAGGTAGTCCATCGGCGCGGAGGTGTCGTCGAGGCCGAGGTTGAGACGGAACTCGGGGAGGAGGAGCAGGCGCGTGATCGGATCGTCGAAGAAGTCGTGGCCGTCCTTGAACTTGAGCGTGCGCTGCTTGACCTCGACGTCGACCCATCCGAAGCCGGCGCGCTCCATCTCGGTGACGAGCGACTCGCGGGTGGGCCGCACCTGCACCGCGGCTTCGACCGCGTTCGCCACCTCGGACGACTCGTGCTTGAGCGCGTACTCGCGCAGGAGGTCGGCCACCTCCTGGAACGACCCGCGAACCGGCATCGCCAGGATGGCCTGGCCCCCGGGTGCCGTCACGCGCGCGAGCTCCGCGAGGACGCGCTGCCGCTCCTTCGGCGCAGGGAGCGGGTGCATCGTGAAGGCGTGCGAGAACGCACCGTCGGGGAACGGCAACGGGAAGCTGTCCGCGACGGTGTACTCGGCCACCATGCCCGCCTTCTGGGCCGCCTTGGTACGCGCGAGCTCGAGGGCGGCCGGCGAGGGGTCGACGCCGTACATGTAGGCGTTCGCAAGCATCGCCACGATCGCGCGATCCGGGTAGCCGGAGCGACAGTTGACGTGGAGGATCTGCGCGTCGTTGCCCAGCACGAACGCGTCGAGCACGAGCTCACCGAACAGCGCGAGGTACCGCGGAACCACGAAGGCATCGAAGGCGGCGGCCTCGCTCGCGGTCAGGCCCAGCGTGCGCGGCGGTACGCTCGCCATGGGCCGCTACTTCCTCGACCTCACCCGCGCGACCTCGCCGAGCAGCTCGCTCGCCTCCTCGGCGAGCGCGCCGATGGAGACCAGGCCGCTCTCTCCGTCGTCGTCGATCTCCACCTGCCGCCCGTCGCCGAGCAGCGGGCGGAGGAGCGCCGCCCCGGCGGGATCGCCCAGCTCGGCGATGGCCTCGATGGCCGCGGACACCGCCTCCGGATCCGCGTGGGCGAGGAACCGCCCGAGGAGTTTGAGGCACCCAGGCTCGCCGACCTCCGCGAGGAGGTAGGGTAGCTCCGACAGCGCAGGGTTGCCCGCGGGGAGGCGCTCGAGCGCGCGCTCCACGCCGAGGGCGACTTCCTTGAACCTGTCGAAGGCGATGCCCTCGAGCACCTCGCCCGCGAGGACGCGCGCCTCCGGGTGCTCCGAGCCGAGGATGTCGAACAGCGTGTCGATCGCCGCGGGGCTGTTGTCGATCTCGCCGAGGAGGGCCGTGACGCGCGCGAGGCGGACCTCAGCTTCGGCCGCGTCGGCCATCTGCGTGGCGGCCTTCGCGTGCCGGGCGAGCGCGTCGGCGAGCGCGCGACGATCGGGCGTGGCCGCGATCTCGGCGTGGCGCGTCCGCACGGCACGGGCGGCGTCGTAGAGGGCGTCGAGGCTCGCGTCGATGTCGGGCACGAGCAGCGTCTTACCGCCTCGCTCCCGCGGATGCAACGCCGGGGAAGGAGGAGGACCCGCGGCCCGGTCGACGACCCGCGGAGGCCGCGGCCTCGATCGCGGCCTCGAGCACGGCCTTCGAGCAGGCCGGCGGCCGAACGAGCGCCAGGTGCCGGCAGGGCGGACGATTTGTGACGCGCGGCGGGAGGCTGTACCGTGAGGGGGTGGGCACCAGGTCCGGCATCGTCGCGGCGATCTCCGTCGTGCTCCTCCTCCTGGCGCTGCCGCCGGGGACGCGGGCGCCACGGCGTCTCGCGTGGGCCGCTCCCTTCCCCGGGGGCGCGACCGTGGCCGGGGACGCGGCGGCCTGCCCGCCCGACACGCTGCCCGACGGCCCACCGGGCGCCACGCCCATTTGTGTGCATATTACATATAACGACGGAGAGGGCGCGCCCCTGTCGGCCACGCCCAACCAGCACCACGATCGATCCGGCCGCCTCGTCCGCTACGAACAGATCGCTCGCCTCCCCGAGCGCCCCGCCGACTACGACAGCTACCGGTACCCGGTGTCGCCCGGCATGGAGGGCGGCCACCACGTCGTGAGCGGGTATGATCTCGATCGCCCGGACGCGCTCCAGCGGCGTGGCCGAAAGCTCTCCCACGTCGGGCACGGGGGCCTCGATCTGCCGCAGACCCGCGGCGCCAGCGTGGCGGTCGTGGCGCTCGAGCACCAGGAGGGAGAGGCCGACGTCCTCTTCGCCGGCCCGCTCTTCGGGAACACGGTCGTCACCCGACACCAGCTCCGGGAGGGCGGACAGATCCGCGAGTACGTGGTGCTGCACGGGCACCTCGAGGCGATCGCGCCCGGCGCGCGCGCCGGCGCCAGGCTCGCGGACGGGGACGCCATCGGCACGGTCGGCGATAGCGGATCGCCCGGCTTCACGCACCTCCACCTCGAGGTCCGGCGCGTCCGCGACGGCGTCGATCTCCGCCGGGTCCCGGCGGGCGCCCTCCTCGTCGCCGAGTGGAACACCGTGGCCTGCGATCCGAGAAACGTGCTCCCGCTCGCGCGGCCGTGAGTGCGGCGCCGACCGTTCGCCTGCACGGCGCCCCGGACTGCGCTATCAATAGGGAGCCGTGAGCCTCCCCTCCCTAGACGCCGACGAGACCGCCCGCGAAGTGCGCGGGCGTGTCTGCCCGAAGTGCCGGGTGCGGTGGGACGACGCCGCGCTCGTTCAGTGCCCCAACGACGGCGCGTTCCTCCCGCGGCAGGTCGCCCCCGCGGCCGGTGTTCCGGCGGGCCCCCCCTCGGAGAGCTCGGATCCGATGCTCGGTCGCACCCTCGAGGGGCGCTACACGATCCTCTCCCGGCTGGGGGCGGGCTCGATGGGCACCGTGTACCGGGCGCGGCAGCACGCCATGGGCCGCGAGGTGGCCATCAAGATCCTGCGATCCGACAAGGCGATCGACGGCGCGTCGAAGGCGCGCTTCCTCCGCGAGGCGCGGGCCAACTCCGCGCTCGCGTCGCCCCACACGGTGACGGTCTTCGACTTCGGCGAGGCGCAGACTGGCGAGCTCTACCTGGCCATGGAGCTCCTCGACGGCGAGTCCGTCGGCCAGCGCCTCCACCGCGAGAAGCGCCTGTCGCTGAGCCGCGCCGTCGACACGGCGCGGCAGGCCCTCCGGTCGCTCGCCGAGGCGCACGCGAAGGGGATCATCCACCGCGATCTCAAGCCGGACAACCTCTTCTACGCCCGCGTGCAGGCCGGCGCTCGCCAGGAGGAGGAGATCGTCAAGGTCGTGGACTTCGGCATCGCGAAGATGCTCCGTGACGAGGACGCACCCCTCAATGCCGTCGAGACGCAGGCGGGCACCGTGTTCGGGACGCCGCGCTACATGTCACCCGAGCAGGCGCAGGGCAAGCCGCTCGACGAGCGGAGCGATCTGTACTCGCTCGGCGTCATCCTCTACCAGATGGTGACCGGCCGCCCGCCATTCACCGACGAGGACGCCATCGTGGTCATGGCGCGCCACATCAAGACGGTGCCGAAGCGTCCGTCGGAGGTGTGCCCCGAGGCGGGCTGCCCACCCGAGCTCGAGCGCATCATCATGGGCGCCCTCGCGAAGGAGCCCAAGGACCGGCCGCTGAACGCCGACGCCTTCCTGCAGGAGCTCCATCGCGTGGTGGACTCGGTGAGCGCCATCACCAGCGGCGTGCGCAACTCCGTCGGCGCCCAGCGAACGAGCTGGGCGGGGGTGACCCCGGTTCCGGGGCTCCCGGCGCGTCCGCGATCGGCCGCCACCATCGTGGCGCTCCTCGCTGGCCTCGCCGTCGCCGTGGGCGCCATCGTCTTCCTGGCCGTTCACGTCGGGCTCTCCTCCGCGCCGCTCGGCGATCTCCCGGGAGCGCGCCCGCCTCCGCCCAGGCCGGCGGCGGTCGTCACGGCGGCCCCGCGCGTGCTCGAGCCCGCCCGGGCGGAGACCAGCGACGTTCCGACCATCGCCGCCGAGAACCTCCCGAAGGCGTCCGGGTCTTCCTCCGCCTCGTCCCCGTCCGGCCCGCGGGCCACGCGCGCGACGCCACCGGCGGCTGCCGGCGCGAGCGCGACCGGGAAGACGGCGCGGCCCGCGCCGAGCGCCTCCGGTGGTTACGGCATCTTCGACTGATCGCTCGCACATCCGACCACATGGGCACTAGAGTACGGAATCTCCTCGTCAATTGATCGCGGAGGCGCCGAGGTGGTAGCCTGGCGCACCCCATGGATCGGTCGGAAATCGATCAGCTCGCGCAGCGGCTCCTCGCAGATCCGCACGACGAGGAGGCGCTCCAGTACGCTTACCAGGCTGGCGAGTCCGACCCGAAGTCCTACGCCTTCATGCTCGAGAAGGTGGGCACCGAGACGCCCGACCCCGTGTACGCGAGCCACTGGCTGAGCGAGGCCGCCAACATCTGGTCGACGGTGTTCTCCGACGTACACCGGGCGGCGCGGCTCCTGATGATGGCGATCGACAAGGATCCCACGAGCCAGACCGCAGCGGAGCGCCTGGCGCAGCTCTACCGCGACAAGGGAGACACCAAGGCGCTCGTCGCGCTGCTCGACCGGCGCGCGAAGGCCCTCTCGCCGCTGGCCGCCCAGAACCCGGACGTCCGCAGCGAGCTCGCCGGCATGTACGAGGAGATGGGCCACCTGTGGAGCGAAGCTCCGCTGTCACAGCCCAAGAAGGCGATCGAGTGCTTCCGCCGCGCGATGGATCTGGATCCGACGAGCGCATACGCCATTTACAACGCACGCGAGCTGCTGAAGGCGACCGGTCAGTGGCGCGAGGCCGTGCCGCTGTACGACGCGGAGCTGGCCGTCGAGCAGGATCCGCAGCGGAAGATCGCCCTCCTGCGCGATCAGGCGGCGACCTGCAAGGCCGCCGGCGATCCCCTGGGGGCCAGCCGCGCGCTGTCCCACGCGCTCGAGATCGACCAGCAGGATCCCAGCCTGCGGCAGGAGTACGCGTCGGTCGTCCTCGATCGGATCCAGAGCGGCCAGCCGGTGTCGACCGAGGAGCGCGACCACGCGGCCGATCTCCTCGTGACCCTCGCCGAGACGTACGAGGGAGAGCACGGCCTCGCCTACGCGAGCGCGGCGCTGGACGTGAGCCCCGGCCACGATCGCGCCATGCAGCTCTGCATGTACTATGCACGTGCCCTCGGCCAGGAGGCGGAGCTCCCTCAGCGCCTCGCGGGGTACCTGGCGGCCAGCCCGGGCGGCGCGCTCGCGCGCGAGGTGCGAGAGGCGATGGCGGCGCAGCGGCTGGACGAGCCGGCGACCGCCAACTCGCTCGAGGGCATGGTGGGGGGCCCTGGCTCTCCTCGCCAGGAGGTCGTCGACCTCGTGCGACCGTCGGCCTCCGGCTACGACGCGGCCGACAGGCCGTCGCCCGCTCGTGCTCCCCAGGAGGCAGAGAGACCCCGCGCCTCGCGGGAGTCGGCGCGCGGGGTCGCGGCGCGCGCCCAGCCGCCGCCCGACTCGAGCCCCGAACCCGACTCCGGGATCGACGAAGTCCCGCGGCGCGCGATGCTCTCGCCCGACAGGCTGCAAGGCATCCTCGACGCCGCGCAGATGCTCGCCGGCAAGGGCAAGCGGCCCGAGGCGCTCGTCAAGTACAAGGAGGTGCTCGAGAGCGATCCCGCGCACCCGGAGGCGCTCTCGTGGGTGGAGGACTACCTCCGCTCGAAGCGCGACTACGGGCAACTCCGTGACGTGCTCGTCGCGGCCGTTCGCGCACCTTCGTCGCAGGAGTCCTCCGACTCGAAGAAGGAGCGACTCCGGGAGATCGCGGGGCTCTGCGAGGGCAACCTCCGCGACACGGACGCCGCGATCAGCGCGTGGAAGCAGCTGCTCTCCATCGACCGCACGGACGAGAGCGCCCGCACCGCGCTCACACGCCTGCTCGAGCGATCGCAGCGCTGGGACGACCTCGCGAACATGCTCGAGCAGGAGGCGACGGTCGAGAGCGACATCGACACGAAGATCAGCCTCGAGAAGAAGCTCGCCAAGCTGCAGGAGGACAAGCGCAAGGATCTCCTGGCCGCAGGCGACGCGTGGGCGCGCATCGCGCGCCTCGTGCCGGAGGACGAGTTCGCCATCCAGAACGCCGCGAAGCTCTACGAGCGCGGCGAGCGGGCCGACCTGGCGGTGGCGATCATCGACGAGATGGCGCCGCTCCTCGAGGACCACGCGGCGCGCGGGCCGCTCCTCCAGCGGCTGGCCGAGCTGAAGGAGGTCCAGGGAGACCTCCTCGGCGCCGGCGACTCGTACGCCGAGGCGGCGGACTGCATGCGCAACGGGCGCCTCTGGGAGGAGGCCGAGCGCCTCTACGTGTCGGCCGAGAAATGGGCCAAGGCCGCCAACGCGGCGACCCAGCGCGGCACGCTCACGAGCGACGCCAAGCAGCAGGCGCAGTACCTCTTCCGCGCCGCCGACTACCTCACGAAGACGGGGAACCACGAGGCCTCGCTCGCCGCCCTCGAGGACGCGACCGACCTCGATCCGTTGAACGACGACTACGCGAACGCCGTCGTGGGCCGGTACCAGCAGCTCGATCAGGTCGACAAGCTCGTCGCGTTCCTCACCAAGCGGGGCGATCGCCTCGTGGACAAGGCCAAGCGTGTCCACACGCGGCGCGAGGCGGCCTCGCTCTCGAGCTCGCGCCTGTCGGATCGCGAGCTCGCGCGTGAGCTCTGGCTCAAGGTGCTCGAGGACGGCGACGACAAGGAAGCCCTCGAGCGACTCATCGACGACGCCGTCGAGGCCGAGGACCACACCGAGGCCGCGACGCTCCTCCGACGGCTCGGCGCGAACACGGTGGACAAGGCCGAGAAGGCGCGCGTGCTGTTGCGCGAGGCGGAGCTCCTGGCGGAGGGTGTCGGCGACGTGGAGACCGCGATCCACCGGTACGAGAGCATCCTCGGCGAGCTCGATCCCACGTATCGGCCGGCCCTGCAGGCCATCGCCGATCTGCAGGAGGCGCGGGACCACCTCGCCGAGGCTGCCGACGCTCTCGAGCGCGAGCTCAAGCTCGTCGCGGACGTGCAGGAGCGCGGCGCCATCGCGGGTCGCCTCGCCCGCCTCTACGAGTCCGAGAAGCTGAGCGATCCGCGATCCGCGATCCGCGCGCTCGACCTCGTGCGCAAGGCGTCGCTCGACGACTTCGACGCGCTCGCGCGGCTGTGCGAGCTGTGCGAGCAGACGGAGCAGTGGACCCGCGTCGCCGAGCTCCTCGTCGAGCGGATCGAGGTCGAGGCGGACGACGACGAGATCTGCCTCCTCACCATGAAGCTCGCCGGGATCCTCTCCGACAAGCTCGACCGGGGCGACGAGGCGCTCGCCGCGCTCACGGAGCTGGCCGACGCCGGGGACTCGCGCGTGCGCGACGCCTACATCGAGCTCGGGGACCGGCTCGGGTGGAAGGGCATCGTCGCGTCGAAGCTCGTCGACTGGTGGTTCGAGGCGCGCCACGGCGCCGACCGCACGAACGCGCTCCGGAACGCCTTCAACCGCTTCGTGGAGGTCGGGCGCGACCAGGACGCGGTGAAGGTGGGCATCGAGCTCGTCCGCACGAAGACGGCCGATCGCAAGCTCGCCGATCACCTCGAGGAGCTCGCCGTCAAGACGGGCGATCAGGACGCCCTCATCATCGCGCACGACCTGCTCGCCCGCGAGGTGTCGGGCCCCGATCGCGCGCACGAGCTCGTCCGGCAGGCCGAGATCCGCGTGAAGGCAGGCATGCCTCGCGGCGACGCGCTGCAGCACGGCGAGCAGGGGCTCGCGAGCATCGCGCCTGCCGACGCCGAGCCCCTCCTCGAGCGGGTGGCGGCGCTCGCGACGAAGCCGGTCGAGGTGGTGGACCTGTACGAGCGGCAGGTCTCACGATCGAAGGCCCCCCCCGATCGTCTGCGCGCGCTCGCGCGGGCCGCGCAGGTGGCGTCGCAGCGCGGACAGCTCGATCGCGGGCGCGGTTTCTTCGAGCTCGCGCTGTCGGGCGCGCCCACCGAGGACACGCTCAATGTCCTCGAGACCGCGGCGCGCGACGGCGACAAGACGGCCGGAGGAGACAGACTCCGGCGCGCGCTCACCGGCGCCATGGGCGCGGGCGGGCACGGCGCTCGCGACGGGGGGCGCACGCGCGGGATGCTTCTCCGGAAGGCCGCGCAGATGGCCCACCAGGAGCTCAACGACGTCGATCAGGCGTTCTCCTGGCTGGGCGACGCGCTCGTGGCCAACGTCGATCAGGCCACGCTCGACGCGCTCGAGCGGCTCGGCGACGCGGTCTCCGATCCTGGCCGGGCCGAGGCCGCGCTGACGCACGCGCTCAACGAGGTGTTCGACGGGCCCCTCGTGCGACAGCTCCTGGCGCGCAGGGCGCGGATCCGACGCGATCGGATCCGCGACCTCTCCGGCGCGGCCGTCGATCTGAAGAAGCTGCACGACCTGTCGCCGACCGACCACGCGGTCATGGAGGAGCTCTCCGGCCTCCTCACCGAGCTCCGCGACTTCCGCACCCTCGTGCAGCTCTACGAGGACCAGATCCTGCGCGGAAAGGACATGGCGGCCCGCGCCGAGCTCGCGCGCAAGGTCGCCCGCATGTGGGAGGAGCAGCTCCAGGACGCCCGCGAGGCCGCCGACGCTTGGCGGCGCGTGCTGCGGATGAAGGCGGGGGACGTCGAGGCCACCGAGGGCCTCGATCGCGCCAAGACGAACCAGCTCAAGACGGCCGATCCAGAGAGCCTCCACGAGGCGTACGCGCCGCCCAGGCCGAGCGCTCCACCCCCCCCCCAACCCTCCGCCTCGCCCGGCCGGATGAAGACGACGCCGAGCGCGATCGCGCCACCGCTCGGCTCGAGGTCGACCGCGGGACCCCCATCGGCGCCTCGTGTCGCCGTCGTCGCCTCGCGCCCGCCGCCGCCCG
>SXNL01000234.1 GCA_005777185.1 Myxococcales bacterium
AGTTCTGCTTGAAGTACCGGAAGAGGGGAACCGGTCGATCGCCGAGGACAGCGAGCGCGGAGTCCGCGCCCATGCTGCCCACGGGCTCTTCGCCCGTCCGCGCCATCGGCGCGAGGATCGTCTCGAGATCCTCGCGCGTGTAGCCGAACGTGCGGTGGAGGATGTCGCGCTCGCGAGGTGTCAGGGCCGGGACCGTGGCGGGCGCGGGGAACTCTTCGAGCTGGACCTTGTGATCGGCGAGCCACTCCGCGTACGGCTGCCGCGTCGCGGCGGCGCGCTTCAGCTCCTCGTCGGGGACGATGCGTCCGCGCCGCAGGTCCGCGAGCAGCATGCGGCCCGGGGTGAGGCGGCCCTTCTCCTCGACGTCGGTGGGGTCGACGTCGATCACGCCCGCCTCGCTCGCGACGACGAGGAGGCCTGACCGCGTGAGGACCCAGCGGGCGGGGCGGAGGCCGTTGCGATCGAGCATGGCGCCGATCGAGTCGCCGTCCGTGAACACCAGCGCGGCCGGCCCGTCCCAGGGCTCGACGAGGGACGCGTGGTACTCGTAGAAGGCGCGCCGGTCCGGGTCCATCGAGGCGTCCCCGGCCCACGCCTCGGGCACGAGCATCATCATGACGTGAGGCAGCGAGCGGCCGCTCGCCATGAGGAAGTCGACGACGTTGTCGAGCGACGCCGAGTCGCTGCCGCCCGGGCGGATGATCGGCTTGAAGTCCTCGAGGTGCTCCCCGAAGGCGCGGCTGCCGAGGAGCGCCTCGCGAGCGCCCATCCAGCGCTGGTTGCCGCGGAGCGTGTTGATCTCCCCGTTGTGGGCGATGCGCCGGTACGGGTGCGCGCGCTCCCAGGTGGGGAACGTGTTCGTCGAGAAGCGCGAGTGCACGACGGCGAGGCGCGTGCGGAAATCGCCCGCGAGGAGATCGGTGTAGAACGCGCCGAGCCGCTCGGGCAGGGTGAGGCCCTTGTAGACGACGGTCTTCGCCGAGAAGCTCGCGATGTAGAAGTCGTCGCCGATGCCGAGACGCGAGGCCTCGCGGCCCGCGCGCTTGCGCATCATGAAGCAGGTGCGCTCGAAGGTGGCCTGCGGGCACATGCGCCCGACGAAGAGCTGCTTCATCACCGGCATGGTCGCGCGCCCCGCGGGGCCGATGTGCGACGGGACGCACGGCACGTCGCGCCACGCGATCACCTTCTGGCCGTGGCGGCGGACGATGTCCTCGAGCGTGCCCATCTGGAGGGCGCGGCGTGACCGGTCGCGGGAGAGGAAGACCTGCGCGACCGCATAGTCGCCGGCGAGGGGAAGCTCGCGATCCTGGTGGGCGAGGACACGCTCGAAGAAGGCGTGCGGGATCTGCGTGAGGATCCCCGCGCCATCGCCGGTGTCGGGATCGGCCCCGGCGGCGCCACGGTGCGCGAGGCGACGGAGGATCTCGATCGCCTGCTGCACCGTCTCGTTCGACGCGGCGCCGCGGAGGTCCGCGATGAAGCCGAGGCCGCACGCGTCGTGCTCGTGCCGCGGATCGTAGAGACCGGCGGCAGGCGGAAGCGGCATGGTTCCCGAGGTTTAGCCCATCTTGACGCGGTGCGCTAGGCCCGCGTCAGGCGCCGGCTGCCGCCCCGTCGTGTACGCTCGTGGCGTGGCCCCGGATCCGGCCCCGGCCCGCGAGCCCCTGAGCTCGAGCGTCCCTCCTGCCTCGGCGGCGGGCGTGGGGATCCCGGCTCTGCCCGCGTCGGGCGTCGCGGCGTCGCTGCCCGGCCTCTGGGTGCTCCGGCACTACCAGCGGGCCTGGCTCGGCCGGGACGTCGCGGCCGGGCTCGTGCTCACGGCGATCCTCGTCCCCGCGGGCATGGGGTACGCCGAGGCCGCGGGGCTCCCGCCGATCACGGGGCTCTACGCCACCGTCGCGCCGCTCGTCGCGTACGCGGTCTTCGGGCCGTCGCGCATCATGGTCCTCGGGCCAGACTCGGCGCTCGCGGCGATGATCGCGGCGGCCGTCGTCTCGCGGTCAGGTGGCGACCCGGCGCGGGCGATCGCGCTCGCGTCGCTGCTCGCCGTGTTCACGGGCGCGATCTCGATCGCGGCGGGCATCGCGCGGGCCGGCTTCGTCACCGACCTCCTGTCGAAGCCGGTACGTGTAGGATACATGAACGGCATCGCCCTCACCGTGCTCGTCGCGCAGGCGCCCAAGCTCCTCGGCTTCTCGGTGTCCGCACCCGACGTGGTGGACGGCGTGATCGGGCTCGTCCGCGGTCTCTTCGAGGGCCGGTTCAAGGTCCCCGCCGCGGCCATCGGTGGCGCGTGCCTCGCGTTCATCGTCGGGTCGCGGGCGATCGCGCCCCGCGTGCCCGGCGTCCTCGTGGCCGTCGTCGGTGCGACGATCGCGGTCACGGCGCTCGGCCTCGGCGGGCGGATCGCCGTCGTCGGCGCGGTGCCGCGCGGGGTGCCGCTCCCCGCGCTCCCCTCGGTGCACCTCACCGACGTGGGCGAGCTCCTCGTGGCGGCGATGGGCATCGCCCTCGTCTCGTTCGCCGACACGAGCGTGCTCTCCCGCACGTTCGCAGCGCGGCACCGCTACCGCGTCGATCCCAACCGCGAGCTCATCGGGCTGGGCGTCGCGAACGTCGCGGCCGGCGTCTTCGGGGGCTTCCCCATAAGCTCGAGCTCGTCGCGCACGCCCGTCGCCGAGTCGGCCGGCTCGCGCACGCAGCTCACGGGCGTCGTGGGCGCCGTGGCGATCGTCGTCCTCCTCGTCGCCGCGCCGTGGCTCGTCCAGAACCTCCCGACGGCCGCGCTCGCGGCCGTGGTCATCTCGGCCGCGCTGCGCCTGTTCGACCTCGGATCGATCGCGGTGTTCTACCGGGTCCGGCGCTCCGATCTCGTCCTGTCGCTCGTGGCGTTCCTCGCCGTCGCCGCCTTCGGCGTGCTGAGCGGGGTCGCGATCGCCGTGGTCGTCTCTCTCCTCGACTTCGTCCGCCGCGCGTGGCGCCCGCACGACGCGATCCTCGGGCGCGCCGCCGGCGTGAAGGGATACCATGACATCCGCCGTTACCCCGACGCGCGGCAGATCCCCGGTCTCGTCCTCTTCCGCTGGGACGCGCCCCTGTTCTTCGCCAACGCCGACCGTTTCCGGGAGCGCATCATCGACACGGTCGACGACGCGCCGGCGCCGATCCGCTGGGTCGTGGTGGCTGCCGAGCCGATCACCGACGTCGACACGACCGCCGCCGAGGCGCTGGAGGAGCTCGACAGGGAGCTCGAAGAGCGAGGCGTCGAGCTCGCGTTCGCCGAGATGAAGGATCCCGTGAAGGACCGGCTGGAGCGCTACGGCGTCGGGAAGAAGATCGGCCGCGCGTTCTTCTTCCCCACGGTGGGCGTCGCGGTGAAGGCGTACCTCGAGCGCACGGGCGTGGAGTGGGCCGACTGGGAGGGTGGGAGCCCGTCCCCGCCGGCGGAGATGCCGCCCGCGGGGGGAGGTCCGTGAGCATCCTGGGCGCCCTGGTGCACCGAACAGCTTGATTGCCCCCATGTCTCGATACGGCTCGGAGTTCAACCTGTTCGGTGCTCTAACTAGTACCTCGCGCCGGAATTTCGTACGGGGATCGCAGAGCAGGTGCCCACGCCCGCCGCGCTTCGCGCGGCTTGCCCCTCCCAAATCGCAGGCTGCGCCTGCTCAGGGAGGGCGATCGCTCGGGGTGCCGCGCTCATTCCTTTACCCCCGGGCTGAAGCCCGGGGCATGGAAGAGGGCCGCCGTGTTGAAGCCCGCCTGGAGGGCGGGCTCCAGATGACGCGCGTGCCTGGTGCAAGTCGAAGAAACAGGAGCGGCGCGTTGAATCCATGGGATCGAGGTCCGTCGGACTGGACGCATTGCCAGGACCTTCCTCGCGGTCGCTGAAGCTACGCGCACCGATCCGGCGGAAACTGGAACGAACCGCACGGGCCCGCCGAAGCGCGGCTGGCCTGGTGCAACGCATCCGGATCGTCCTTCTCGCAGCGCGCGGTGAGAGCAACGCGTCGGTCTCGCGCGCGGTCGGCTGCACGGAGGCCACGGTCCGCAAGTGGAAGGAGCGGTTCCGCTCACGGCCGAAGCTGGCGTCTTTGCAGGACGCCCGGCGTACAGGTCGGCCTCCATCGGTGCCGATGTTCGTCCGGCTCGA
>SXNL01000235.1 GCA_005777185.1 Myxococcales bacterium
CCGGCGACGCGGGCGCGCTCGCTGCGGCGCGCGACGCGGGCGTCTCCCGGACGAAGGTCGCGGTCACGACGGCGGCCTCCGCCACGGTGCACGATCCCTCCACGGTGCCTGCCGTCGACGACGCCGACGAGGACGAGCAGATCACGAAGTTCCACGTCGAGCCAAGGGTCGGCGTCTTCTGCGCGAGCGGCCCCGGCGGCTCCCCGCTCGCGCCCGGCGTGCCCGGTCTCGCGACGGGCGCGGGCGTGCTCCTCCTCGCGCTGCGACGCCGACGCCGCTGAGCGGCGGGGGCCGTGTCCAAGAGTCCCCGCGATCTCCGGACCTGCGCGTGGTCCGCCCTCGGGCGGATGGTGCGGTTCAACCACAGAGCGGTTTCGGTACCCCCGGCTTCGGCCGGGGGTGGCCGAGCACATGCCGCCGTCGCAGCGTCCCACGCTTCGCGTCGACGAGGGCACGCGCGCGCGCGTACTCCTCGGCCGCGAGGCGCTCGCCGGGGATCCCCCACGGCTCCCACCGGCCATCGAGCGCGAGGGGCGTGACCTCCGACAGGAGGCGCCCAGGGAGCTCTGCCTCGAGCACGGTGGCGCGCACGGCGTCACCGCCCATCGCGACGCACCATGAGATGACGTCCCAGCTCTGCGCCGCGTGACGCTCCTCGTCCTCCGCCATGCGCTGGAGCACCGCGCGCAAGTCCGCCGTCCGCGCGCGACCGGCGAGGCGGGAGAGGACGCGCAGCGCGACGTGCTGGCTGAGCGCGCCGTCGACGAGCGCGTCCTCCGCCATGAGCGCGAGCGCCATCACACGATCGTCCGGAACGGCCGAGGCCTCGAAGATCTGCGGGAACGCCGAGGGGCTCGCGTCCTCCCCGTCGATCGAGCGCGCGATCGCGAAGCACGCCGTCGCGTGGCGGACCTCGTCGAGCGCGCCGCGGGACGCATCCGCGATCAGGGTCGGCGGCGCCCCGAGGGCGACCAGGTTCTGCGCGTGCACCAGGAACGCCGCGATCGCCGCGTGCTGGCGCGCGCCATCGTGGCGCCACTCGTCCGCGACCAGGCGCCGCGCGTCGCCGGGCAGGTCGCCCACCGGGATCGCGAGGGATGCCTCGCTCCACGCCGCCGCGCCGTGCACCACGCCCGGCCGCGCGAGGCGCCCGCGCGCCAGGAAGCGACGCCCATGGGAGAAGCGAGGATCGACGGGGCCACGCACGGAGGGGTGACACGCCGAGCGGACGGCCGTCTCACCGATCCTGGGCACTCCGCGAGCCCGGCGAATCGCCGCCGCGGCCGCCTCGCGCAGCGCTACGGCCGCACGCGCTTCACGACGGCCAGGATCTCCTCCTCGGAGAGGATCTGGTTCTCCGCCTTGGCCACCTTGATGATCTCCGCGACGAGCGCTTCGTCGGCCGGGATCCCCCTCTCCTTCAGCCAGTACTGGACGTTCGACGCCCCGCTCATGAAGCCGATGCCGATCTCCTGCTTGCGACCGAACATGCCGGCCGGGACGCCGCTGTACACGCGATCTGCGAGCCACGCGTTGCCCTTGTCGAGCGCCTTGATGATGGCGGCGGCGTGCACGCCCGTCGCGGTGCGGAAGGCGTCGCGCCCCACCAGTGGGTAGTTTATCGGCACCTGCCACCCGACGGCCTTCGCGATCGTCTCGCAGTACTCGAGGAGCTTCGTGAGGTCCTGGTCCTCGAGCTGCCCGAGGAGCTTCATGTTGAGGAGCACGAGCTCCATCTGCGCGTTGCCGACGCGCTCGCCGATGCCGAGGCCGGTCGCGTGCACGCGGTCGGCGCCGAACTCGAGGGCCCAGAGCGCGTTCTCGAGCGCGAGCCCGCGGTCGTTGTGGCCGTGCCAGTCGATGCCGATGTCCTTCGCGCCCGTGCCCGCGATGACGTTGCGCGCGAACTGGATCAGGTTGCGTACGCCGTCCGGCGTCGCGTGCCCGACGGTGTCGGAGAGGCAGATCCGACCCGCGCCGTGGTCGATCGCGGTCCGGAAGAGGGTGGTGAGCACCTCGGGGCGCGAGCGCGTGGTGTCCTCGGTGACGAAGCAGACGGGGAGGCCGGCCTTGACCGCGACGTCGATCGCCTCCGCGCTGCGCTTCGCGATGAGGGCGAGATCCCACACCTCGACGTACTGCCGGATGGGCGACGACCCGATGAACGCGTACACCTCGATCGGCAGACCCGCGCGCTGCGAGATCTCGATCATGGGCGTGATGTCGCCCACGACCGTGCGCCCGGCCGCCGCGATCTTGATCTTCATCTTGCAGTCGACGACCTCGCGGCACAGCCGGAGCACGTCCTCGAAGGCGCGCGGGGAGCTGCCGGGAAGGCCGATGTCGGCCTCGTGGATGCCGAGATCCTCCATCAGGTGGAGGATCTGCAGCTTCTGCTCGATGCCGGGGTCCTTCACGCTCGGGTTCTGGAGGCCGTCGCGGAGCGTCTCGTCGAAGAAAGTCATGTTCCTGGGCGCGAGCCGACCCTTTCGGTTCACCTCGTTCCAGTCGAAGACGAGCTCGGCGTTCATGTCGTGCTCCGTCGAGAAATCAGCCATGAAACACAGTATGCCACGCCGCCCCCACGTTCCGCTATCCTCGCCACGATGACGGACGCCGAGCACGCCGCCGCGCTCCTCGTCGTGCAGCCGGGGACACGCGCGAGCTTCCGAAGGCGCGTGGTGGACGCGATGCGCGGCGTCGTACCAGCCGCGGGCGGGTTCGTCTGCACGGGCGCGGAGGACGTCCTCGCGTACGGCGACTCGCTCCGGGTCGCCGGAGAGACGCCCCTGCCCTTCGAGGGCACCGACGGCGTCAAGCTCACAGAGGCGTTCGGGTTCCAGACGGCGTCCGTCGTCGAGACGACGCGCCGCGTCTACCGGGCCGCGGAGCTGTACCCGGACGACGAGCGCATGAAGCTGCCGTACTTCGCGACCCACTCGGCGCACGAGGGGTACGCGAAGGCGCTCCTGGTGTTCCTCCACGAAGGCGGCGTCCTGTTCGGCCTGGCGGGCCTCGAGCGACGCGCCGGCGATCCGGACTTCTCCACGGGCGAGGTCGCGTCGATCGAGAGGCTGGCCGCGTTCGTCGTGACCGCGACCCGCGCGCAGATCGCCCACGACGAGCTCGCACGCGAGGCGGCCGCGCTCCGCGCGTTCGGCAAGGCGACGGGCACGCTGTTCGTGGTGGATCGCGACCGGAAGCGCGTCGTGTGGGCCGCCGATCGCGAGCGCGGGGTGGACTGGAGCGCCGACGTCGTCCCGATCGAGGAGCAGCTCGTCGACGCAGCCGAGCAGGCGCTCTCGTCTCGTGCGCGGAGCGAGGCCCTGCCCACACCGCCCCGCCTCGCCGACGGCGTCGTCGCGGGCGTCGCGAAGCTCGACGACGATCCCGTGTTCGGCGGGGCGCGCTGCGCGATCCTGCGCGTCGAGCCTGCGGACCGACAGGCGAGGAACTTCCTCGAGCGCCTGACGCGCCGCGAGCGCGAGATCGCGCGGCTCCTCGTCGCGGGCTACAGCGGCGCGAACGCGGCCGCGATCGTGGGCCTGAGCGAGCACACCGTGAAGGAGTACGTCCGCCGCCTCTATGCGAAGATCGGCGCCTCGACGCGCGCCGACCTCGTACGCAAGCTGATGTCGCCCGGCGCGCACGCCGCGTCGCCGAAGAGTATCCTCCCCGTCCCCGACTCGTCGCTCGTCGACGGCGACGACACGCTAGACTGAGGCACACGATGGCCGTGACGCTGGTCCCGCTCGACCCCTCGCACCTGTCCCACGTGATGACGTGGGTGAACGACCACGAGGTCCTCCAGTACTTTGCGAACCGCCAGACCGACATCACGGAGGAGGAGGAGGCGAGGTACATCGCGGGCCTCGTGGCCTCCAGGACGGACCGCGTGTGGTCGATCTTCGACGGCGACGCGTACGTCGGACAGTGCAGCGTGAACCAGATCTACTGGCCCGCGCGGAACGGGCGCCTGTTCGTGGTGGTCGGGAAGGCGCACCAGGGCCAGGGCAAGGGCCCGGAGGCCGTGCGGGAGCTCCTGCGCCGCGCGTGGGAGGAGCTCGAGCTCGAGAAGGTGTGGCTCATCGTGCGAAGCGACAACCGGAGCGCGCAGGCGATGTACTTGAAGCTGGGGTTCGACTTCGAGGGGGTGTTGCGGAGGGAGTACAAGGTGGGAGAGAGGTATTTCGACATGGTGCGGATGGCGATCCTGCGGCCCTCCTGATCGACGGACCGCGGGCCGCGACCCCGGGGACCACCGCGCTCACGGCGAGAGTTGCAACAGTCCCCCGAGCATGTCCGCCTGCTCCGCGATCGCCCTGTCCTTCGTGTCCCGCGCCAGGAGCCGCATGGACTGCACGTGCAGCTCCGCGAGCCGGCGCAGTCCTCCCACGCGGTCGATCCCCGCGCCCATGAAGGCCGCGTCGAGGCGGCGCACCGTCGCGAGCGCGGACGCGTACGCGATCACGTCGCCGTGGCGGCTCGTCGCGATGCGCTCGATGTCGTCGTCGTACACGCACGGCACGTGCGCGGAGAACGAGCGCGGGCCGCCGTACGCGAGGTCGTCCGCGGTCACCGTCACCGTGAAATGAAACCGCTCGCCCGGCACCCACCGCGGGACCGACACGCGGACCACGTCCGTCCGCGACTCCCCCGCGCGGATGTCGCCGACGACGAGCTCGCCCGCGTCGAGGCGCCACCGAACCTCGGCGCCGGAGGCCTCGATCACGTGGGAGGGCGCGGGCGTTCCCTCGAACGTGAGGGTCATGTCGCGGTAAGTCGTCGGGCCCGACGCGGGGACGATCGCCTCGATCTCGAGGAGGCGCGCGCCGAGATCGGGATCGAGCGCGCTCTTCGCGCCGAGCAAGGACAGCGCGCGCCGGTCGGCGCCGCGCGACGACGACACGCTCGCCGTGGCCACGCCGCGCGCGGCGAGCGCGGCGAGCGCGCGCGCCAC
>SXNL01000236.1 GCA_005777185.1 Myxococcales bacterium
ACGAAGGGCAGCCCCGGGCAATTGTTGGACAGCTCTTGAGCGCGCGTAGCGCGCGATTTGGGGGAGACCGACGCGCGCAGCGCGGCGAGTGGGGGCACCCCTTCTCTTGCGCTGGATCGCGCCTAACCGATCGGCATTGGGACTAGCGCGACGGAGAACGCACGGAGACCACGAAATTTGCCGTGGGGACGAAATGCGCGAGACGCGGGAACCTCGCGGCGGGGACGGTTGTCAGCGGCCGCCATGCGAAGGTCGGCGACGCTGGGGATCGGGCTCGTGGGGCTGCTCTTGGCGAGGGGGGCGCGGGGCGAGGACAGCGTGGAGGCGCTGCGCTTCGACCTGCGCGAGGACAGCCACGTCATCGACGTTCGCGTCGATCGCGGCTTCGCGACCCTGATCGTGCAGCGGGCGGTGACGAACCCGGGCCCGAAGAGCGATCAAGCGACGTTCTTCATCCGCGTGCCGGAGACGGCGGTGGCGACGCGCCTCCGGTCTGCCGGGACGAACCCCCGGGGCGAGCGCGTGTGGTTCGAGGGCGACCTCATGGAGGCCGAGGAGGCGGCCCAGAAGTACAAGGAGCTGACGGGGATCGGCGGTTACTACCCGAAGGATCCGGCCCTCCTCTCGTGGCGCCACCAGGGCGAGCTCGCGCTGCAGGTCTTCCCCGTGCCGGCGCGCGCCCAGAAGCTCGTGGAGTACACGCTCAAGATCCCGCTCGCGTACGCCGACGGCGTGTACAAGCTCTCCCTTCCCGAGCTCGGCACGAAGCACGTCCCGGCACGGCTCCGGTTCTCGCCCGCGCGGTCGGAGGACCACATCACGGTGAACGGCGTCGAGACGCGACCCGACAACGTCGTCGTGGCCGCGCGGCCCATCGAGCTCGAGCTCGCGCCCGTGAACGCGCCGCGGCTCGACGTGGGCGTCGCGTCCGTGCCCTTCGGGCAGGCCCGTGTGCTCGTCCACACGCGCATCCGGGCGGCACCTCGCCTCGCCGAGGTACCCGACGGCGCGCACGTAGCGATCGTCCTCGACGGGTCGCGCTCCCACCACGACGCCGTGGCCGCGCTCGCGGCCGTGCGCGCGTACCTGATGAGCTTCCGCACCGCGAGCGTGGACCTCGTGATGTTCGATCGCGAGCCGCGCCTGCCGTTCGGCCGCACCGTGGACGTGAAGGACGCCATCGCGCGCCTCGAGGCGTTCACGCCCGAGCTCCGGAACGGATCAAATCTCGACCTCGCGCTCACCCGCGCCGACGCGATCCTCGCGGCGAGTCCCCGGGTCGCGCGCCGCGTGGTGGTCGTCACCGACACGCGGACCCGCGAGGCGCTCGGGCCCGAGGTCGTCGCGAGGCTCCCGTGGCGAAGCGGCGCGATTGTCCACATGGCCACCGTGTCGTCGTCCCCCGACGCCTCGCTCACCCGGGTCGACGACTCACCGTGGGCCGCCCTGCCGCGCCGGACCGGCGGGCTCTTCTGGACGGGGACCATCCACGCCGCCAACCGCGCCGGACGCACGACGTACGAGGAGTGGGCGCGCCCGAAGCGCATCGACCGGCTGTCGATCACGGGGCTCACGCCCGACTTCGAGGCGCCGGCCGCGCTCGAAGAGGGACAGGGGCTCGAACAGCACGCGATCGCGAGCCGCGAAACGACGCGGGTCGAGGTGAAGGGCGAGCTCTGGTCTGCGCCGTACGTGGCGGGCTTCTCGCCGTCTGCCGAGCTCGGGAAGCTCGAGGCCGCGCTCGTGTTCGGATCGCCCCTCCTTCACGAGCTCACGGAGCCCGAGCAGATGCGCCTCGCGATGATCGGGCGCGCGGTGTCGCCCGTCACGAGCTACCTCGCCATCGAGCCCGGTGTCCGCCCCTCGAACGAGGGCCTCGACCACGCGAGCGGCGAGGGCGGCGGCGGCCAGGGCTTCGGCGTCGGGCTCGGGCGGCTCGGCTCGATCGGGCACGGCGGCGGCGCCTGGCGCTCGTTCGATCTCATGGCCCACCTGCGGAGGGAGCTGCGCGCGGCAGGTGCGGCCTGCGGCGTGAAGTCCGACGAGCTGTCGACGACGCTCGAGACGACGCTCGAGGAGATCGTCGACGTGCGCGACGTCGCGCTGGCATCTGCGCGCGACGCGAAGGCCGAGGCGTGCGTGCGCGATCGCCTCTGGGCGGTCGAGCTTCCGGGCGTGTTCGCCGCGGAACATGACACCTTCCTGGTGACCACCCGGCTGTAGAGGTGTAGACATCCCCGCGGATGTTCACGCGCCGCGCGCACGAGCTGATTCTTGCATGTCTCGTGGCGTCGCTGGGGGCTGCCGCCTGCGGCCGATCCGGCAGGCCCGCGCTGACGCGCACCGCGGAGGGCGGGTCGTACGCGGACGGGCGGATCTCCTTCACCGTCCCGCCCGTCCCCGCGAGCTGGCGCGAGATCGAGGTGGCGCACGCCACCCTGGGGTTCCGCGACGACGACGGCCGGGCCTCGATCTTGATCAACGCCCGCTGCCGCCCGCTCGATCACGACACGCCGCTCGTCGCCCTCACGAACCACCTCCTCATCGGCACGACCGAGCGCGAGGTCTCGGTGCAGGAGGTCGAGCCCTTCGACGGCCGCGAGGCGCTCCACACCGAGGTGCTCGCCAAGCTCGACGGTGTCCTCCTCTCCTTCGACCTCTTCGTGCTCAAGAAGGACGGCTGCGTGTACGATTTCGCGCGCGTCACCCCCGCGCGCACCGTGGCCGACCCGGGCGCGGCGTCTTTCCGCGCGTTCGTGCGCGGCTTCCACACCGGCGCGGGGCCGCGGCCCGCAGGGCTCGTGGGGGCGCCGTGACGCCTCGCTCGTCCCTCCCCCCGATCGCTCCCCCGCCGCCGGATCCGGTGTGGGTGCACTACGGGCGCAGCGCGCGCAGCTTCGTGGAGCAGGTGGGCGAGATCGCGATCCTCTCCGTCCGGACGGCGCGCCAGTCCGTCCGCCGTCCGCTGGAGACGCGGAGCTTCCTCCAGCAGATGGATTCGCTCGGCGTGCGCTCGATGGGCATCGTCACGATCACGAGCATCTTCATCGGGATGGTCATGACCATCCAGTTCGCGTTCGGCCTGCGCAAGTTCGGCGGCGTCGAGTACATCCCGCGCGTCGTCGTCCTCTCGTTCCTCCGCGAGCTCGCGCCCACGCTGACGGCCGTCATCGTCGGGGGCCGCATCGGGAGCGGCATGGCCGCCGAGGTCGGCTCGATGAACGTCACCGAGCAGGTCGACGCCATCCGCGCGCTCGGCGCCGACCCGGCGAAGAAGCTCGTGGTGCCGCGCGTCCTCGCCGCGATCGTCGTCATGCCGCTCCTGTCGGTGTACGCGCTCGTCCTCGGCGTGGGCGGCGCGATGTTCGTTTGCGACCTCGAGTTCGGCATCACGCCGGGCACCTTCATTCGCTCGTCCGTCGAGGTGGTGAAGATCAGCGATTTCTTCAACGGTCTCGCGAAGACCCCCGTCTTCGGTTTCATCATCGCGATCCTCGGCTGCCACTTCGGCCTGCGGACCCACGGCGGCACGGAGGGCGTGGGCCTCTCCACGACCCGCACCGTCGTCGCCGTCTCGGTGGCGATCCTCGTCGCCGATCTGGTGCTGACGAAGGCGCTCATCATCCTGACGGGGAGCTCGTGACGTCCCACGCGCTCGTGCGTCGCGGGCGGGCGGCGGCCGCGGCGATCCTCGCCGTCGCGCTCGCGCTCACGGGCATGTTCCTCCACGCCCGCGCGGCAGGCGCGCGGCGACGTGCCGAGCAGCCGGCCATCGACGCCGTCGCCCGCCGCCTGCCGACGTCGGACCTCGCGCTCTCGGGGGGATCGCGCTGGCTCCGCGCGCCCTCCATGGAGGAGCCCACGGCGGCCTTCGCCGACGGCCCCGCCACGCCGGACCCGGATCCCGCCGGCGCGATGATGGCCCCCGTCGACGATCCCGGGAGGCGACCGCGGTGAGCCTTCTCGGGTACGCGGTGGGGGCCGTACGCAGGCGACGCGCGCGATCCTTCGCGATGGTCGTCGGCCTCTCCTCGGCGGTGCTCCTGTTCGCAGGCGTGATCTTCCTCACCGGGTCGCTGCGCGCGGAGGCGGCGCGCGCGAAGGTGGCGATGCCGGACATCCTCGTGCAGCGCCTGGTCGGGGGTCGACCGCGGACGATCGGCGTGGACGAGAAGGCGAAGATCCAGCTCTTGCCCTCGGTCGCCTCGGTGCGGCCCCGCGTGTGGGGGTACGTCTTCCTCCCCGCGCTGCAGGGGAACGTGACCGTCGTCGGTGTGGACGCGGATCGCGCCGCGCTCGCTGACCTCGGTGGCGCGATCGGCGAGGGGCGCGATCTCGCGCCGCGCGAGAAGGAGATGGTCACGGGCCGCGGGCTCGCGCGATTCCTCGGGCTCCGCGTCGGGGACGAGCTCGCGCTCCCGTCCGCGGAGCGCAACGCGCCGTCGCTCAGGCTGGTGGGGACGTTCGCGTCGAGCGTGGACCTCTACACGGCCGACGTCCTGCTCTGCGACGACGACGACGCGCGCGCGATCCTCGGCGTCCCTCCCGGAGAGGCGACCGATCTCGCCGTGCGCGTGAAGAACCCGGAGGAGTCGCGCGTCCTCGCGCGCAAGATCGCGGATCTTCTCCCCGGGGCGCGGGTGATCGATCGCGAGGGGCTCGAGCGTGTCTACGAACTCGCGTACGGTCGACGCGCGGGGCTGGTGCTCGCCGCGAGCCTCCCCGCGCTCCTCGCGCTCTTCGTGCTCGCGTGGGATCGCCTGAGCGGCGCCCTCCCGGAGGAGAAGCGCGAGATCGCGATCCTGAAGGCCGTGGGCTTCTCGACGGGCGACGTGGTGCGCGTGAAGATCCTCGAGTCGTTCCTGGTGTCCCTCCTCGCCGTGCTCGCGGGCATCGTCGCAGCGTACGCCTGGGTCTTCGTTTTCGGCGCACCTGGACTTCGTGCCGCCCTCGTGGGCTGGAGCGTCCTCTACCCCGAGGCGCCGCTCACGCCCGCGGTGGACGTCGCCGACGTGCTCGCGATCGCGACGTCGATCATGGGGCCTTACCTCCTCGTGTCGGTGGTCCCGGCCTGGCGCGCCGCCACGACTGATCCCATGGACGTGATGCGGGCGTAGCAGCGCCCGACGCGGCGCGGTATCCTCGTCGCGATGCCCACGCCCCCGCCCGATCGGGAGCGCGCCGCGCGCGCCATCGACGAGTTCCTCTCCGCGATCGGGCGCGATCCACACGCCGGCGATCTCGAGGGGACGGGCGCGCGGGTCGCGGCGATGTTCGTGGACGAGCTCTGCGCCGGCCACGCGATCGACGCGGAGGCGATCCTCGTGGCCAACGTGATCGCCCACCGGGGGGGTGCGCCCGCAGAGATCCTCGTGCGGGACATCGTCGTCACGACCACCTGCCCGCACCACCTCCTCCCCGCGACCGGGCACGCGTCCCTCGCGTTCGGGCCTCGGGAGCGGCTCGTCGGCGTGGGCGCGGTGGGAGACTTCCTCGACGCCTGCGCGCGGCGCCTCGTCCTGCAGGAGGCGCTCGTCGAGGACGTCACGGGCGGCGTGTGGCGCGCGCTCGAACCGCGATGGGTCGCGTGCAAGCTGACGCTCTCCCACGGCTGCATGACGGCGCGCGGCGGGCGCCGTCACGGCGCGACGGTCGACGCGTGGAGCGTGCGGGGCGCGGTGGACGGCGCGACCCTCTCGCGGCTGTTCGGAGGCACGCAGGTCCCGGCTCCTCCGGAGCCCCCTCCGGGGGCCCCGTGAAGTTCGCGGTCGTGACCGGAGCCAGCCGTGGCATCGGGCGGGCGGTCGCCCTCGCGCTGGGCGCGAGGGGTCTCGACCTCGTGGCCGTCTCGCGGACGCAGGCCGGCCTCGACGAGACGGCCGCGTGGCTCCACGTCGGGGGTCGCCGCGCGATGACCGTCTCGTGCGACGTGGGAAGCGCAGTCGAGGTTCAGCGCCTCGCCGAGCAGGTGGCCGCATGGGGCGCGCCGGACGTCATCGTCCACTGCGCGGGCGTGATACGGCGAGCGCACATCGAGGAGATGACCGAGGCCGACTGGGACGTCACGCTCGACACCAACCTGAAGGGCGTCTTCCTCGTGACACGCGCCTTCCTGCCCGGCATGAAGGCGCGCCGGTCGGGCCGCATCGTGGTGGTGGGGAGCATCTCGTCGACGCTCGGCACGGCGCGCGCGTCCGCGTACTGCGCCTCGAAGTGGGGCGTCGTCGGCTTCACGAAGGCGCTCGCGGAGGAGGTCCGGAAGACGGGAATCATGGTCTCCGGGATCCTTCCCGGGTCGGTCGACACGGACATGCTGAAAGGTAGCGGGTTCTCCCCCGAGATGACACCGGAGGAGGTGTCGCGCGCGATTGTCTTCCTGGCGCTCGACGCGCCCGATAGCATGAACGGGAGCGTGGTCGAGATGTTCGGTCGCTGAGGTTGATCGTGGACGAAGGAGCGATGTCGCTGGGTCATGACGCGCTGTTGGACCTCCCGGTCTTCCCGCTCCCGCAGGTCGTGCTGTTCCCCGGCGCCAGGCTTCCCCTCCACATCTTCGAGCCGCGCTATCGCACGATGCTCAAGGACTGCCTCGGCTCGCACCGCGCGATGGCCGTGTCCGGCTTCGTCGACGGCAAGGAGGCGGACGACGAGGGCCCGGTGTCACGGCCCGGCCTCGCGCGCGTCGCCGGCCTGGGCGTCGTGCTCGAGCACGAGCCGCTACCCGACGGGCGCTCCAACATCCTCCTCCTCGGGTACGCGCGCGTGCTCCTGCACGAGCTGCCGTTCCGGCCACCGTACCGGCGCGCGCGCGCGGAGATCCTGGAGGATCTTCCCGTCGACGTCCCCGCCCGCGAGACGTCGGCCCTCGTGAGCGCGGCGATGGGGTTCGCGGCCGAGGTCAAGAAGCACGACGGAACGTTCAAGCTGCGCCTGCCCACGGGCGGGCCGCCGGGCCTGGCGATCGAGAGCCCGGGCGCGCTCGCCGACGCGTTCGCGCACCAGCTCGTCCTCGATCCGGACGTGCGCTCGGCGATCCTGCGCAGCTGCGATCCCCGCGAGCGGGTCAACCTCGCGCTCGACGCGCTCGCCCGGCAGGCGGCCGCCCTCGGTCGCAAGCAGGGGGCGGTCCTGAATTGAAGGACCGATGAAGCGGGTCGCGCGCCTCGCGAAGGCCGACCTCGACGGCGGCAAGCCGGTCCGTGTCGCGTATCCGCCGTTCGACGTCGTCGTCGCGCGGATCGACGGCACCTACCTCGCGCTCGAGGACGCGTGCAACCACGCGGGCGCGAGCCTCGCCACGGGGTGGGTCGAGCGCGGGTGCATCGTGTGTCCGCTCCACGGCTACCGCTTCAACCTGATCACGGGCAAGCTCGTCAGCCCGAGGGGGCTATGCGCCGACCAGCGCACGTTCGAGATCAAGGACGACGGCGACGCGATCGAGATCTGGGACCCCTTCGAGCTCGAGGTGATCGCGACCTGATGCTCCGCGCGGAGATCTCGATCAGTCGGCCACGTCGACCTCGGACGGCCCCATCGTCCGGTAATTCGTGTCGATGTACTGCATGACCTCCTCGAACCACGTGTCCATCTGCGGGCCCTCGGGCCGGTTCGAGTTCAGGTAGAACGTGCCCTGGATGCACTCGGGCTTGCCGTCCACGCCCGTGCGGCAGCGGCCGTCGACGTAGACCACGATGAACTTCGCGAGGCGCGTCGCGTACGACTGCTCGGCCTTGTTCATGAAGTTGTTGGTCAGGATCGCGAGCGCCTCGAGGTCGCGCGGATCCTGCCCGTAGCCGTGGAGCACGTAGAGCACGGGGTAGCGACGGTGCTTGTTCTGCTCGAGGCCGTAGCCCGGCGGGAGACCCACGGCGATGGGCCCCTCTCGCTTCGATACGGGACCGCGGAAGATCTTCTCGCACTTCCCCTGCGCCCTGGCCTCGCACTCCAGGCCCTGCTCGTTGACGGTCGAGGTCGCCCAGCTCGCGAGCTTGCCCGAGGAGTCCGGCTCGATCTCCGTCCGCCTGCGGTCCGCGTCAGACCATCGCTGCGACACGAAGTAGAAGCCGAGCTGCAGCCGGTACAGGATCTGGAGCCCCGTCCCCACGTGCATCCCGTCGCCCAACTGGATGTCCTTCGCGCTCGCGTCGACGTCGCCGTACCTCAGGTTCGGCATGTCGGGGATGTCGGCCCAGCGCAGACGATCGGGCGAGAAGTTCACGAGGTCCTTCGGGTTCTGGCCGGGCATCAAGTTGAAGTTGTTGTAGAATACACTTGTTCGCAGCGGCAGCCCGTTCGGCCCCAGGCGACCCGCAACGGCGCCCGACGCATGGTTCGCGACGGACGCGAAGTTGAAGAGGTCTCGCACGCCGCCGTCGACCAGGAAGTCGACGCGCCCGAGGGCCTTGTCGTCGAGCAGGCCGGCGGGGACCTTGTCGACCCACCGGTGCACGATCGAGTGCATGTCGTTCGAGTAGAAGTTCTTCAGGCCGTCGGCCATCGTGAAGACGCCGTCGCCCTCGCCCGGATCGCCCGCGACGTGGCGTGACGCCGTGTTCGGCACGCCGTCGAGCCCGAAGTCGCGGAACGGCTCCCCCTGGTCGTAGCGGTGGTTCGCCTCCGTGCCGTTCGGGTTGATCTGGTAGTCGTAGTCGTCCTGGTTGGGGTCCGGGTTCGTCTCCGGGTCGTAGCCGGGCTCCTTCTCGTTCGCGAGGCCGTCGATCCCGACGTCGTCGTAGGGTTCGTGGCCGGAACGGATCACCGGCTCGTCCTCGTCGCGCAGGCCGTTCTTGTTGCGGTCGACCGCGAGCACGATCCCCACCGGCTCGTTGCCGCCGGGCGCGAACGTGTTCTTGTACGGGCTCTCGCCCTTCTGGTTCCCGTCGCAGAAGGCGATGACGGGGAGCGTCCCGTCGGGGTTGTACTCGTCGTCGAAGAAGTTCTTCTCCGCCTTGTAGAGGCGCGTCGGATCGCAGCGCATCGCCTTGCACTTGTCGCGCGTCGCCTTCTGCTGCTCCTGCTTCGGATCGTTCTTGATGGGCTCGACCCAGAAGCCGCAGTCGGGCTCGGGCGTCGCCGCGCCGGGGTTGCTCGACACGTCCTTCGCGGTGAAGCCGGGCGCGAGGTACGAGAGCCGCGGATCCTGGTTCTGCCCGTTGGGGTTGCCCTGCATGAGCGCCAGGTCCTGGAAGATCTGGACGTACTCGTCGCGCGGGAAGCGCCCGCCGTTGCCCTCACCGTCCTGGTACCACCAGTGGTTCCAGTCCATGGAGTGCGCGAACGTCTCCTGGAACGGGTAGCGATTCGGCGCCGTCTTCGGGCAGCCCGGCTTGTCCGCGGGACAGAAGCCGCCGAGCGCGTAGTTCTCGATGAACCACAGGAGCCACGTCCAGTCGGATGGGCCCCCGAGGGGCGCGATCACGTCGAACTTGTCGTGGTGCCGCGTGCCGAAGCTCGCGGCGCCGCCGCCGCCCATCGAGAAGCCGAGCACCGCGCGGTGCGTGAGCCTCCGCTTGTGTGTGCGGGCGCCAGCGTCCTTCGCGATCGCGGCCTGGTACGTGCCGAACCACGGCGTGCTGAAGCGGAGGACGTACTCGGTACCCACCTTCTCGATGCGCGGGTTGGCGACCGTGACCACGCGCGGCTTCTTCGCGCGGAGCGAGTTCTTGAAGAGCACCTGGAGGTGACGCATGCGCGCCGCGGGCGGGAAGGCCGCCGGATTGATGGGGATCGCGACGTCCACCTCCCTCCGGAGCGAGACCGCCATGCCGATGGGCTTCTTCGCCGTGAACGTGATCGCGGGCCCGAGCGGCGCGAGCGCGGCGGACGCGACGGCCGCGTCCTTCACAAGGTCGTCACCGCAGGACACCTCCCCCACGAACGACGGCAGGGCAAGCTCGTCCGTACGGGTGAAGGCGCCCGGTGGGACGGACAGGCCCGTCGTCCCGAGAGGGCTCACGATGGAGCTCGTCGTCGCGGCGAGCAACCCGCCGATCGGCGTCGACACCGGGCACGCCGGGACGGCCGCGTCACGCACCTCGACGGGGAGGACCTCTTCGGCGGTCGCGTCGGCGATCTCCCTGTCGATCTGGGACTGGCTGCGCTCCGCGGACGGGTCGGTGGGGGGGGGGATGGGGCGGCGCATGTGCGCGCGTATCGCGGTCGAGCCCATCGCTCTGTCGTCGGCGCGGACGACGAAGTCGTACGTGGCGTGGCGGAGATCGAAGACGCCGTCGCGAGGGGGCGCGACGATCGCGCTGTTGTCGCTCTTGAACGTGGCCTTCGCCGTGAGGCAGGCGTCGGGCTCGATGATCAGGCGGACCGGCCGCGACTGGCCGGGCGCGAGCACGAGCGACGGCGGATCGAAGCGCAGCTTGAGCGGCGAGGAGTTCGACTCGTCGCAGACCTCTCCCGGCTCGAGCGGCGGCTTCTCCGGGGCCACCGGCGCCGGGACCGCGGTGGTGCACGAGAGCGCGTAGAAGATAGGGAAGAGGAGGAGCTGGCGGTACTTCACGGGGTCGCAGCGTATCAGCGCCGCTCCTCGCACGCGAGCGCGTATCGAACGCGCGCGACGGACACGGAGACCGTGGTGCGCGCGCCTGGCTTGCGGGGCCGCTTCGCGGAGGCGAGCGCCGCGACCTGCTGCGCGGCGTTCTGGCCGTCGAGCGAGCCCGAGAGGCGCTCGAGGCACGCGCGATCGGCCGACACGCGCACCCGCGCCATCGTGGTCGCGAGGTGTCCCGCGGGCGCGTCGCCGGTGTGGAGCCGCACGGTGAGGCCGAGCGGCGCGTCGAGGGACCAGCCGTCCTCGGTGCCAGCGCACGGGCCGACCAGACCGCGATCGGTGAGGTCCGCGAGGCCGAGCGGCTCGGGCTCGAGCGCGCGGCCCGACTCGATGTCCACGGGGATCACCCACCGCGCGCTCCCTGTCCGGTCGGGGGGCGGCTGGCCGTCGACGACGATCCCGATCGCGCGCCCGTCGCTGCGGCGGGCGAGGCGGACGGCGCCGCGGGATTCGCTCGTCGCGCGCGGAAACCGGGCGCGCTCGCGGGCCTGCGTCCCCTCGACCTGCCACAGGATCGTGTGCGGGAGCTCGGCCTGCGAACCGGGCGGCGTCGCGAAGTACCAGTGACCACCCTCGTGTATCGCGGCGTCGATGTCGACGAAGGGCTCGCCGTCGGCGCGGCGCACTTCCAGGGGGGGGCGATCCGACTCGAGCACGTACACCAGGGTCACGCGCGGGTTGCTCCGCTTCGCGATCAGGAGGGCGTGAGCGGGCTCGTCCCCCATGGAGATCTGGTAGCTCGTGAACCCGCCGAACGACGAGAATTGCCCCGACTGCATGCGCGCCGCGTCGAGGATGAACGCGGGCGGCGGGACGGGCGCGGACGATCGGACGTCGGGCCAGCCGCCATAGGGCGCGAGCCACCGCACGATCCACCGCGCGTTCGACGCGTCCCAGTCCCCGCTTCGCGGACCCGTCGCGTAGATCCGCGCCGAGCTCCCCACGCGCGCCTGCTCCAGCGTGGTCGTGATCTCGAACGTCACGCCCCGCTCTCCGTCCCTGACCGGAGGCCCGACCGAGGCGATGAAGGGCGGCAGGTCGAGGAGCGGCGCCGGCGGCGGCGCGATGCGGCCGAGGTGCGACGCGCCGAGTATGCCGAGCGACGGCGGGCGCGGCGGAGGCCTCACCACCGGGGGAGGCGTGGCCTTCTTCGCCTCGGGCGCGGGGCCGCTCTGCGGCTCGCACGAGAGGTCGATCGGGCGCAGCGATCCCGCGACCATCGGCCGTATCGGCGGGACCTGCGGCAGATCCGCGGGCTTCGCGCGCTCGCCCCAGCCGACGCGCAGCCACCCCTGCGCCACGCACCCGATCGGCCCGCACGCGCGCGAGGTGACGTGATCCGCGATCCCCTCGGGCGCCTCGAAAGGGGTCCACGTCATGCCGCCGTTCACGGTCTCGTACCCGCGACGGGACGAGGTCCACCCCAGGCCGTAACGGCCCGAGACGATGGGCGCGCCGGCGTCGCGGATGAACTGGCCGATCTCGGCCTTGCCGTCGAGCCCGATCTCGAGGCCGACCATCGTCCCCGACGCCTCGACCCACCCACCGAGGGTGCCCGGGCGCCGCTCCTCGAAGCCCTCGAGCCAAACGCCGAGATGCATCACACGCGCGACCTCGTGCGAGAGCACGGGGAACGTGACCTGCCGCGTGGTGGCTGCCCCCCGCTCGAGCACGGTGAGACGGGCCGACGAGAGATCCCCCATGGGCGGCGAGAGGATGGCCACCTTCCCGTCCGCGAGCGCGACCACGCGCTCGCCGCCGAGCGCGCCGCGCACGCGGATCTCGCGCCACGCGCTGTCCGGGCCGAGGATGCAGTAGAGGTGCTCCTTGTCGCTCGGGCGCGTGCCCGCGTCGTCGCACGCGCCGACCGAGAGGACCTGGCCGTTGCCCGACGAGACGACGACACGCGGCGTGCTCCAGCGACGGATCTCGCGGAGGGCCCCCTTGTACGGGTCGTACGCGTAGATCACCGACGCGCCCCGGGGCTCACCGCACGCGAAGCCGAACGCACCATCCGCGCCCTTGCGCGTGAGCGAGAAGGCGTGGCACGTCGAGGGCTTGAGGGGATACGCGTCCTTCGCGACCTCGAGCAGCGCGCCGTCCGACGTACGCACCCTCGCGAGCGCGCCGTCCCGCGCGACGAGCGCGGTGCCGTCGGTGAGCGGCCAGCCGTCCTCGATCGCGGCGACCAGGGGTCGCTTGCCGAAGACGGGATCGGGCGTGAACACGGGCGCGCTCTGGCGGTCGCCCTGGGTCGTCGGATCGCGCGCGAGGCGAGCGACCTGGCCGTCGGGCCGCACCTCGAACCACGCTTCGCGTCGCGTCGCCTCCACGCCGGAGACGGCGATGTCGTCGCCGACCACCACGACGCGCTTCGGATCGATCGGGACCGGGAGCGGGCGCCAGCTGGCGCCGGCGTCCGTCGTCAGCACGAGCCCGCGGAAGTCCGTGATGGCCACCGCGCGCCAGCCGTCCGCGGCGCCGTACGCGCCGATCGCCGGACCCCCGGGCCAGGGGCCGGGATCGAGGCGGTCGCCCGTCCGGGGATCGAGGGCCTGGTGCGCGCCGGACGTGCCGCGCAGGTAGACGCGATCGAGGCCGGCGAAGAGGTTCGCGATCGCGGAGTGGTGCGTGTAGATGGGCCGCGGCTGCGCGAGCCAGGAGTCCGCCCGGTACACGCTGTTGCCGAGCACGAAGAGGAAGCCGCCGCCGAGCCGATCGGGCAGGGGCACGAAGCGGTTCACCGTGGCCGGCAGGCGATCGTCCGCGGCCTGGACCGCGCCGTTCGAGAGGAGGATCGCGCGCTGCCCGCTCGCGAGGACGCGGACGCCGCCGCCCGGCTCGACGCCGAAGCGCGGCCACGCCTCCGCGCTCTCCGGGACGATGCGTGCATGATGCACGGTTGGATCGACGGCGGCGCCGGTGCCGGTCTCGCGGAGGGAGGCCGCGCGCGGCGCGCCGGGCGGCGGCGAAGGCGGGCCGCAGGCCCAGGCCGAGGCCGCGAGGCCGAGGACGAGGGTGGCCAGGCGCCGCACGCCCGGATCGTAGCGCACTTGGGACATCGGACGACATCCCCTGAACGCATCGAGCGACTTCGCGCCGTCCGCCGCACGCTCGCAAAAATGCGCGCGCCGGGCGAGGTGGCGCTAGGGTAGCCTTCCGGAGGAAGTTCGCCGATGTCGTACGTCGTGGCTGTCGTGGGAGCAACCGGCGCGGTGGGCCGTGAGATGCTGGCCATCCTCGCGGAGCGACGGTTCCCGGTGAGGCGGGTCGTGGCGCTCGCGAGCAAGCGCAGCGCGGGGCAGAAGATCGCGTTCGTGGGCGGCGAGCTCGTGGTCGAGGAGCTCGGGCCCGGGTCGTTCGCGGGCGTGGACATCGCGCTCTTCAGCGCGGGCGCGTCCGTGTCGCGGGAGATGGCGCCGATCGCCGCGCAAGCGGGCGCGGTGGTGATCGACAACTCGAGCGCGTGGCGGATGGATCCGGGGTGCCCGCTCGTGGTGCCCGAGGTGAACATGGAGGCCGCGAAGGACCGGCCGAAGGGGATCATCGCGAACCCCAACTGCTCGACCATCCAGATGGTGGTCGCGCTGAAGCCGCTCCACGACGCGGCGCGCATCCGGCACGTCGTGGTCACGACCTACCAGGCGACGAGCGGGAAGGGCCACGCCGCGGTGGAGGACCTGTTGCAGCAGGCGCGGAGCGCGCTCGCGGGCGAGGCGGTGACGGCGCGCGTGTTCCCGCGGCAGATGGCGTTCAACGTGCTCTCGGACTGGAAGCCCGGCGAGGCGGAGCACTCCGAGGAGGAGTGGAAGATGGTGCACGAGACGCGGAAGATCCTGGGCGATCCGTCGATCCTCGTGTCGCCGACCACGGTGCGCGTGCCCGTGGTGAACGGACACGCGGAGGCGGTGCACGTGCAGTTCCACAGGCCGATGTCCGCGACGGAGGCGAAGGGGCTGCTCGCGGGGGCGGAGGGCGTGGAGCTGTGGGACCGGCCGTACGCGCCGGGAGATCACCCGACGCCGCTGGATGCGTCCGGGAAGGACGCGGTGCTCGTCGGGCGCGTGCGGGATGACCTCGCGGTGCCCGGCGCGCTCGACCTGTGGATCGTCGCGGACAACCTGCGGAAGGGCGCGGC
>SXNL01000237.1 GCA_005777185.1 Myxococcales bacterium
AGCCGACGTCGCCGCACACGAGCCGATCCATCGGGCGATCGGCCTCGAGGTCGCGCGAGACCTCCTCGATGGCGCGGGCCTGGTCGGGCGTCTCCTCGAAGGCGAAGGCCGCCTCGAACGCCCGGTAGTCGTCGTCGGGGGAGGGCAGCGCGTGGCCGACGGCAGCCTTGCGCTCGGCGTACAGGCGCAGAAGCTCGTCGGCCATCCGGCGCACCTCGCGGTCCACCCGCGCGCGCGTCTTCGCGAAGGTCGAGCCGCCGAGGCGGTCGAGCTTCGGCTCTCCGTGGTCGCCCGCCGCGTACTTGCCGAGCTGGCTGAGGCGGTGGACCGGCAGGTAGAGGCGGTCCTTGCCCGCGTACTCGACCTGGATGAGGTCGACGCGCACGCCCTCGACGTCTCGATGAACGAGGCCCTGGTAGCGTCCGATGCCGTGCTCGGCGTGCACGACGTAGTCCCCCACGGCGAGGGTCGAGAGATCGAAGGCGAAGCCCTTCTTCCCCTCCTTCGCGGCGCGTGGCCGCCGCTTGTGGGCCCTCGCGCCGAAGATCTCCTCCTCGGTGACGATCGCCAGCCCCTCCTGCGGCAGCACGAGGCCCTCCGCGAGCGTGCCCGTCACGATCCGGACGACGTCGTGCTCGCCGCGCGGTCGCTCGGTATCGAAGGAGCGCTTGGTGTCGCACGCGATGCCCTGGTGCCGGAGGAGGGTCGCGAGGCGATCCGCCTGGGTCTCCGCCCGCGCCGTGACGACGACCGAGAGTCCGTGATCGTGGAAGTGCCGGATCCGCCGGGCGAGGGGGCCGAGGGTGGCGGTCTTGCCCTTGGTCGCGCGCGCCGCGGCGACCGCGCGCGCGAGATCCGCGTGATCGCGCGCGTCGAGATCGTCTGCATCTTGCACGTTCTCGAGCGCGGCGAGGGGGCCCTCGGTCGCGCCGAGCACGGCGCCCCGGAACAGCGTCACGACGCCGCGGGGCTCGAGGAGGTGGCGCACGTCCTCCTCGCTGGCGTAGTGGCTCGCGACGGGGAATACCGGTCCGTGCCGCGTGCGCACGTCCGCCTCGGCGCGCTCCAGCTCTCCCCGCAGCTCGGCGATGACGCGCGGGGGATCGACGAGCGCGACCTTCACGCCGCCGGGCACGTGGTCGAGGAGCGGGACGAGCGCCTCGTGGTACGCAGGCAGGAACGCGTCCGCGCCGGCGAAGGCGCGCCCGTGCGCGAGGTCCTCGACGAGCGCGCGCGTCCGTAGGGTCGGGAGGTCGATCGCCTCGGCGAGGTGGGTCACGCGCTCGCGGGCGCGCGCGACGTTCTCGCGAGAGAGGATGGCCTCGCGCGCCGGCGGGAGCCAGAGGTCGTGGAAGGCGTGGTCCTTCAGGGTGGTCTGCGACGTCGGATCGAACGGTCGGACCGAGACGACCATGTCGCCGTACAGCTCGACGCGGAGCGGGGCCTGCGCGTGCGCGGGCCACACGTCGACGACCGCGCCGCGCACCGCGAAGGAGCCCGGATCCTCGACGAGCGGCGCGCGCAGGTAGCCGGTGCCCGAGAGCGCCCGCGCGAGCTCGTCGCGGTCGATCTCCGTCTCGGCGACGACCCGCGCGGTATGGAGATCGAGGGCGGAGCGCGGTATGACCTTGCGCACGAGCGCAGGTGCAGGCGCGACGAGGAAGCGCCAAGCGGGATCGTGCGCGAGGCGGAACAGGGCCGCCACCCGGTTCATGCCGGCGCGGCGATCGGGGCTGATCTCGTCCCAGGGTGTGGACTCGGGGGGCGCGAACAGGACCACGGGGGAGCCGGCGCCGGCGCGGTCGGCGGCGGCGCCGAGGAAAAACTGGAGGTCCTGCGCGAGGCGCTCGGCGGCGTCCAGATCGGGTGCCACGCAGAGGAAGCGGACACCAGGCGCGCGGGCCGCGTGGGCGAGGAGGAGGGCGGACGAAGAGCCGAGGGCGGAGGTGACGCAGGCGCGGGGCCCCGAGAGGAGCTTCTCCGCGAGGCGGGCGAGGCGGACGGGGGCCGGGTGCCCCTCCCGCACGATCGGCTCGAGCGGGTCCAGCGCGTCGGCCGCCGCCTGGGCGTGGTGGGGGAAGGTTTGCAACCGCTGCGATCCCGATCGAACACGTTTGCACCCCGGATTGCAACGGGTGCAATCGGCCGGGCGCGTCGCTCGCGCGCCGGACGCGCGTGACCGGTGCTACCCCAATGCCGTTCGGATAAGGCAATCGTTCGAGCGAGGGTGCCCCCACCCGTCGCGCTTCGCGCGCCGGCCTCCCCCCGATCGCGCGCTACGCGCGCGATGGGGGAGGCGAAGAAGCTCCGTGGAGGCGGTGGGGCGCCCGCGCAGACCTCACCCCCCGTCCCCCTCTCCCTGAAGGGAGAGGGGGCATGTGAACGGGAGAATCGCCTCTCGCAGGGTCTCCCGGTTCGCGCGCAGCGCGCCGAGTGGGGGCACCCCTTCTCTTGCGCTGGATCGCGCCTGACCGATCGGCATTGCGCCTAGTCCTAGGCCTTCTCCTTGGCATCCTCCGCCTTGCGGCGCGGCGCGACGAGCACGGCGAGGCCCATCGACAGGAGGTACAGCACGACCAGCGCGCCGCTCACGGCGATCTGGCTCGAGATCTCGGGCCCGGGCGTGATGATGGCGCCCAGCGCGAAGCTGAGCAGGATGGCCCACCGGGTGAAGCGCACCAGCTGGCCTGGCGTGACGATGCCGGCCATCGACAGGAAGCCGATCAGGATCGGAAGCTCGAACACGCCGCCGAACGCCAGCAGCATGCGCGTCGTGAAGTCGATGTAGAACTCCATCGTCGGCTTCGACGTGAGCACCGTGCCCCCCTCCCCGACGCCACCGAGGAGCGACAGGAAGTAGCTGAACGTGAACGGGAACGCCACGTAGTACGCGAACGCGACGCCGGCGCCGAAGAGCGTCGACGAGGAGAGGACGAAGGGGATGATGTATCGCTTCTCCTTCGCATAGAGCCCCGGGCTGATGAACGCCCAGAGCTGGTAGAAGATGATGGGCGCGGAGACCACCACGCCGCCGACGACGGCGAGCTGCATGTAGTTCACGAACGCGTCGGCCGGCGACAGGATCTGGATCTCGAGCGGCGTGTTCGGGAAGCGCTCCTTCCACTGCTTCTCGTACGGGAGGACCAGCCAGGCGAGTAGCTGCTCGCGGTAGACCCAGCAGACGATGGCCCCGAGCAGCGTGCCGATCGACGCGCGGATGATGCGCTTGCGGAGCTCCCCGAGGTGCTCCCAGATCGTCATCTTGACGTCGTCCTCGGGCTCGCTCGACGCGTCGTCCTCCGTGGAGACCTTGGTCGCCATCACGCTTCACGCTCGGCCGCGCGCGGCTCGTCGGTCCCGGTCCCGGCCGAGGTCGCGAGCACGGGCCCGCTCGGCGCGTCGACGGGGATGTCGGCTTCCGTCTCGAGGACGGGCGGAGTCGGTTCCGGCACGACGCCGTCCGGGTCGCCGAGCACATAAACGGGATCCCTCGCCAGCGCGCTCGCGGGGAGGGAGCCGTCGTAGACGATCGCCGTGTCAGGAAGTCCGCCGTATGCGTCCGCGCCGTCGCGCGGGTACTCGCGGTCCACGGATACGGAGACCTCGGCCAGGGGGTGGGTGTAGACGGACGTCTCGGCTGCCGCCAGGGTGGCCGCCGCGGGGACACCGTTCACCTCGCGGGCGACCGACTCGAGCTCTCCGCGGGCGAGCTTGCGGATCTCGTGGATGCTCTCGTTCAGGCCCTCGTTGCGGAGGACGTCGTCGATGCCGCTCTGCGCGCGGAGGTCGCCCGCCATGCGTCGGAGCTTGCCCGCCCAGAACCCCACCTTCCTCAGGACCTTCGGCAACTCGCTCGGCCCGATGACCACGAGGGCGACCACGGCGAGCACCACGAGCTCCGAGAAGCTGAAGCCGAACACGCAGCGAAGGATAGCACCGCCGACCCTTTTTTCATCGGGGTTTTCGGCGTTTGGAGTAAGACGGGGCCATGCTCGCGCTCCAGGGTCTGACACCCGCGTCCCTCGCGCACGCGCTCCCCGGCGTCACGCTGGCCGAGGCGCGCAAGGTCGTCTCGGCCGTGCACCGCGATCGCGATCTCGCGGACCCGGTGCGCGAGGTGCGCAGGGTGTCCCTCGACCTGGTGCGGCGGCACGGGCACACGCCCGCCGTCGAGGTCGTGCGCCGCGAGGGCAGCGCGGTGGACCCTTTCGTGAAGTTCCTGCTCCGGAGCGGTGGCGACGCGTACGAGACGGTGCGCATCCCGCTCGAGCGCGCGGGCCGCTTCTCCGTCTGCGTGAGCTCGCAAGTGGGCTGCGCCATGGGGTGTACGTTCTGCGCGACAGGCCGGCTCGGCCTCCTCCGCAACCTCGAGACGTGGGAGATCGTCGAGCAGGTCCGCGTCGTGAGGCGTGATCTCGCGCGCGAGCAGCCCTCGTCGCGCGTGCACGGCGTCGTCTTCCAGGGCATGGGCGAGCCGCTGGCGAACCCCGACCGCGTGCTCGAGGCGATCGCGATCCTGACGGAGCCGTCGGCCCTCGCGATCGATGGCCGCGCCATCACGGTCTGCACCTCCGGCCTGCCGACGCCGATCCGGCGCCTCGCCGACGCTGCGCCGAACGTCCGCCTCGGCGTGTCGATCGGCAGCGCCAGGCCCGAGGTGCGGGCCGAGATCATGCCCCTCGACCGGCGCTTCCCGCTCGACCTCGTGGTCGACGCATGCGTGTATCATGCACGGAAGACGCGCCTCCGCCCGATGTGGGCGGTGACCTTGCTCGCAGGGGTGAACGACACGGACGCGGACGCGGACGCGCTCGCGCGGCTGGCGCTCGGGTTCGCCGAGCGCGCGGGCGTGCCGCCGCGCATCAGCGTGATCCCGTTCAACCCGATCGAGGCGGAGGGTGCCTCCTTCGAGCGGACGGACGGGGCGCGGGAGGCCGCCTTTCGCGACGTCCTCCGGAGGGCGGGCGTTCCCACGCACAGGCGCTACAGCGGCGGCGCCGACGTGCTCGCGGCCTGCGGTCAGCTCGCGGGTCGGGGATGACGCGAGCGCGCCTCACAGCCGCGGCCGCCGGGCTCGCGGCGCTCCTGCTCACGGGTCGCGCGAGCGCGTCCCCGGAGGACATCTTCGGCTACGGGCCACGCGGCCCGGCCATGGGCGGGGTCGGGACGACCACGGCGTCGGGCTTCGAGGCGGTGTACGCGAACCCCGCGCTCCTCGCCGCGATCCGGCGGAACAAGCTCACGCTGGGCTTCCTCGGCGCGGCGTACGCGCTCGACGCGCGCGGCGCGGGCCTCCCGGGGCGCGTCGGCGCGGAGCGGGCGCGCGGCGCGACGGTGGGCATCGACATCCCCATCCCGCTCGGCGGTCAGCTGAAGGACCGCGTCGGGGCTGGCTTCGCGTTCTACACCCCGACGGACATCATCGTCCGCGGACGACTGCTCTACCCGGAGAAGCCGCAGTTCCCGCTGCTGCCGGACCGCACGCAGTCCTTGACGCTCCGCGGGGGGATCGGGGTCGATCCCGGCCACGGCGTGAAGGTCGGCGTGGGCTTCGCGGCGCTGGCCGAGATCGTCGGCTCGGTGGTGGTGGCGACCGACGCGTCGGGCCGGGTCGGCACGCGCGTGGAGAACCAGCTTGTCGCCACGTACGCGCCCGCGCTGGGCGCGACGTGGGACCTGCCGGTGAAGGAGCCGATCCGCGTCGGCGTGTCCTACCGCGGTCGCCTCGACGCGCGCTTCGCGGTCTCCATCGACGGTCGCCGCCTCTCCAGCCTGCAGATCCCCGTCTTCAACATCGCGGGCCTCGCCCAGTTCGACCCCGAGCAGCTCTCGATCGAGGCGTCGTGGCACAGGTCGCCCTCCGTCCTCGCGCTGGGCGTCACGATCAAGCGCTGGAGCCAGTACCCCGGTCCCATCGAGCCCACGCTCCCATGCCCCGCCGACGAGCCCGAGTGTGGATCTCTCGTGCCCGCGAAGGTCGACTACGCGAACACCCTCGTCGTCCACGTGGGCGGCGAGCGCAGGGTTCCGCTCGGCAAGACCACCACCCTGGCGCTCCGGCTCGGCGCGAGGTACGAGCCCTCGCCGCTCCCCGACAACCTCCCCGGCAGCGAGGCGTTCTCCGCGTCGAAGAAGGGCCGCGTCGTCGTCCCCACGCGCTACTTCGACGCCGATCGCGCGATCGCCTCGGCCGGGTTCGGGGTCGCGTTCCGCGGTGCGTTTCCGTGCGACGTCGATGCGTTCGGGCAGTACCACCACCTCGTCCCGCGCTCCGTCCGCTCGGACGGCGACACGCCCAGCGACGGCGAGGTCTCGGGCCGCGTCTCGGTCTTCGGCATGCTCGTGGGGGTGAGCTTCTGATGCGGCGCGCACCCGCGCTCGCGCTCGCTTCGGCGCTCGCCCTCGCGAGCGGCGTGGCGTCCGCGAACCCGCTCGACACCTACGGCTTCGGCTCGCGCGAGACGGCCATGGGCGGCGCCGTCAGCGCGAGCGTGCGCGGCACGCACGCGAGCTACTACAACCCGGCGGGCCTCGCCGACACCACCGGCTTCGAGCTCGCGCTCGGCTACTTCCGCGCCGCGCACTACCTGTCGACCAACGGCCAGGACAACCAGGTCGATCCCGTGCGCGGCATGAACGGCGGCCTCGTGCTGCCCGGCCACGTGTTCCAGGTGCCCATCGCGTTCGGCATCGGCGTGCACCTCCCCGACGATCGCATCTCCCGCGTGCGCGCCCTCCGCCAGGAGCAGCCGCGCTGGGAGATGTACGACAACCGCAACCAGCGCCTGTACTTCGCCACCAACCTGGCCCTCCGCCCGTTCAAGTGGCTCGCCGTGGGCGGCGGGCTCTCGTTCATGTCGTCGACGCGTGGCCGGCTCGACATCACGGGGAGCGCCAACATCTTCCGCCCCTCGCAGTCCGAAGTGCGGCACGAGGTCGACGCCGATCTCACCGCCGTGCGCTACCCCCAGGCCGGCGTGAAGGTGGACCTCTCCGACTCGGTGCGCGCGGCCATGGTCTACCGGGGTGAGTTCCAGCTCGGCCTCGACCTCACCGCGCGTCTCCGGGGGGACATCTCGCGCCTGACGACGGCGCTCTACGAGCTCGAGACGCACAGCGTGAACAACTTCCTTCCGCGTCAGATCGTCCTCGGCGGCTCGTGGGACATCCGCCCGTGGTGGACGGCGAACCTCGATCTCACGTGGATCGAGTGGAGCGCGTACGTCGCGCCGGTGGCGAGCCTGAACGTGAACCTGGACATCCCTCCGCCCCAGGGCGGCTGGCCCGCGACGATCACGCCGCCGGAGACCCCGGCCCCGATCCGCCTCCAGCCGCTCCGCCTCTCGAACCGCATCGTCCCACGCCTCGGCACGGAGGTCCTCGCGGTCCAGCGCCCGCGCCTCGACGTCGCCGTGCGCGGCGGCTACGAGTGGGCGAAGAGCCCGATCGAGCGGCAGACCGAGGGCGTGACGTACCTCGACCTCGACCGCCACACGATCAGCGCAGGCGTCGGGCTCGCGGCGCGGAGCCTCGTCGCCGAGATCCCCGGCGAGATCCGCGTCGACGTCCACGGCCAGCTGTCCGTGATGCCCGAGGAGACGACCCTGAAGTCCCGCCCCTCCGACTTCATCGGTGACTACCGCGCGAGCGGGCACATCTGGAACCTCGGCACGACGGTGACGTTCACGCTCGACGGCGCTTCGCGCAAGGAGGCCCCGTGACCCGGGTGGCCTCACGGCTCTCGCTCGTCGCGCTCGCACTGCCGGTCGCGTGCGCCACGCTCGGCGGCGAGGGCGTGGGCGACCGGGATCTCCCGACCACCGGCGTCGGTCCCTTCCGCAAGCTCGAGACGGGCGAGGTTCCGGGCTCGGCGCCCTTCGTGCTGGACGACAAGCTCGCCGAGTACCGCGATCCGTCGGCGGTCGTCGCGCCGGACGGTTCGGTGATCCTCCATGCGGTGGCGCGGGACAAGGCGGGCGCCGACGTCATCGTCCGCACGCGCGCCCTGGACGCGGTCTCGTTCCATGGCACGCGCGAGGACTCGGGGCACACGCCGCGCGTCGTCCTCGCGCCCGCGCTCCCGTGGGAGGGGCCGGCCTTGTCGGGCCCGTCGGCCGTCCTCCGGGGCGGCGAGACGTGGTTGTATTATGCAGGTACCGGCGGCATCGGCCTCGCGCGATCGAGGGACGGTTTCACCTTCACCCGCGAGCCCGCCCCGGTGCTCGCCGCCGCGGTGCCGCCGAGCGCGTGGGAGACGACGGCCCCCCGGGCGCCGTCGGTGATCGTGCTGCCGGGCGGCGAGCTCAGGATGTTCTACGCGGCCGGCACCTCGATCGGCGAGGCCCGGAGCGCGGACGGTGTCCGCTTCGAGCGCGTCGGCGCGGCGCCCGTCCTCGCGCCGCGCCCTTCCGACGTCCCGCTCCAGAAGGGAGAGAAGCCCGCGTTCGACCGCGGCGCCGTCGCCGATCCGTTCGCCTCCGTGCGGATCACCCCCGCGGGCCGTCTCCATGTGCGTGTACTCTACACAGGGTACGCCGCCGCGGCCGGCGCGTCCGACTCCGCGATCGGCTTCGCGGCGCGCTACGGCGAGTCCGGTCCCCTGGAGTCGAATCCCCTGGCGGTCTATGCGGTCGGCAAGGGCGAGCGGGGCCCTGCGTTCGTCGAGATCGGCCGCCGCTCGTTCGTGTACGTGGAGCAGGACGTGGTCACCCTCGGTACGGATCCGAAGCGCCGGGCGATCGCCGCCGGCGTCGCGCCCGTCGCGGAGGTGCTCGAAAGTCCGCGCGGATTCCCCGCCGAGCCCTAAGCTGATCGATCATGTTGGTCGGCGTGATCCTCGGCGTGATCTTCGTGACCCCGCTCGTGGTGCTCTACGCGCTCATCATCCGGTGGTCGGACCGCTTCGAACCCGAGCCGTGGTGGCTCGTCACGCTCGCCTTCCTGTATGGGGCCCTCTTCGCGACCGTCGGCGGCGGCGTCTCCTCGGGCGCGATCGAGTCCGTGCTCGCCGCGGCGACCGGCGCGGAGGAGAAGGCGCCATGGCTCCAGGACCTGGGCGCCACAGTGCTCGCCCCCGTGTTCGAGGAGGGGGCCAAGGGCGTCGGCGTGGCCCTCATCGCCCTCGCCAGCGCGCTCGGGCTGAAGGAGCTCGATGGCCCCCTCGATGGCGCGATCTACGGGGGCATCATCGGGCTCGGCTTCACGCTTACCGAGGACATCCTCTACGTCGCGAGCGCGTACGCGGAGGGCGGATTCGTCGGCTTCGCCTTCCTCCTCTTCCTGCGCACCGTGGTCCTCGGCCTTTCCCACTGCACGTTCACGGCCTGCACGGGGATCGGCTTCGGCCTCGCCGTCGAGCTCCGGAGCTGGCCGCTCAAGCTCCTCTTCCCGGTGATGGGCTACGGCGCGGCGGTCATGATGCACGCGATGCACAACGGGCTGCCGACGTTCTTCGGTGGGGGCGGGGTCGTCCTGATGATCCTCATCTCGCTCGTCATCGACGTCCTCTTCTTCGTGATCCTCGCGCTCCTCGTCACCCGCGATCGGGCCATCGTCATCCGCGAGCTCCTCGGCGAGGTCGGCGGGCTCCTGCACCCGCGCGAGCTGCAGCTCGTGAGTTCGTACTTCGAGCTCGGGATCAAGAACACGACGATCCTCTTCTCGAAGGGCTGGCGCCACTTCTCGTTCCGCCGGAGAAAGCAGCTCGCGCTGGTCGATCTGGCGTTCGTCAAGGCGCGCCGTCGGCGGGGGGAGAACGGCGCGGATCTCGACGTGCGCGAGCGCGAGCTTCGCGCGGCGATCCACCTCGCGAACCGTCGCGGGATCTGGATCGGGACCTGAGCGCGACGCGGGGTTCGGCGGGTCCCGACGATCGACGCTACTTCTTCACCACCAGCGCGCCCGAGAGGCCCGCCACGCGCACCGACGTCGCCATCGCGCTCGGCCCACCCTCGGGGATCACGTAGATGCCCCCCTCGAGGTGATCGTACTTGTAGAACCTCGCGATTCCATCCCCGATCGCCGCACCGGATCCGCCCACCCACGTGAACGCCCTCGGCTCGCCCTGCGGCGCGTCGTCCAGGGTCACGCTCTCCACGCTCGTCGTCACGCCGTTCTCGACGGCGACCAGCCGGTAGCCGCCGGGCGACGCGGGGGCGCTGAACGACTTGGCGCCGTTCACGAACGCGATGCGCGCATGAAGGGCCGTGTACGTGTAGTCGCTCACCCAGAGGTTCGGGCAGTAGCTCATCATGTCCTTGCCCTTGGACGCGGAGATGAAGACGCGATCGACGATGTCGTAGCCCTGTACGCCGATGCCGCCGCCCGAGTAGGGGAAGCTCGCGTCCACGCCGTTCGCGCCGCCGCAGGGGGCGTGGTTCCGCCCGTGCGCGTGGCCGACCTCGTGCGCCATCGTGCTCGCCGACTCCGAGCCGGGGTAGCCGTGCCCGACGCTCGCCCTCGCGAACGCGTCGCGCGGATCCTGCCCGACGGGAGAGAGGCCCGTGACGCAGCCGCCCTGGCAGAAGCTGCCGAACGACGACGCCGGCGCGAACACGCCGTAGTAGTAGACGTCGGCGGCGGCGCGGTCGGTCTGGCGGAGCTTCACGATCGCGTTGAGGATCGAACTGAAACCCGTGCCGTCCCTCGAGATCGTGCTCGTCCAGGGGAACGGCTCGTGCAGCGTCACCTCGACATCGGAGGCCGGGTAGCGGCGCAGCATCATGTTCCTGTACGTCGCGAGCTGCGACGCCGACACGTCGGGGAGGCGGCCCGAGCCGTCCGTGTCGTAGCGCACGGGCACGATCACGAGCTTGAGCTTGCCCGTCGGGACGAGCCCCATCGGCGTGGTCGTGCCGTCCTTCGGGAAGAGCGCGGCGCTCTCTCCCGTCGGCTTCGTGGCAGCCGCCTTCGCGTCCGTGAGCGCGATCGAGAACGCGGCGTCCGCCGGGAGCGCCTCGGCAGGGATCTCGAAGTTGAACGTGGAGGTCGCCACGTCGTCCGTCGACCTCGCGCGGAGCGACTTCCGGTCGGTGAGCAGAGTCGGCGTCTTCCCCTCGCTCGCGATCCGCAGCTCGGCGACCACCTCGCGGCCGTCCCAGGACGCCGACGGCGTGACGTAGACGCGCAGCACGCCCTTCCGGCCCGCGAGGATCGGCGCGTTCGTCTTCGCGACCGGGTTGCCGTCCTTGACCATCGACACCTTCACACCCTGGAAGAGCGCGATCTCGTGGATCGCGAGACCCTCCGCGAGCGCGAACGCGGCGGGTTGCGCCCCGGGAGGCAGCGGCGTCTCGGTCGCACCCGGAGCCGGCTCCTCCGTCCCGTTCGGATCCCCGGGCGCCGTGGACTTGGCCGGCGGGATGCTCGACGTGTCGCTCGAGCCCGAGCAGCCCGACGCGACCACGGACGAGAGGGCGAGGAGGACGACGTGAGCGACGACGTTCTTCATGCGCAATACATACACCGTCGATCCCCATCGTGCACGCGCGGATCCCGCAAGAATCGTTGCCGATCCGTTGATCGCGCGGCATCGAAGTTTTGAACCTCGGCGGGCGTGACGGGGGCCGACGACCGCGTCAGGGACCCACGGGCGAACGGCCCATCAAGGACCCTTCGGGGCCCGCCCCCGGTCTGGGCCCCAGGTCGCCTCGATCGCCAGCCCGCTCTGGCTTGCGTCGGCGCTCGGGAAAACGAGCGCCTTCGCCGGCGCGATGAGGCACATCAGCGCGGTCCGCGCCACCGCGTCGCCGGGCGCGAGGCGCACATTGAACCCCTCGGGCACACCCCGGGGCCCTGCGATCATCACGAGACGCCCCGCGCCCTCGACGAGCTGGCCCTCCGCCTTGAGCCGTGCCGCGCAGCCCGAAAAATCCGCGGAGAGTCGATCCACCATGGCGATCCCCTCCGCGTCCGTGATCCCGCGCGCCTCGGCCAGGGCGATCGTCACGTACGGTTTGTATGCGATATACACATAACCGTCGTGCGTCTTTCCGTCGTCCGGCGGGTCCCTGACGACGCCGCCGGAAGGGGAGGGCGGCGCGATCGCCACGTCGGCCGGCTTGCCCGGGCAGCCGAGCGCGAGGAGCGGCAGCGGGAGGAGGGCGCACAGGAGCGTGGTGCGCAAGGAGATCGGGCTCGGGTTCGGGCGCGGGCGCGGGCGCGGCCGCATCACCCGGCGAGCATGTTCTTCGCGATGACCATCCGCTGGATCTGGGCCGTGCCCTCGTAGATCTGGAGGATCTTCGCGTCGCGCATGAGCTTCTCCACGGGGTAGTCCTTCACGTACCCGTTCCCGCCGAAGATCTGCACGGCGTCGATCGCCGAGGCCATCGCGGCGTCGGCGCCGTACGCCTTCGCGTAGCTCGACACGACCGGGTTGCGGATCCCCTTGTCGAGGTTCCAGGCCGCCTTGCGCACGAGGAGGCTCGTCGCCTCGTGGCGGATCGCCATCTCCGCAAGCATGGCCTGGACCATCTGGTGCTCGGCGATCGGCTTGCCGAAGGTCTTGCGCTCCTTCGCGTACGCGACGCACTCGTCGATGCATCGCTTGATGATGCCGATCGCGATGGCGCCGATGTCCGGGCGCGTCTGGTTGAAGGTCTCCATCGCGACCTTGAAGCCTTGCCCCGGCGGCGCGAGCACCTGCGCGGCGGGGACGTGGACCTCCTCGAGCATGACCGCGGCGGTGTCGCTCGCGCGCTGCCCGAGCTTGTCCTCGTGGCGGCCGACCGAGAGGCCCTTCGCGTCTCGATGCACGATGAACGCGCCTATCCCCTTGTGCCGAAGCTCGGGGTTCTCGGTCGCGAAGATGGTGTAGAAGCTCGCCATCGTCGCGTTGGTGATCCACATCTTCTGGCCCGTGAGGACGTACGAGCCGTCCGCCTGCTTGTGCGCGCGGCACTGCAGGCCCGCGACGTCGCTCCCGGCGGCGGGTTCAGTCGTGGCGTAGCTCGCGAAGATGGGCTCGGCCGCAAGCCAGCCGAGGTACTTCTTCTTCTGCTCCGGCGAGCCCGCGAGCTTGATCGGCGTGAGGCCGAGCGTGTTCGCGGTCATGCTCGTCTGGATGCCGCTGCAGCCGTAGGCCAGCTCCTCGGTGAGGAACGAGGAGTCCACGTCCGACAGGCCGGCGCCTCCGTACTCGGCGGGCAAGGTCGGGTTCACGAGGCCGAGCTTGTGCGCCTCCTCGAAGACCTCGCGTGGGAAGCGTGATTCGCGGTCGCACGCCGCGGCGATGGGGATGATGCGCTCCTTCGTGAAGCGGCGCGCGGTCTCGATGAGGGCTCTCTCTTCTTCGGTCGGCTCGAAATCGAACATGGGCCGACAGTAGCGGAACCGGGCACCCTTTTCGAGGGGGCGCCTACTCCTTCATCCGGCGCTCCTCGCGCTCCCTCGCCGCCGTTGCGCGGGACACGCCGAACAGGTAGCCGAGCACGAAGCCCACGAGGAGCACGGACGGGATGAAGATGACGTGGGCCTGCGTGGGCATGTCACCCTGACGCACCTTCCCCGCTGCCGGCCCTCCGCCTCGCCTCGGCGCGCGCGACGGCGGCCTCGAGCCCATCGACGCGGGCGTCGATCGTGCGCTGCCTGAGCCACATGAAGAGGAGCCACCCCAGGAGGAGCAACCACACGAGCACGTACGCCTCGACCATGAGGACGGTGCCGTTCCGCGACTCGCCGACGTTCGCGTCCACGGGCTGGTACGACGTCGGCTGTCCGTCCCTTTCCTGCATCACGCCTCCGTCCGGTCGTCGAGCCCGAGGTCGATCGCGTCCTCCTCCAGGCGGGCCAGCCTGGAGCGCGCGAGCTCGACGCGTACGCGCGCCCAGAGGAGGCACACCGTGAGGAGCGTGAACGTGATCATCCCCAGCGCGAACGCGATCCGCATATCGGGGTGATCGAGGCCGCCGCCCCCCTTGTTCATGATCACCTTCGGGTGCTGGCCTGCCCAGCGCTCGACCGAGAAGTGGATGATCGGCAGGTTCGCCGCCCCCAGGATCCCGAGCGCCGCCGCGAACTTGCGCTCGCCCTCCCCGTCGCCCGCGAAGGCGCGGAGCACGTTGTAGGCGACGTAGATCAGGAGCGAGAGGAGCGACGTCGTGAGCCTCGGATCCCAGGTCCAGAACACGCCCCACGCCTTCGCTGCCCACAAAGGACCGCTGGTCATGACGATGATCCCGAACACCACCGCGATCTCCGCCCCGGCGCGGGCGATGGCGTCCCAGCGCTCGCTGCCGCGCAGCAGGAACCCCACGCTGCCCGCGAAGCACGCCGTCGCCCCGAGGTACATCGCGTACGCGCTCGGCACATGGAAGTAGAAGATCTTCTGGACGATGCCCATCGTCTTCTCCGGGGGCGCGAGGAGGAAGATCCACTGGATCGTCACCACGAGCAGCGCGGCCGTCACGGCGAGGAGCGCCCCGAACGCGACCGTCGCGACCCGGCCGCCCCCGCGTGCTCCCTCGCTCAGGTCTTCTTCCACGGCTTCTTCGCCTCCTCGCCCTTCTTCTTCTGGACCTCCTTCACGGCGGCCTCGACCTCCTTCTGGAAGGCCTCGAGCGCCGGGTTCCCGGGATCCATGTGCATCGCGAGGACGAGCTGGATCTTGGCCTGCTGCGGATCGCCCTTCTTGAGCAGCTCCTCGGCCCGCGAAAGGAAGGGACGCGCCGCGGGCGTTCGCAGCCTGTCGACGAGCCGCTGCGGGCCCGGGGCCACGGAGGAGTGGCGGTTCAGCGTCATGCCGAGCACGACCTCCTGCGCCTCGCCCAGGCCCTGCCGCAGGGCGGCGTCGTACTGGATGCGCAGGTCGGGGCTGGACAGCACGCGGTAGGCCTCCGTCCCGCGCTTGAAGACGCGGTTGATCGCCGTCCGCTCCCACTCGGCGCGCGTCGTGTGCGCGTCCGGGTGGAAGATCTCGCAGAACCCGTGGAAGGCATACTTGAGCTCGTCGTAGGTCGCCTCCTTCGACACGCGGAACAGCTCGTAGTAGCTCAGCTGATCGAGCACCAGCGTCCACTGTCGAATGGCGTCTGCGTCCATCTCCCTCGTCCCATCACGCTACTGAATCGGCGACCCCGGCCCCATGGGTTGCTGTGCGAAGCGGTTGATCATCATCACGACGCTGGACTCGTCGGCCACCCCGATGAGCTGCAGCCTCGCCGTGGCCTCGTGGCCCGTCGAGTCGTCCCTGGCGCGGACCTGCACGGTGCCGTCCGCGTCGAGCTCGAAGGTGACGAGCACGGTGACCTCGCCGCGCGACGCGGGACGGATCCCGGAAAGCTCGACCTCGCCGAGGTAGGTGTTCGCGGCGAACGAGCCGTCCTCGCCCTGCGCGACGCGGATCTTGGCCACCGTCTGCATGTCCTGCGACGTGGCGAACCTGCGCGTGTGCTCGCACGGGATCTTCGAGTTGCGGGGGATGACGGTGTCGCAGTACCCGCCCGCGGTCTCGACCACGAGGGCGTGGGGTGACACGTCGACCAGGACGGGCGGCGCGCTCGAGAGCATGATGGGCTGCGAGGCCCCCTGCTGCCCGAAGCCGACGTTGCCGTCGAACATCTGGCGAGGATCGAGCGTGCCCTCCGCGGGGATGGAGCTGTACTTCCGGGGGTGCGGCGCCGGCTCCCAGGCACCCGGCTGGAACGTGGGCTGCGTCGCCGTCGGCACGGGCGACGCCTGGCCGGGAGGTGGGCTGTGCTGCGGCGACGCGAAGCCGGCGTGCGGCTGGAACGCTTGGGGTGGGCCGTAGGGCTGGGGCGGCGGGGCGTGCGGTGGCGGCGACGACTGGAACGGTTGCCCGGATGGCTGCGCGGACTGGAGCGCCGCGACCTGCTGGGGCGACATCGCGTGCGTGGGCGGGTGCTGCGCCGACTGGGCGGTGCGCGCCAGCGGTGACGGCTGCGGCGGCGGGGGAGGGGGGCGCGCCGACGCAGGGGCCGAGCGAGGTCGAGGGCTGGGCTGCACCGGCGGGCCGGACTCGACCTTTCCCTGGATCACGGCCGCGCCCACGCCGATGGGCAAGGGTGACGTCGTCTCGGCGAGGCTCGGGATGGACGGGATGGACTGGATCGACGGCACGGAGTCGCGCGATCGCTCGGGATCGGTCGGGACCCCCGAGGACAAGACGGCCGGGAGATCCGGATCGCCGAGCGGCGAGGGGATCCCGGCCACGGGCGCGCCGACCGCGCCCGTCGACGACACGAGCGAGAGATCGTGCACCTCGCCGAAGCCCTCGATGGGGTCGACGCCGGACTGGAAGCTCGGCCCGCTCGGCATGCTGCCGCCGGTCTGGATGCTCGGCGGTTCGGAACCGGCCGGTGGCGGCCTCGCGGACGGGCCCCGGTTCCGCATCTGCGTCGGGACATCCTCGCCCTTGGCCGAGGAGACGGGGCCGGCAGGGAACCACTCGAACGGCGTGGGCACCGCGAGATCGGGGAAGGACTGGATCGAGGGATCGTCGCGTGTCTGCTCCTCGCGTGCGTCCCAGCCTTCGTCGAGCGGCGCGAGGTTCTCGATCACCGCGCCCATGGGGGCGGTGATCACGCGCGCGCCAGGCGGGGCCTCCGGCGGCCGCGCCCCGCGGACGAGCGGAGGTGCAGACTGGTTCGGCGGGCCGCTCCCGTACTGCGGGTGCTGGACGGGACCCGCGCTCGGCGGGCCCGAACGCACGACCGTGTCACCCTCGTCCGCGTCGTCGGCTGGGGTCTGGGTGATCTCGTCCCCGAGCCCGATCCCACGCTGCGTGTGGGGAGAGAGTCCGGGCACCGCCGGTGGGGCGGGGATCTCCCGCGCGCGCGACCGGTCGGTCAGCGCGGCGGCCTGGATGGCGGCGCCGACCGCGACGACCTCGTCCGGGTTCACCCGGTCGAGCACCTTCATGCCGAAGAACGCCTCGACGCGCTGCCGAACCATCGGGATCCGCGTGGAGCCGCCGACGAGGATGACCTTGTCGAACGCCGACGGCGTGAGGCGCGCGAGCGACAGCGCGTCCTGCGCGACCTTGAAGGACCGATCGACGAGCGGCTTGATCATCGCCTCGTACTCGCGACGCTCGAGCTGGAACACGCCCTCGATCGGTCTGCCGCCGATCTCGAAGCCGACCTCCGTGAGGCGGGCCGCCGCCACATCGTTCGACGAGAGATCCATCTTGAGCATCTCGGCCGCGGCCTTGAGGCGCTCCCACGACGGGACGTCCGTGCGCGCGTCGAAGCGGTGCTGCTTGAGGATCTGGTCGGCGATGCGGTTGGCGATCAGCTCGTCCACGTCGTCGCCGCCGAGGAAGGGATCGCCGGCGGTCGCGAGCACCTCGAACACGTTGCCGTTGAGGTCGAGCAGCGTGCAGTCGAACGTACCGCCGCCGAAATCGTACACGGCGACGCGCTCCGTGCCCATGTTGCCGAGCCCGTACGCGAGGGCCGCGGCGGTGGGCTCGTTGAGGATGCGCATCACCTCGATGCCCGAGACCCGGCCGGCGACCTTGGTCGAGGCCCTCTGGAGCTCGTTGAAGTGCGCGGGGACGGTGATGACGGCGCGGTCCACGCTCTCGCCGAGGGCGGTCTCGGCGATCTGGCGCGCCCGCTTGAGGACGAACGCGCTGATCTCGGGCAGGGTGTACTCCTGTCCGCGGGCGTGCACGAGGGGACCCTGCCCGGGCCCCTCGCGGAGCTCGAAGGGGCAACGCTTCTTCGCGGCGAGGAGCTCCTTGCTGTTCCAGGAGCGGCCGATCAGGCGTTTGTGGCTGCTGATCGTGTTGCGCGGATCGATGAGGCGCCGCGCCTTGGCCGCGGCGCCGACGAGAACCTCCCCGTTGGGGTGGAACGAGACGATGCTCGGCAGGAGCCGGGAGCCCGACCCATCCGCGAGGACGTGGACCTTTCCGGACCGCATGACCGCGGTGACGGTGTTCGTCGTTCCGAGATCGATACCGACGACGCTCACCGAGACGAGGATAACACAGCCCGCCCGCGCGCGGCCAAACTGGGGGCGCCGGTCTCCCTCAGTCCGGGATCCGGCCGATCGCCTCGTCGAACCAGCGGTTTATCGTGCGCGGGAAGGGCCACATCCAGCCATAGTCGGGCCCGGTGAAGCGGGCCACGATCCCGGCGCGGAGGGCCTCCGCGCGGGCGCGGCCGTACACCTCGGCGGTGGCGCGGATCGTCTCCTCGTACGCCTCCCACTCGAGGCGAGCCCGCCCCCAGGCCAGGAAGAGCGGCAGGACCCAGACGAGGTACACGAGCGTCATCCGCACGTCCCCCATGCGCCGCCGCTGCCGCAGGTGAACACGCTCGTGGCGGAGGAGGATGGTTCGATCCTCGTCGGTCGTGGTGTTCCACCCGTCCGGCACCCACAGCGTCCCGAACAGGACCGTGTGGTACTCGGTGAGGTAGCTCCGCATCCCGCCCAGGGTCACGATCCGCAGCGCCACGTCGATGGCCCGCTGGAGGCGCGACGTGCGCTTCTTGCGGATGCGGAAGGAGGGGAACTCGCGCCGGATCTCGGCCTCGAGCGCTGCCGCCTTCCCCTCCATCCGAGCGGGCTACACGAGGGGTCGCGGCGGGCGCGAGGCCTCCGCGGGATCCAGCCCCCGCAGGTGATCGAACAGGTGCGCGCGGATGGCCGGGTCCATCCCCTCGAACGCGATGCCGAGCGCGTTGCCGAAGCGGTCCGACGGGCGGCGGCCGTGGACCACGCGCGCGACGGTGCCGCAGGCATCGAGCGTCCGGTTGGAGCGCGGAGGGCGGAAGGTCACGATGACCTCCTCCCCGGTGAGCACGCGATGCCCGGACCTCACCAGGATGCCGGACGTGGAGAGGTCGAGCGCGAGATCCCCCACGCGCTTCAGGTCCGATGCCCGGACGACCTCGCAGTGCAGGCGTACGTACCGTCGAAAGGTGCTCCTCGTGGCCATGAAAGACCTCCAGCCGGGAGTATAGGTAGGATAATGTAAGCGGACAAGATCCGGACCATCTCTTCCACTTCTGACTCGCGGGCCATTTCAGACGTGAAAGAAAAGAGCTTGGATCTGGCGTAAGTCCGCGAAATCGAGCTGGCATGCTTCCCGCATGTGGGGAATCGACGCCGCGCGAGAGGCCTTTCCCCCCCCAGGCCCGCGCGGCGTCGATTCATTTTGTCGTCGGCGTTCGAGCCGGCCTTCACGTGGCGTTCGAGCCGGCGCGACCCCACGTCACGCGTGGAGCGCACCGAGCACGTCGCCCTCCGCGACGCCGCGACCCCGCCACCAGTCCGGGCCCGAGACCGCGTTCTTCCCCTCGAGCTGCACGCGGTCGAGGACGACCGCCCCCTCGCTGCACGCGACGGCGACCTTCGACTTGTCGCAGAGGACGACCGTGCCGGGCGCAGCCGAGGTGCCCGACTCGGCGAGCACGTGGGCAGCAAGGAGCTTCACCTTCCGATCGCCGCGGAGCGTGAACGCGCCTGGCCAGGGTGACATCCCGCGGATGTGATCATGTACGACGCGCGCGCGCCTCGCGAAGTCGACGGCGCCGTCGTCCTTCTTCAGGATCGGCGCGAGCGTCGCCGCGGCGTGATCCTGCGGCTCCGGCACGTACTCGCCCGCCACCCAGCGCGGCAAGCCCTTCCGGGTCGCGAGCGCGCCGAGCCCGCTCAGGCGGGCGGCGAGCTCGCCGGCGGTCTCGTGCTCGAGGATCGGCGTGCGGAAGCGCTCGAGCACCGGCCCGGTGTCCATGCCCTCGTCCATCTGCATCAGCGTCACGCCCGTCTCGGTCTCCCCGCGCACGATGGCCCAGGTGATCGGCGCCGCGCCGCGGAGCTTCGGGAGCAGCGAAGCGTGCACATTGACGCACCCCCTCCGCGGCGCTTCGAGGACCGCCTTCGGGAGGATGCGTCCATACGCGACGACCAGCGCGACATCCGCCGCCTGCTCGCGCGCCCACGCGGCGAACAGGCCGTCCTTCAGCTTCACGGGCTGAACCACCTCCAGACCGAGAGCGCGTGCGCGCTCCTTCACCGGCGGCGCGTGGAGGACGTTGCCCCTGCCTGCCGGGCGATCCGGCTGGCAGACGACGCCGACGACATCGCTGAGCTCGTGGAGCGCTTGCAGGCACGGGACCGCGAAGTCCGGCGTCCCGAAGAACAGGCTGCGGAAGCGCGGCGCGTCAGCCACCGACGTCCACCTGCGCCTTTGGCGCGCTGACCTCCTTGTCGACCCCCTCGTACACGCCGATGAGCGGCGTGATGACGCGGATGTTGTACTTCCCCTTCGCGAGCGGCCCGCCCGGCGCGCGCGGGAAGCTCCTGTCGAGCGAGCCGGCGAGCTTCTCGGGGGCCCACCTCATCCGCGATGCCGACCACACGAGCTTCATCCTGGCGGTGCCGTTCGGAGCGAGCGTGATGCGCGCCGTCTTGGGGTCGGCCTCCGGCGGGCGCGACGGCGCCTTCTTCACGGCGGGGGGCTTGCCCGGGGGCTGATCGACGCGCTTGTTCTTCGCGTCCGAGACCTCGATCTCGAAGCGCGGCGTCGGATCGACGCGGAAGCTGAGCGGGAGCGGGTCCTTCGACTTGTTCACGAACGCGACGATGAGGTCGACCTTCCCGCCCGGCGCCACGCGCGGGGGGATCGGCGTGACCTTCACCTCGAGCTTGTCCTTCATGTCCTTGCCGGGCTCGGTGGTGTTGGGGACCTCGCACGCGGACTTGTTGAGGGGCTCGTCGAGGTTCTCGAACTCGAAGCCGGTGCAGTCGTCCTTCCGGCCGCCCGCGCCCTTCGCGTCGCCCTCACCCGGGGCGGCCTTCTCGGCGCTCGTGCCCTCGGCCGCGCCGCCGTCCTCGGCGTCGGTCGCGGCGGGAGACTCCGCGTTCTCGGGCGCCTTCTTCGGCCCGCACGCCACGCACGCGAGAGCGAAGGCGAAGGCGAGGGCGCCGAGGGTGAGGGGCGAGGACGTGGCGGAGGGGAGCGGGTTCCTGGGCTTCATCGCGGCGCAAAAGTAGGTCACTCGATGCACGATTGCCAGACATCCGCGTTGGGGGCCCGCATCGCGCACGCGTGCTCCCGGAGAGACACCTCCCGCTGGCACTGCAAGACGGCGCGCTCGAAGGCGGGCTCGGCGACCTTCGCGGCGCGCCTCGCGTCCCGCGCTCTCCATCGCTCGGCGTGCGGGAGGCGCTCGAGGGCCGGGTCGTCACCGAGCGTCATGTCGACGTAGCGCTCGAGCATGTCCACGCACTGCGCCCGACTCGCCCGCCCGCGGCACGACGCGAGCGCCGCGACCAGCATGACGCAGAGGGTGACGCCGAGCGCAGCACACCGCACCGCGGCTCACCGCTTCTTGGGGTAGAGCGGCGTCAGCGCGAGCGCGAACTGCATCGCGACGAAGCGCTTGCCGCGGATCGTCACGTCGCCGCTCGTGAGGATCTCCTCGGGTGGCATCGCGCCGGCGAGGACGCGCTCGTACGTCGCGCACGTGGTCTCGAGGGTGACGTCCGGCTTCTCCAGGAGCACGGGCTTCCTGGCCTGCGGCCCGACGCAGACCCAGAGGCTCACGCGGCGCCCGGGGCCCGGCGGAGCGCCGGGAAAGTCCCGCAGGGCGAGCTCGATCTTGCCCTGCGCGAGCTTCAGGAGCTTGAACGCGCGCGGATCGCTCATGAGCTTGAGGTCGGTCGGCGGCACGAACTTCGGGAGCCAGCGGCCCGGCCCGAGGACGTCGTCCAGGAAGATCTGCGCCGTGCCGACGTCGATCGCGATCCACATGTCGACGTTCGCGTGCTCGGGCTGCTCGCGGGCGCGCATGGTCGCGCCCGCGACGTGCACCGTGAACGAGCGGGAGCGCGCGCCGCCGCCGCCGACGAAGTGGACGCCGCAGGCGAGCGTGTCGGACCCTGCCGTGGCCGGCACCAGCTTCCGGTGAGCCGCCGGCGCGACCTCGAGCACGAGGCTCTCGAGCGTGGTCCCGCGGGGAATGTCGAAGAGGAGCATCGGTCCCGCGCAACCTAGCACGCCGCGGAAAACGGTACCGGCTGCGTCGCGGGGGCTGTATCGTGGGCCGCATGTCGCGCGTCATGAACTTCAGCGCAGGTCCCGCCGCCCTCCCTCTCGCCGCCCTCGAGCGGGCGCGCGAGGAGCTCCTCGATTTCGGAGGCACGGGCATGAGCGTGATGGAGCAGAGCCACCGCGGGAAGGACTACGAGCGCGTCCACGACGAGGCCATCCTGCTCCTCCGGAAGCTCCTCGATGTGCCGGCCGACCACGACGTGCTGTTCCTCCAGGGTGGGGCCTCCCAGCAGTTCGCGATGATCCCCCTCAACTTCCTCGACGCGGGCGCGCGCGCCGACTACGTCCTCACGGGCGCGTGGGGCGAGAAGGCGCTCGGCGAGGGGCAGGTGGTCGCGCGCATGTTCGGCGCCGAGGCGCACGTGGCGGCGAGCACCGGCACCGGGGACGGCAAGGAGAAATCCTACACCCGCGCGCCGCGGCCCGCGGAGGTCACGGCGGACGCTCGCGCCCGCTACCTGCACGTCACCAGCAACGAGACGATCCACGGGGTGCAGTTCGGCGCCGATCCGGCGCGCCCCGTCCCGACGGCGCCGGCCGGCATCCCGCTCGTGTGCGACATGTCCAGCGACTTCCTGTGGCAGCGGTTCGACGTTCGCCAGTACGGCCTCGTCTACGCGGGCGCACAGAAGAACATCGGCCCGAGCGGCGTGGTCGTGGTGCTCGCCCGGAAGGATCTCGTCGCGAGCGGCAGGAAGGACATCCCGAAGATCTTCCAGTACCGCACGCACGCCGACGCGAACTCGCTCTACAACACGCCACCCACGTTCGGCATCTACCTGGTGCGCAACGTGCTCGCATGGGTCGACGCCGCGGGGGGCCTCGACGGCATGCGCGCGAGGAACCTCGCGAAGGCGGCCGCGGTCTACGGCGCGATCGACGCCGCGAAGTCCTTCTACGACTGCCCCGTCGAGCGCGAGAGCCGAAGCGTGATGAACATCGTGTTCCGCCTGCCGCCCGGCCTGGAGGATCGCTTCGTGTCCGAGGCGAAGAAGGCGGGGATGGTCGGCCTCAAGGGTCACCGCAGCGTCGGCGGCATCCGCGCGTCGCTCTACAACGCCGTCGAGGTCGCCCACGCCGAGGCGCTCGCTTCGTTCATGAAGGAGTTCGCGCGCGCGAACGGCTGATGCCGCTCGACGCCAACCACGGCGATGCGCACCGCGATCCCGCCCCGGCTCCTCGTGACGTCGATCACGCTCGTGGCGGTGGGGATCCTTCACGCCGCGGGCTGCGTCACGCCCGGCACCTCGCCGCCCGAACGGGACGCTGGCGCGAACCCCGAGGCGGGCGGCACCCGCGAGGGAGGGGTCTGTCCCGCCCCGTTGGCCGCGTTCGCGCCCGTGTTCCGTCCGCCGTCGGGGCGGAGGCAGAACCGGTGCACGGACGCGGACGTCTTCACGCTCGTCGAGGCCTGTCTCGGGCCGGCGAAGAACCTCGCGACGTGCGCCGCCGAGAAGGCAAAACGTGTAAACTGCACGCAGTGCATGTTCACCGACGACACGGCCCCCACGTGGGGCCCGGTCGTCCGCCTCGCCGCGTTCGACGCCGTGGTGGCCAACTGGGCGGGGTGCCTGGCCCTCCTCGACGGGCAGCCCGGGCCTGTCGACGGCGGCCGTGCGTGCGCCGAGTCCGGCAGCGCGTACGCCACGTGCCCGGCCGCGCGGTGCGCCGGGTGCTACGGCGTCGCCCAGACGCAGTGCACCGCGAACGCCTACGCGCCCGAGAGCCCGTGCAAGCCCCTCGAGAAGGAGCTCCAGGTGTGCCTTGCGAAGGTGTCCGTGCCCGCCGTGGATCTGGCCAACCGGTGCGGCATCGTGAACCCCTCGCCGGAGCCCGCCGAGTGGTTCCGCCGCCTCGCGCTGACGTTCTGCGGGAGCTAGGCCCCGCCTGGCCAGGTCAGACCTGGAAGACGATTCGCCGGAAGAGCCCGCTGTCGCCGCGGTAGAAGAGGATCACGCCCGGGCGCCGCCTGTCGTCGCGGCCGAAGTTGCCCTCGACGGCGCACACCCGCCCGTCGTCCGCCGCGCCCACGGGATCGCAGTCCATCCCGGCCTCGCACAGCGCGACGAGCGCGGTCCTCGCAGCGTCCTCGGCCCGCGCGTGCGTTCGCCCCGCGCCGTCCACCACCACGCCCTCGGACTCCAGCAGGCCGAGCGCCTCGTCGACGTCTTTCTCCGCGAGGGCGTCGAGTGCCGCGCCGACGGGGCCTGGGAGGGTGACGCGGTCCGTGGCCGGGAGCGCCGCCGCCACGGGCGGCTCGCCGTCGCTCGGGAAGTAGAGGCGCACGGTGATCTCGCGCGCCTTCCCGCGCACCGCCACGATGACGACGCGGTACTCGAGCTCCCCGTCGTCCCCCACGACCGTGTCGGCCGCGACGTCGCGGTCCGCCCCCAGGATGAGGCAGTCGCGGGCGATGGTCTTGTCCGCGAAGCGCGCGGCGAGCTTCTCCACGTGGGCCCTGAGCGCGTCGCCGCCCTGCGACGTGCCGTTCACGGGATCGGAGAGGACCGCCTTGCCGCCGAGGCGCTTCTCCAGCGCGGCCGTCTGGCCGGAAGCCAGCGCAGTGAGGAACACGTCACACAGCGAGCCCTTCAGGGAGCTCTCGGATCGTTCGCCCGACATGGGGCCACGAGACTATCACCGTCCCGCCCGATGCTTGCTAAATTGATCCTCATGCCCGCTCTGTTCGACAGCTGTCCGGACCGCGTCTCGATCTACGAGGTGTCCCCCCGCGACGGCCTGCAGAACGAGCGCGCCATCGTCTCGCTCGTCGACAAGCTCCGCCTCGTGGACGCGCTCGTGGCGGCGGGCCTCACCCGCGTGGAGATCACGAGCTTCGTCTCCCCGAGGTGGATCCCGCAGCTCGCGGACGCGGACGACGTCGCCAAGCACGCCCGCGCGCCGGAGGGAGTGACCTTCTCGGCGCTCTGTCCGAACGCCCGCGGTCTGGAGCGCGCCCTCGCGGCGAACATCCCCGAGATCGCCGTCTTCATGAGCGCGAGCGAGACGCACAACAAGCGGAACGTCAACCACACGATCACGGAGACGCTGGCCGCGCTCGAGGAGACGATCGGCCCGGCCCGAGCCGCCGGGCTCCGCGTGCGCGGTTACGTCTCGACGGTGTGGGGGTGCCCGTACGAGGGGGACGTCGACCCCGCGCGCGCCATCGCGCTCGCGGGGCGCCTCCACGAGATGGGTTGCTACCAGGTCTCGCTGGGCGACACGATCGGGGCTGGAACGCCGAGACAGACCGCCGAAATCGTCCGCCGTGCCCTCGACGCGCTGCCGGGGGATGCCATCGCGCTCCACATGCACGACACGCGGGGGACGGCGCTCGCGAACATCGTGGTCGGACTCGAGCTCGGCATCCGCACGTTCGATGCGAGCGTGGGCGGGATGGGCGGCTGCCCCTACGCGCCGGGGGCCGCCGGCAACGTCGCCACCGAGGATCTCACGTACCTCCTGCACGGGATGGGTATCGCGACGGGTGTCGATCTCGCTCGCCTCATCGAGGCGGGAAGGGTGGCGTCGAGCATCGTCGGGAGAGCGCTCCCAGGCAAGGTGCTGACTGCTGGAGCCAAGAGTCTCCGAGCGTGATCATCCTTCAACTTTGCACGAGTGAAACCGACTACGTTTCATAATTGAAATGAGGCAATCCCTAAATACCTGTAAAGATGACGCTGTAAACTGGTTCAGCGTTTGCATAGGTAAATGGTGGCACCGCGTGGCGAGGCTCTCCCCCCCCGAGCCCCCGTGTGGTGCCTTTTTTCTTTTTGTCCCTGATAGGAAGGTCGGTGACCCGACCTCCAGGCTGGTCGGTCTGGCCGTGGCGGTCGCGATCTCGGCGGCCTGTCAGAAGGCCCCCGAGGAACCACCCCCACCGCGCGCCGCTCCCAGGCTGGCGGACGCCCCGGCTCCCCCCTCGGCCACGGTCCTCAAGCCGCTCGCGCCGGCCCGGGAGACGGGGCGCTGTCTCGATCCGCTCCCCCCGTCGCCCCCACCCGCCCGTCCGGCAGGCCCGGCGCGCGGATGCCCGCCCGATCCGGAGAAGGCCTCGCCGCTCGCGCGCGCGGAGGTGAGGTTTCCCGAGACCGGAGCGCGCGTGGACGCGGAGATCGCCCGCGGGGAGCGTGACGTCACGCGGGGCCTGATGTATCGCCGCGAGCTCGGCGAGGACCAGGGGATGCTGTTCCGCCTCGACGGGCGGCGCGTCCACACCTTCTGGATGCATAATACATGTATATCTCTGGACATGCTCTTCGTGGACGGGGACGGCCTGGTGGTCGGCATCGTCGAGAACGCCCCGACCTTGAGCGACGACATCCAGAAGGTCGCTTGCCCCTCGCTGTACGTGCTCGAGACGAACGCAGGCTGGACGCGACGCCACGGCGTGCGTCCGGGCCACAAGCTTGTCGTCCCCGACCTCGCAAGGTAAAAGGGGCCCGATGAAGCCCCTCCACGCCCGGACGTTCTCCCCCCGCCTCGCCTCGCGCGTCGTGCTCGTTGCGCTCCTCGCGCTGGTCGCGTGCGACAGGCAGCCCGAGCTCACAAGCCAGCCGCAGGAGTCGAAGCCCAAGAAGGCGGATCCCCTCGGGGGGAGCTTCACGCTGGCGGACGCCACGAAGGATCTCAAGGGAACGGGCCCGCTGGTCGCGAAGATCGAGACCAGCAAGGGGACCCTGCAGTGCAAGCTCTTCTCCGAGAAGGCGCCGCTCACCGTCGCGAACTTCATCGGCCTGGCCACGGGCAAGCGCCCGTGGAAGGATCCGAAGTCGGGCGACTGGGTGAGCCGCCCTGCCTACGACGGCACCGCCTTCCACCGGATCATCAAGGGCTTCATGATCCAGGGCGGCGATCCGAAGGGAGACGGCTCCGGCGAGCCTGGCTACACGATCAAGGACGAGATCTGGGACGGCGCGAAGCACGACCGCCCTGGCCTCCTCTGCATGGCGAACCGCGGCCCGAACACGAACGGTCAGCAGTTCTTCATCACGGACGCCGCGGCGGCGCACCTCGACAGCGGCTACACGATCTTCGGCGAGTGCGCCCCGGTCGAGGTCGTCCACGACATCGCCGCGACGCCGACCGCGGGCGAGAAGCCGGAGCAGCCGGTCACCATCAAGTCCGTGACCGTCGCCAGGTAGGCCGAGCCCGGGCGGTCAGTGGCCGAAGATCGCGGTGATCTGGCCCTCGCCGAGGACGTGCCCGTCCATGGTCGCGTCGACCTCGGCGCGTGTGAGGCCCTCGCGGACGTCCATCGCGGTGTCCAGCGCGACCACGCGGAACCGGTACCGGTGCGCCTCGCCCCGCGGTGGGCAAGGGCCGCTGTAGCGCACGGCGTTCATGTCGTTGGTCCCGTGCCGTGCGCCCTCCACCTGCCTGTCCCCGCCGACGCGGTGGACCTCGGGGCCGATGTTGTAGAGCAAGAGGTGGGTGAAGACGCCGCTCTGGGCGTCGGGGTCGTCGACGATCACGACGATGGACCGGGTGCCTTCGGGCGCCGCGCTCCAGGAGAGCTCGGGGAAGCGGTCCTTGCCGTCGCACGTGTCGTCGATCGGTATGCGGCCGCCCTGGAGGAAGTCCTTCGACGTGACCGTGATGCTGGCGAGCTCCCTGCCGTTCGCGGCGCGCGGCTCGCGCGCGGGCGGCGTGCAGGCCGGCGCCAGGATCGCGGCGACGAGGAGGAAGCGGGCGAGATCAGTCCGGCTGGTAGAGCGTCCCACGGTCATGGAAGTACCAGCCATCATACCCGCGCCGCTCGAACGTGACGGCGCCGAAGAGGTTCCAGGCCACCGCCCACGCGCACGCCGCCTTGAACAGCGCGCCGGTGGGCCGTCCGCCGATCGCGACGAGGACGACGAGGAACATCGAGTAGTCGTTGGAGAAACGCTGGCCGAACTGCGACCAGCCCGTGTTCTGGTAGGCGACGGTCGCGGCGAGGGCCGGCAGGAGGGCGACCGCCAGCGCGACGTGGAGGTACCCCCACCGTCTCGGCCAGAGCACCCAGAGGAAGAACGGCGACGTGAACCACAGGGCGAGGCCGTGCTGGTTCACCTGGAACCATGCACCGCCAGGGAATGCGCCGCCCTTCGGCGGGAGGTAGGGGAGCCCCGTGAGCAGGCAACCGAGGTTCTTCGCCACGTAGTGCCACCCGAAGAGCCCCCACGCCTCGAGCCGCGAGCCGCGCACCCACGGGAGGTGCTCGTGCCCGAACGCCGTCGGGCTCCACGTGCCGAAGCGCGCGGCGTTCATCCACGCGGACACGAGGCCGACCACGACGAGCGGCGCGCCGAGCCACGCCAGGTGGATCACGAGGCGGCGCCCGTCGAGTCGGTTCCATCCATCGCGCAACCGCTCCGCCGAGGACGACGGCGTGTCGCTCCCCGGCGCGGGTTCCTTGCAGCATACACGTATCGCCTCGAGGGCGAAGAAGATCCCCGCGGTCACCGTGGGTGGGCGCGTCATCCACATGCAGGCGAGGCACAGGCCGGCGAGCGCGGGCCGCTCCGCGTCGAGAGCCAGGAGGAGGTAGATCGCGAGGAGCGCCACCCCCACGACGTGCGCCGCGAACCACACCGTGCCCTGGACGGCGGTGAAGAAGTACACCGTCCCGAACGCGAAGAGCAGCGCGAGCCCCGCGTTCACGCTCTCCGATCGCGTGGACCGGCCAGTGCGTCGCAGCTTCTCGAGCACCAGGAACAGCACCGCCGGCCCGACCCCGGAGAGCCACACCACGAACTGCCCGTCCATGAAGTTCTCGGGGCTGCCGGACGCCGCGACGAGAGGGAGCATGAGCACGGCGGGGAAGGGCGGGAAGCTGATGTAGATCTTCCCCTGGTACTCCGCGAAGTCGTTGTTCATCGCGTAGGCGGGCGCGCCGCTGCGGAGGTCCTGGCGCCCGTGCAGCCACGCGTCCGCGAGGTGCGCGTAGTGGTTGAACGGCGTGTGCGTCGTCATCCGGGCCGAGCCCGCGACGGCGGCGAACAGCACGACCACGAGCGCGTAGATCGCCGCGGCCACGAGGAGGCGACGGCGCCGCGAGTCCGGCGCGAGCCACCGGCTCTCCTTGGCGGGAGGGGAGGGGGCGCGCTCGTCGCTCGACGCGCTGAAGCGTTTCGCCGGCTCGTCGCCGCGTTCGTCCAGCTCCATCGAGGCGACGCTAGTCCGAGAGGCCTCGCCTTCGCAAACGGGTCCGCTGCGAACGAGCGTACACGGCGCTCGCGGGCGCGGTGAGAAGCGCCCTGCACGCCGGCGGCCATCCGTCCGTACGAAAGGACAGGGGAATTCCCCGACGTTGTGGCCGCTCGCCGGCTCGCCCGGGTCTTGCAGGTGGCGGCGCCCGATGGCCCTCTCGATCGACGAGCCCAACCCCGCCTCGGAGAACCCCCGCGCCCTGGCGATCCTCGCCAAGACCATCTACCGGGAGCTCCGGCAGAACGGGTACGCGGAGCGAGACATCCTGGCGGTCGCGAGCGAGCTGCTCGGCATGGTCGCGACGGACCTCAAGGAAAAAAGAGCGCACTGACGCCGGCGTACGGCCGTCCGCGAGGATCGTCGGGGAAAGGTTGACACTGTCGGGCTTTGCGCCCGACAATCGTCGCGCGCCGGGGCCGAATGTTCTCGATCATAATCAGCGAAAAAGGTGGAGCGGAGCGGCGTGAATCGTTCGACAAGAACGAGATCAACGTCGGCCGCGTACAGGGCAATGACCTGATGCTCCCGAAGGGGAACGTCTCGAAGCACCACGCGAGGCTCCTCTTCCGCGACGGGCGCTTCATCGTCACCGACCTCAAGAGCACGAACGGCACCTACGTGAACGGGCGGAAGATCGCGCAGGCCACGATCGTCCGCGAGGGAGACAAGATCTACATCGGGGACTTCGTCATCCGGCTCGCCACGCAGAGCTCGGGTGCCGTGGACATGCCCCCTCAGGAGGACGAGTCGATCCGCACCGTCTCCCGGGAGCAAGCGGCGGCGCGGGCGGCTGGCCAGCAACCGGCCATGACCATGAAGGCGCAGACCGCGCCCCCCAACCAGCCTCTCCAGCGCCCGCCGGAGAAGTTCCAGATCGACGACATCGAGGACTCCGAGCCCGCGCACAGGGGCCGTCCGCAGGCGCCGACGCCTGCCGGGGCGGACCCGACGCCGCCCCCTCAGGCCGCTCCGAGGCCTCCGCCCGGCATGCCACCGATCCCGATGGACGGCGGCGCTCCGGTCGGGGCGAGCAACTCTTCGATGCCCGCGCCCGTGATCTCCGCGTCGCGCGCGGCGGCGCCGGGCCGGGTCGTGCAGGCCACGATGCCGCTCCAGCCCGTGCCGGGGGCCGCGC
>SXNL01000033.1 GCA_005777185.1 Myxococcales bacterium
AGGCGTTTCCTCGCAAAATCTCGCCGAGAGCGGCCCGTCGCCTAGCCAGGAATCGTCGCCGTCGCCGTCGCCGTCAACGTCAACGTCAACGCTCACGTCAACGTCAACGGGAGAGGGCGCGCGCAATTTTGGACAGCTCTTCAGCGCGCGAGCTGCTTGAGGAGCACCTCGAGGCGCATCTTCAGGCCCGGCGAGCTGGTCCGCCAGCGCTCGGCCACCAGGGTCGCGTCGCCGCCGATCGCGACGAGCGAGGTCGCGCCGACGACGACGATATCCTCGGTTTCGGTCACGCCCGCGAGGGCGACGACCTTGCCGAGGAGCGCGCGGGCTGCCGCGAGCGCCTCGGGCGTCTTCTGGACGTTGGCCAGGGCCTCGACCGCGACCATGCGACCCTTGGCGCTGCCCCGCCGCGTGCCGAGCACCGTGGGCTCGAGCGTCCGTACGACCTCCTCGTCGATCGCCTCGATGCGCACGAGCCCGCGGATCGCCGCGAGGCGCGCCGCCTCGTCCGGGTGCTCCAGCAGGCCGAGCAGCGTGCCGCGGGCGCGCTGGCCGAACACCGCCGGGAGCGCCCGGATCGCGGGGCGCGCGACCTCCACGGCGCGCGACGTGGCGAAGCGCGCGACGACCTCGCCGGTCGGCTCGTCGAGGACGTGCGGCATCGCCTCGAGGAGGTCCTCTGCGAGGCTCATGACGCCTGGCTCCTCGAGGCGCTTCTCGATGCGTTCGAGGCTCGCCTTGAGCATGGGCAGGGCCTCGGGGCCGATGTCCCGCAGGACGGACACGAAGCCGTCGCGCACCTCGAACGTCCCGTGACCGAGGCGCGAGAAGTAGAGCGCAAACGCCCCCGCGCGTCCCGCGAGCACGATGACCTTCCGCGCCGCCCCGTCGCGATCTTCCATGCCGTCGAGCGCGCGCTCGGCGATGGGCGCAAGGAGCTTGGGATCCCGGAACAGCCTCACCAGCTGGGCCGCCACGGGAGATCGCTCGCTCCCCTCCTTGGCGATGACGTCGAGCGCGCTGCAGAGCCTCCACAGCTGGTTCGCCTGGGCGCTCGACAGGAGCTCGCGGATCTCGCCGTCGAGCGGGCGCACCAGCTCGGCGAACTCGCGTGGATCGCGGGTCTGGATGATCTGCTGGACGAACGGCGCCATGCGACGCGCCAGTTCGCCCTGCCGCGACAAAGGCACGGCGCGGCTCGTCGCGCGGGGCGTCCCGATCATCGGAACGGGCCCGGCGTCGTCCGCGAGCGCGGACGGCTGAAGATCAGGCCGCACAGCCAGCTCCCGCGCGGGCGACTGCGCCGGAGCCTGTGCGGTGAACGGGTTGGTCTCCAGCCAGCTGTTCGTTCCGGCCGTCGTCACCCGGGACGTGGCCAGCGCCTCCCCCGCGGCGGCCGCTCCCGCCGAACCCGCGGCCTGCACGCCCGCATCGGTGGCGTCCCAGAGGCGAGCGGCGACGACCGGGCTCGCGGCCATGGCCGCGCGGACGTCGTCGCGCAGAGCGCGCGCCGACGCATGGCGCGCGCTCCTCTCCTTCGCCAGCGCCTTCATGACGACGGCGTCGAGGCGCGCGTCGAGCCCCTTCACGCGGCGGGAGGGCGGCTCGGGCACGAGGCGGGAGACGCGATCCGCCATCTGATCGAAGTCACCCGAGATGGGCACCGCGCCCGTGAGCATCTCGTACAGCACCACGCCGCACGCGTAGACGTCGCTCTGCACATCGGGCGCCTCGCCGCGGAAGAGCCCCGGCGCCATGTACTCCGGCGTGCCTGCGATGCCCGCGGAGATCTCCGAGAGCGGGCGGTGCGCGATGCCGAAGTCGCACACCTTCACGATCTCGGCCGCGTTGCCGTCGTCGTCCAGGCCCCGCACGAGGATGAGGTTCTCCGGCTTGACGTCGCCGTGGACGACGTTACGCGCGTGAACGTGCACGAGCGCCGTGCAGAGCTGCACCGCGATGTACACGGCGCTGTCGAGCTCGAGCCTGCGCTGCGCCTCGAGGACCTGGCGGACGCTCCGCCCGTCGAGGAACTCCATCACGATGTAGAGGAGGCCGTCCGGCTCCTCTCCGAAGTCCAGGACGCGTGTGAGGTTCGGGTGGTCGAGCCGGCTCGCCGCGAGCGCCTCCGCCTTGAAGCGACGCACGAAGTCGTCGTCGCGCTGCAGGCGCTCGTGCATGACCTTGACCGCGACCGCCATGTCGAGATCGCGGTGGCGCGCCCGGTAGACGTTGCCCGCAGCGCCGTGGCCCACGCGCGCCTCGATGCGGAGCTTCCCACCGGAGATGTCCGTGCCGATCAGGCGGTCGCTCGCGGTCTCGCGCGGACCTGCGGGCACGACCGCCCCCGGCCTCGAAGCCGGCCTCGCCATCGCCGGCGGGCCGGCGGGCGGGGGGCTCACGGGCGGATCCAGCCGCGGCTGGGAGGGCTGCCTGCCCGGGCGGCTCGACGTCGGGTTCCGTACGGGCGTGACCTTCAGCGGCTGTCCCCCGACGGTGGGCGGGCCGTCGGGCTTCGCGTGCAAGAGGAGCCGATCGGGCGAGTCCTTCTGCCGGATCTCCAGGATGTGGAGCCCGTCGCTCTGGGGTGGCGACACGAGCGGGATGACGACCGTCCGCCCGACGAGCGCGGCCCCCTCGAGGAAGTCTCGCGACGCCCTCGTCTGGTAGGTCACCAGGACGGGTAGATCCGATCGGTCGTCCCCAGGCATGACTCGTCACCGCCCATGATCGCACCTGTCGGGCCGGAGGTCGACCCCCCTGTTCAGCCCTTGGCGGCTTCGTCCTTGACCCCCGCGTCCTCGTCTCGCTCGTCGTCGTCGTCTCGCTCGTCGTCGTCGTCGTCGTCGTCGTCCTCGAGGTTCGCGAGGGACTCGGGCTCGGGTGGAAGCTCGCGGCCTTCGCGCTCCGCCTGCTGGCGCTCCTTCTCGCGCTGCACCTTGAGCGCGGCGACCCTCTGCATGATCGCCGGCTTGGGGGCGATCATCACGGTCATGGTCCGGGCCTCCATCATCGCGCGCGTCTCGACGTTCGCAAGGTCCTCCGTGCCTGCGATGACGAAGGTGAGCTGCTCCTGCGCCTTCTCGGGGTGGGTGATCTCGCGGCCGCGGAAGCGCACCGTGAACTTGACCTTGTGGCCCGCCTCGAGGAAACGGCGCGCGGCCTTGACCTTGAACGCGAGGTCGTGATCGTCCGTCTTCGGGCGGAGCTTGATCTCCTTGACGTCCACCACGGTCTGCTTGCGCTTGGCCTCGGCCGTCTTCTTCTTCTCCTCGTACTTGAACTTGCCGAAGTCGAGGATCTTGCAGACGGGCGGCTCCGCCTTGGGGTTCACCTCGACGAGGTCGAGCCCCTGCTCCTGCGCCTTTCTCAGCGCCTCGTGCGTCTGGAGGACGCCGAGCATGTCACCGTTGGAGTCGATGACCCGGACTTCTGGAACGCGGATGCGGTGATTGACACGGATTTGGAAGCCGCGCTGCTGCTGGCGCGGATCGAACCGGGGGCGACCCATGGACATATGGCGAACCTTACCTCCTGATTGACCCGCGCGCCGGAGCGGGGCGCGGGCGGAGGCGCATCTTTGTCGGGATGGCGCGGCTGGTCAAACCGAATCGTGGATTGGCTCGATTTCGGCCGCGTTCAGGCTTGGCGACGGGCGACTTTCCGGGGCCTCGTGGCCTCCTCCCCCGGCAGGCCCGACGTCGGGTCTTCCAGGGGGTAATGGCGCACCACGTCCACGACGAAGAGGCAGAGGTGCACGAGCACGGACAGGGATGATCTCACCGATCCCACGACGGGTGTTGGTACACTGAACGCCTTCCGTTGCGTCCGTCGGGCGAAAAGACGACGGAAAATTCATCCGCGGTTGCGGTCGTCCCGGGAGTCGGGGGACGTGCCGTCCACCTCGACCACCGCGAGGCCCGTCACGGACTTCGGGCCTTGCCGCTCCGCCTCGGGGTTCGGCGAGGACGGCGGCGCGTTCGGCGGCCTGTGACCGTGCGCGACGAGGTTGGACTGTGACTCCGCGGCAACCCGGCTCGCGGCCGGCTCGGCCTCGAATACGAAGCTTGGCCGCCTCGTGGATGGGCTGGACGCGTCGGCGCGAGGGGGCGCCACCGCCCCGCCGAGGAACGTGGTCGCCTTCGCCACCACGTGGAACGACTCGGCCATGGCCTTCGCGGACGCGAAACGCACGTCGCGATCGTCCGAGAACGCCTGCTGGAACCAGCCGTCGATCTCGGCCTTCGCCGCGGAGTAGAGCCGGGTGACGGGCGTCAGGCGCGTTTCACCGGCGGAGAAGGGGGACTGCCCCGTGAGGCACTGGTACGCGAGCGCGCCCACGGCGCGGAGATCACTCGCCTGATCCTCTTCCAGGGACGACGCCTCCGGGCGCGCGAAGGTCCCGGACGACTGGGCCGCGGGCTCGGTGTCGAAGCGTGGCAACGGCCGCCCGAACCCCAGGACCTTGAGCCGGAGCGAGCCCTGCAGGAGGAAGACGTTCTCGGGCCGGATGTCGCGGTGGGCGACCCGGAGCGCGTGGGCGCGGGCGAGGGCGCGGCAGACCTGCACCACGATCTGCTCGATCTCGAGCAGGGGCATCGGACCGCGATCGAGGCGCGCCGACAGGAGCTCCCCGTCGAGGAGCTCGTACGCGATGTACGGCGTACCATCCTCCATCGCCCCCGGGGCGAGCACGCTCACGGCGTTCGGGCTCCGCATCCGCTGGGACAGCTCCGCCTCGTTGCGAAAGCGCGCGACCGTCGCGGGTCGCGCGGCCGCCTCGCCGGTCGGGATGTCGACGGCCACCGAGATCCCGCGCGAGGTGTCGTCGGCGGCCCAGACGGTCGAGCCGGCCTTGACCGCCAGCACGGCGCGCAACGTGTAGCGCCCGACGATCACATCCCCCTGGGCGTGTACCCGCTCGCTCACCGAATCCCTGCATTCAAGCTCACATCCCCTTCATGTGAAAGGGACATGATGAGCTCACGAACACGATGAGCTAACTGAACGTACGTTCAGCCGCGGCTGGCGTAGTACGCGTCGCGCGTACGTTTCCTCGCGTTCACCTCGGGGGACTCGCTCACGGCCATCCCGACGAGGCGGGCGCCTTCCATGAAGTGCTTCACGCCCGTCTGGATCAGCTCGGCGTTGGCGACGCCCACGTCGGGGTACCCTTGCTCGTCCGCCTGGACCTTCCCCCAGTTCGCGAAGAGCTTCCCCCAGTCGCTCTGCAGGATCGGCTCGATCTTCTCCTTGGCGAAGCGCGGGTACCAGAACATGTCGTGGTACGCCACGCTCGCGACGTACGCCCAGGGCGCGAGCCACGTCTTCAGCGACCACTCCACGGGCTTCTTCAGCGGCCCCCAGTAGATGCGGTGCTGGTTCTTCGACGCGAACGTCATCTTCTTGAACGGCCCGTCGAAGTGCCAGTTCTCCTCCGCGGCGTCCACGTCGCCGACGATCTCCATGTCGCGCACGTCGCCGCAGCCGAGGCCTAGCTCGTGGGCGAGGCGCACGAACTTGAGGTCCTTGAGCGGGTCGAAGCCCATGAGCTTGCCGGCGAGCGCGTCGATCGCGACCTGATCGTTCGACGCGAGCAGCACGTTCTTGATGTGCGGGATCATGCAGCGGGGCCCGGGCCCGTCGCCCACGAAGGTGCCGTCCATCACGGCGAAGACGCCCTTGTGGATCTTCTTCTGGATCATCAAGAGGTCCACGAGCGTCTCGTGGATGACCGGGTGGGTCCAGTGGCGGTGCTCGTTGAGGAGGCCGCCGAAGGCGTTCTTCATGGCGCCGGTGGTCGTCGTGAAGATGTGCGTCTTCACCGTGGGCAGGTGGATGATGTTCTCCCCGATGAAGCGCTTGGGGATCGAGAAGCCCTTCGGGAACACCTCGTTGAGACAGAGGAACTCCTTCGTCAGCTCCCCCACGGCGTCACGAACGTGGATCCACTCCTCGCCCTCGTAGAGGTGCACGTTGCGAAGGCCGTGGGCCTGCACCACGTCGATCTGCTTGTTCTCGCGCTCCCCGAGGTGCGCGTCGATCACGACCGTGCGGTTGTGGCAGGCGTGGATGAGGTCCTTCGGGTAGCCGTCCTTCAGCATCGCGCGGATGACGCCTTCGAGCTGCCAGGGCGTCGTGGACGAGCCCGGGTAAAAGAAGTGCCACGAGATGTTGACCTTGAGGCCCGTGTCCGCGTCCTTCGCGACGGTGTCCTGGTAACCTGCGAGGTTCATGACGCGGTGGTAGTCGGCGAGGACGGTCCTCGGCGACGTGCGGACGATGGCGACCTTGGCTTTCGGCATGGGAGTCCTTCGTCACGTGTCCTAGCACGGCGGGGTCCCCGCTGGAACGTCCCGTCGCGGGGGCGCATTCCCACGGGAAGATCGCTAGCATCCACCCATGCACCGGCAGCCCAGCGGGCACGATCACCTCGAGCGCGCCGGCGACGTGCTCGGGGCCCGCTACAGGCTCGACGCCATCCTGGGGCGGGGAGGGCAGGGGGCCATCTACCGCGCGACCGACCTCCGGGACGGCGACCGCGTCGCGATCAAGGTCCTGCCCCGCGAGGCGACGCCCGACGCCATCGAGCGGATGTTCCGCGAGGCGTTCATCATGTCGCAGCTCCATGGGACGGCGGCGGTGCGCGTCCTCCACCAGGTGCGCACCGAAGGCGGGACGGCCATCGTCATGGAGCTCCTCGAGGGGGAGGATCTCGAGGACCTCGCGCGGCGGTACACCGCGCACGACGTCCCGATGCCGATCGATCTCGTGGTGCGCCTCCTCGGGCCGATCGTCGCGACGCTCGACGCCGCGCACGACAGGGGCATCATCCACCGCGACGTGAAGCCCGGAAACGTGTTCGTGCTCGACTCCACGACCGGCGACGTACGGCTCCTCGACTTCGGCTTCGCCAAGCTCACGAGCGCCATCGGCATCACGAAGCCCGAGGAGCTGGCCGGCACGCCGAGCTTCATCGCCCCCGAGCTGTGGAGCGCGGGCGCCCGCGCCGCCGATTCGCGGTGCGACGTGTACTCGCTCGCGGTGCTGGTCTTCCGCCTCCTCGGCGGGAGGCATCCGTTCGAGGGGACGCTGCTCGACATCATGCGCGACGCGACGAGCGCGCCGCGTCCGAGCCTGCACGTCCTCAGATCCGAGCTGTCGCCGTGCGTGGACGACTGGGCGAGGCAGGCGCTCGCGATCCGACCGGACGAGCGCTTCGCGAGGGTGGGCGCGATGTGGGCCGCGCTCCTGTCGAGCCTCGCCTGAGGGGGCCTCTCAGCCTCCTCGAACCCGAGACGGCGGCGACGCCTCCGCCTTGACGATCGCGATCAGCTCCGCGATGGGCATCACGCCGAGCTCGCCCCGGTCGCGCGAGCGCACGCTCAGCGTCCCTGCCTCGGCCTCCTGGGCGCCGACGACGCAGGCGAAGGGCACGCGGGAGAGTCGCGCCGACCGTACCTTCGCGCCGATCTTGTCGGCCGACCGATCCAGGTCCACGCGGAGACCCGCGGCCGCGAGCTCGCGTTCGACGCGCGACGCGTACGCGTCGACCTTCTCGCTGACGGTCAGCACCGCGACCTGCCGTGGCGCGATCCAGGTCGGGAAGTTCCCGCCGCAGTGCTCCAGGTACACGCTGAAGAACCGCTCGAGCGAGCCGAACACGGCGCGGTGGAGCATCACGGGGCGGTGGTCCTTGCCGTCGGATCCGACGTACGTCAGCCCGAAGCGCTCCGGCAGGTTCGGATCGTACTGGATGGTGCCGAGCTGCCAGCTCCTCTTGAGCGCGTCGTGCACGTGGAACTCGACCTTCGGGCCGTAGAACGCGCCCTCCCCCGGGAGCCGCTCGAACGGCAGGTTCGCCTTCTCGAGGCCCTGAGCAAGGGCCGCCTCCGCCGCGTCCCACTCCGCGTCCGTGCCGATGCGCTTCTCCGGGCGGAGGGCGAGCTTGACGATGACCTTCTCGAATTTGCATGCATGATACACGCGATAGAGCAGCGCGATGAACCGCTCGATCTCGTCGGGCACCTGCGTCTGCTCGCAGAAGATGTGTGCGTCGTCCTGGCAGAACGTCCGGACGCGCGACAGACCGTGCACCACGCCCCCGCGCTCGTAGCGGTGCAGGCGCCCGAAGTCGGCCACGCGCCACGGCAGCTCGCGGTAGCTCCGCCGGCGCGCGCCGAAGATGACGCAGTGGCTCGGGCAGTTCATCGGTTTGAGGGCGAAGGAGTGCTCTCGCATCGCGAGCGCGAGGTCGCGCGGCGGGCCCTCGCCCTTCTCGCCGACGGGCGCTGCCGGGAGGTCGAGCTCGTCCTCGGTCCACAGCCGGTACATGTTCTCGTTGTAGTTTCCGAGGTGGCCGCTCGTCCGGAACAGCTTCGGATCGAAGACCTGCGGCGTGATGACCTCCTCGTAGCCGAACTCGTCGTAGAGGCCCCGGATGTAGCCGACCAGCTGGTTGTAGACGAACGCGCCCTTCGGCACGAAGAAGGGCATCGCGGGCGCGACGCTGTCGAACAGGAAGAGGTCGAGCTCACGACCGAGCGTGCGGTGGTCGCGCGCCTTCGCCTCGGCGACGAGCTTCAGGTGCTCCTCGAGGGCCTCCTTCGAGGGGAACGCGGTGCCGTAGATGCGCTGCAGCATCGGGTTCCGCTCGTCGCCGCGCCAGTACGCGCCCGCGACGTGGGTGAGCTTCACGGCCTTGAGCATGCCCGTCCGCGGGACGTGGGGGCCCTCGCAGACGTCGAACCACTCCTTGCCCTCCGCGCCGTGCCGGTAGAGGCTGATCTCCTCGCCCTCCGGGATGGCGCGGATGATCTCCACCTTGAAGGTCTCGCCGAGGTCCTCGAAGATCTCGATCGCGCGTTCGCGCGAGACGACCTCGCGCCGGAAGCGCGAGTCGCCCTTGACGATCTCGACCATCGCCTTCTCGATGCGGCCGAGGTCGTCCTCCGTGAAGGCGCCGTCCGGCTTCTGGAAGTCGTAGTAGAAGCCGTCCTCGACGGCCGGGCCGATCGTCACCTTCGTGCCGGGGAAGAGGCGCTGCACGGCATCGGCCATGACATGCGCGGTCGAGTGGCGGATGACGTCGAGCCCGAGCGGGTCCGACGTGCGCACGACCGTGAACGGCAGGGACGGATCGATCGGCGTGTGGAAGTCCACCGTGCGGTCCCCGACGCGGATGGCGACCACGTCCTTCGCGAGGAGGTTCTGTTCCTTGAGGATCTCGAAGGGCGTCTTCATGCGGCGGAGTTTGTAGCAGATTTCGCCTGGACCGACTGGCACAGCGCCCGCCGCGGGGGTATGTCTGCGGCGTACTCGCACGGAGGCTCTCGATGGATCTCGCCCGCACCGCACTCGCTCAAGTCCTTCCGACCTGCCTGGTCGCGCTCGTCGCGCTCGCTCCAGCGTGCAGCTCGTCCGCCCCGACCGAGAGTCTCTCGACGTCCGAGGAGCTCCTCACCGGCGACGAGGACGAGGCGGCCGGCGCCGACGACGCGAGCGAGGCCGAGGAGGAGGCCACCTCGGGCGGCGTCGACGCCGACGGGGGCTCCGCGGGCGTCGACCCTGCCGTCGGCGTGGCCGACCAGGTGGGCAAGATCAAGGCGAACCCGGGCAAGTTCTTCACCCCCGCCGGGTGCATCGTCACCACGCCCGGGGCGAACAACACGTTCACGCACGTCTTCACGAACTGCACGGGCGTCGGTGGGCGCACCTTCAACGGGACCGTCACGGCGACCTGGACGTTCGAGCCGAAGAAGATCACCGTGAAGCGCGAGGCGAAGGGGTTCAAGGTCGACGGCGCCACCGTCGATCGCACCGTGACGATCGAGTACTCGTCCGTCGCCAACGTGCTCCAGCGCGTCCGCACGGTGGACCTCGCGGGCACGACGGCGAAGGGCAAGACGTTCACGCGAAAGGCGACGTGGACCGTCAGGTGGGACGCGACCGCGAAGTGCGTCAGCCGGCAAGGCAACGCCACCACGACCCTCGGCGACCGGCAGCACGTCACGACGATCGAGGGCTACAAGCGCTGCGGCGTGGGCTCGTACGGGTGCCCCGAGTCGGGGAAGGTCACGCTCTCGCGCGCCGCCGCGGGCGCGGAGAAGGAGATCACGATCGTGATCGCGTTCCTCGGCGGGAGGAAGATGTCGATCACGCTGCCTCCCACGGCGCGCAAGATCGACCGGGTCCTCGCGTGCCGCGACACGGCGAAGTGAGTCCCGGGGAGGTCGCACCTCTCACCACCGTCTGCCCCACGGGGCGTGGCCCGCAAAGAAGTCGTTGCCGCTGACGCGTTGGCGGATACTCTGTCGTTTTGGGGGCCTGCCCCCGGGAGAGCAACATGAATCCTTTCGCGTCGATCCTCGGCAGGACGCTGGCCTGCGCCGGGCTCGCCCTCGTCCTTGTCGCTTGCGCCACCGAAGAGGAGGCCGATCCGAACAACCCGTCGGGCGTGACGAACCGGCCGACGGTGCCGGCGGGCACGAGGTGCTCGGGCGACGGGGAGTGCGGGGGCGGGAAGTGCGTCAACGGAGCGTGCTCGGCGGGCTTCAAGTGCGAGAACGACGCGGCGTGTCCCGGCGGTCGCTGCGTGGACGGCGCCTGCGTGCCCGCGACCGCCACCGACGGAAGAAAGAACGGTGACGAGACGGACGTGGACTGCGGCGGCGCCCTCGCGCCGAGGTGCGCCGACGGCAAGGCCTGCGCGGCGAACACGGACTGCACGAGCAAGGTGTGCAAGGGAGGGGTCTGCCAGGCCCCGACCGCGACCGACGGCGTCCAGAACGGCGACGAGTCGGACGTGGATTGCGGCGGCCTGAAGGGGCCGGGCTGCAAGACGGGAGGCGCCTGCAAGGCCGCGATCGACTGCGAGAGCAAGGTCTGCGGGGCGGACAAGAAGTGTGTCGAGGCCACCAACACGGACGGCGTCCAGAACGGCACGGAGACGGACATCGACTGCGGCGGCGGCGCGCCCACGAACGCGCCCGTGTGCCCGGCCGGCAAGGCGTGCAAGCTGAACGAGGACTGCTTCTGGGGTCACTGCACGGCGAACGTGTGCGAGGGGCACCGGCCCGGCACGAAGGACGGGGATCAGACCGACATCGACTGCGGCGGCACGGCCTCTCCCGCGTGCGACTGGGAGAAGGGCTGCAAGGTCGACAAGGACTGCACCACGAAGGCGTGCGGCCCGGACAAGAAGTGCCTCACGGGCCCCAGCTGCGCGGCGGTGCACGGCGGCACGACGTGCGGCACGGGCGAGTTCGGCGACGGCTTCAAGGTCCACGAGACGTGCTGCAGGTCGCTCAAGGTCACGGGCTTCGCCGACGCGCAGCACCCCGGGAAGACGGTCTACCTCGACAAGTACGAGATCACGGCGGGTCGGATGCGCGTGTTCCTCGAGTCGCTCGGAGCGAACCCGAACGTGAAGGCCTGGATGGCGGCGAACCGGCCGAGCCGGTGGAACACGGGGTGGGAGGACTCGCTGCCCACGGGGAACCTGTCCAAGTACACGTACACGGTCACGAACCCGACGGGGAACCTGCTCTATCCGGGACAGGACAAGTTCGCGGGGAGCGGTGGCCTCGGGACGTGGAGCGTCGTGAGCGGCACCTACACGATCGACAACGGGCTCTTCCGTTCGCTCGCGGGCCCCCACTTCTTCCCGGAGTTCAACCCCGACTACGCGGCGTCGCACGATCTCAACTGCACCAACACCGCCAACTCGTACGGCTACGGCACGTACTGGCAACCGGCGGCGACCATCTCCGCCGCGAACGCCGACGGCAGCATCGGGAAGTACTACTCGAAGAACGACCTCGACGAGAAGGCGCTGAACTGCGTCCCCTTCAACCTCCTCGCGGCGTTCTGCGCGTGGGACGGTGGGCAGCTCATGACGCAGGAGGTGTTCGACTTCGTCGCGGGCGGCCCGTGGCCCAACCTGACCCCGAGCAACATCGCGGGCACCCCGCCACCGCCCCGCCTCGCGGGCGCGAACCAGCCCTGCGGCCCCGGAGGCAACTCGCTCAACACGTTCTCGGACGGCGCCGGCGGCTGTTACAGCGTCTACTTCTACCCGAACGACTTCGGCAACACGTACGACGGCTCGGCGAAGATCGCCCCTCCGGGTCGTGTCGCGGCGGACACCGTCAGGCTCGTCCCCGCCGACCAGCCGTGGATGGACCTGAAGGGCAACCTCGAGGAGGCCGTCATCCGCTCCGACGGGATCCGCTTCGACTACCGGGGCTACGGGGTCTCGTACACGAGCATCCTCTTCCACAAGGTCCAGCAGACGACCGCACGGATGAAGGGGGGCTCGTTCGGCGGGCGCTGCATGCGGTTCAAGTGAGGTGCGCGCAGAGGGTGGCTACCTACATGTAGGAGAAAAGAGATCCGACGGATGATCGTTCCTGGGGGGTAGGAGACACGAGGTCTCGAGAAAGTCGATGTCGCTCCACCTGGTCGCCAGCTCTGACAGTCCGGCACACGCGCGGATCGCCGATCCTCTCGGCGAGCTTGCGAGGCAGGCGTCGACCGGTGACACCGCGGCGATCGCGCGGCTCCTGCGCGAGCTCGCGCCCCGCATGGTCCGCTCGACGCGCGCCCTGCTCGGGGCGTCGCACCCCGACGTGGACGATGCGGTGCAGCAGGCCATGATCGGGCTCGTGCAATCCCTGCCCGGGTTTCGCGGGGAGTGCTCGATCGGGCACTATGCCTCGCGGATCGTCGTGCGCACGGCGATGGCGGTGCGACGGGGGGCCCGCACGAGGGGCCAGCGCTTTCACGGGGACGACGACGGCATGGATCAGGTCCCGTGCTCCGAGCAGCCCATGTCCGAGCGGCTGGCGGCGGATCACCGCAAGCGCGTCATCCAGGAGCTCCTCGACACCCTTCCCGAGGAGCAGGCCGAGGTCATCGCGCTCCGGGTCGTCCTCGGCATGTCCCTTGGCGAGGTGGCGAGCGCCACGAAGGCGCCGCTCAACACCGTGAGGAGCCGCGTGCGCCTCGCCAAGGAGGCGCTGCGCAAGCGCATCGTCGCCGATCCGACCCTGCTCGAGGCGCTGGACGTCCCTGCTTGCCAGGCCACTCCCGGGCATTCTCTCCAGCTGGGCGTCCTCGACGACGAGGGGGCGGACGCATGAGGGCGCTCGATCTCCACCCCGAGGATCTGCTCGATCGCGATTCGCGCGGCGACGCGCTGCGCGCCGACGAGCGGGCCCAGCTCGCGGAGCACCTCGCGCTGTGCGACGTGTGCCGGCTCGAGCAGCGGTCGCGCGAGGACTTCCGGGAGGAGCTGTCGGGCGCCGAGCCCGCGCTCTTTCTCGACGACCTCGTGACCCGCGCGCTGAGCGGCGCGCACACGGTCGTGCCACGCAGGCGCTCGAACCCGGACGTCGCGCCCGACGCGCCCACCTCGAGCCCCACGGAGGAGGAGCCCACCGAGGCGGAGATCGCGGCCGCGCTCGGTCGTGGTCGGAAGGCGCGCCCGGCTCGCTTCCTCATCCTGGCTGCCGCAGCGGCCGCGATGCTCACCACCCTGGGCGGCGTGGCGGCCGCTTCGCGCCTCGGCAACGTGTTCCAGAGCTTGTTCCCCGGGCAGGCCACCCCGAGCACCGTCCAGGAGACCCCCCCGCTCCCGTCGACGCCCGCCGCGCCGCGGAAGGCCTCGCGGCCGGCCCTGCCCGTCGCGCCGGCCGGCGTCGTGGAAGAGACCGCGCCCACGATCCCGACGCCACCGCCGCGGATCGACGCACCCCCGCCCATCACGCCCCTCACGAGGAGCGAGCCGCCGCGCCCCGCCGTCCACGCGCCCCAGCCGCCGCGGTCGAGCCCGGCCCGCGCCGAGGCACCGTCGGTCGCGTCGCCGACGTTGCGCTCGACCCCTGCGCGCACCGAGGCACCGTCGGTCGCGTCGCCGGCGATCGACCCGCCTCCCCCCGCCATCGTCCCCGACGTGGGCGGCCCCCAGGCGCTGTTCGCGGACGCGAACCGGGCGCGTGCGCGGGGCGAGCGCACGGAGGCTGTGCGTGGATACCGCGAGCTGCAGGCGCGCTACCCCGGGTCCGCGGAGGCCCGCCTCTCCCACGCGACGCTGGGGCGGCTCCTCCTCGACACCGGTGACGCGAGCGCGGCGCTCCGCGAGCTCGACGCGTACCTCGGCGGAGGGCAGGGCGCGCTCCGTGAGGACGCGCTCGCCGCGCGTGCGACCGCGCTGTCCAGGCTCGGGAGGCATGCCGAGGAGGCCACCGCTTGGTCCCGGCTGATCGAGGCGTACCCGGGGTCCATTCACGCGCCGCGCGCACGGGCGCGGCTGGCGGAGCTCGGATCGCGTTGACCGAGCGCGCGGGGGCGTTCTTCTCGAAGCTGTGCCTGGTGGCGTGGGTCCTCGCGGCCCCGGGACGGGCGCGCGCGGAGGAGCCGGCGCTCGTCGTCGTGGGCGCCGTCGGCAGCCCCGAGGACACGGCGGCGCTCGAGGCCTCGCTCGCCGAGCTGCTCGGCCGCCTGGGGATGCGGCTCGTGGTGCAGCGCGTGGACCGTCCGACGGTGGCGGCCGGGTCCCGCCCCCTCGCGGTGGTGCGCGTGGATCTCCGCGGCGGCGCGGAGGTGAGCGTCGTCATCGAGAGCGGCAAGACGGGCGAGGTCCTCGGTCGCCGGAGCGTGCGCTGGGCGGGTTCGCCGCAGCTCGTGATCGAGACCACCGCGCACGTGATCCAGGCGTCCGTCGAGGACGTCCGCGATCTCGACAAGCCTCCACCTGCGGCGCCTCCACCTGCGGCGCCCCCGCCCGCGGCGCCTCCGCCCGCGGCGCCTCCGCCCGCGGCGCCTCCGCCCGAGGCGCCTCCACCCGCCAGGGATCGTCCCGCGCCCGCCGACCGTCGCGGCCCGGCGCTGGATGTGGCGGGGTTCCTCGGCGCGCGGGCGTTCGGGGGTGCGAACTTCGCGGCCCTGGGTGGGGTGGGCGTGGCCGGGCGGCTGGACCGCGGCCCGTGGAGCCCTGGCGTCTGGCTCACCGGTGCGTACCACACGCCCTTCGACGCCAAGGGGAACCTCCTCGAGCTCCGGACGACCGTGCTGTCGATGCGCCTGGCTCCGACGCTGGAGCTCGCGCGCGGCACCAGCTGGTACCTCGAGGCCTCGGCGGGGGTCGGCGCGGACGTGTTCTTCACCACGCCGCGCTCCGGCGTCGTGCCCGCCAGCCAGCTCGGCGCGGATCGGGCGGACGCGGTGCCGATCCTCACGACGTTCGTGGGCGCGCACTACGGGATCGCGTCCACCGTCGATGTGCTCGCGAACGCGAGCCTGGATCTCGACCTCGCGCCCCGTCGGTGGGTGACGCGCACCGGTGGGGTGCCGGAAGAGGTGTTCTCGCCCCTCCGCGCGAGGCCGTCGCTGTCCGTCGGGATCGCGTGGGGCGTCGTCGGATCGCCGACCTTCGCGCGCCCCGTCGAGCGTGCGCCGGAGGCGCGGTGACGTCGCGCATCTTCGCGTGGATCGGCGCGGTGGCGGTCGCCTGCGCGTCGTGCGCACCGACGGACGTCGTCGTCGCGGAGCTTGCGGCGCCTGGCGGGGACGGGGGCCTGGGGCCGAGCGGACCTCCCTGCGCGACGAACGCGGACTGCGCGCCGGACGACCTGTGTGAGCGGCCGACCTGCGCCGCGCCGCTGGGGCGTTGCCGCAAGAGGCCGGTGTTCTGCGACGCGCTGGCCGACCCTCGCTGTGGCTGCAACCGCGTGACGTACTGGAACCCGTGCATGCGCGCGCTCGCGGGTGTCCCATCGGACACGCCAGGGGAGTGCGGCGCGCCCGCGGCGTGCGGCGGCCCCGCGAGGCTCGCGTGCCCGGATCCCGTCGCGAGGTGTGCCCGCCTCGCCTCGTCGCCGGAACGCTGCGAGATCGACCCGGTCGGCACCTGCTGGGTGCTCGCGCCCGCCTGCCCTCCCCCGACGCCGGGTGGCGTCACCTGGGAGCCGTGCGCGAAGGGGCCGCCGGGGCCTGGACCCGGCGTGCGCTGCGTGGAGACGTGCGCCGCGATCCGCTCGGAGCAGCCGCACAGCCGGCGGCCGTTCCCGACGTGTCCGTGACGATCACCTGCGCGGACGGACGAAGAGGGCGAGGAGCTTCCTCCGCAGCGTCGGCTGGGCCCGGATCGAGGCCGCGAGCGTCTCCCAGGGTGCGACGTTCGCGCGCAGCGGGTCGCGCTGCGATCCCTCGCCAGCCACGCCATAGGTGGGCTCCTCCACGTAGGGCGCGAACGTGCCGAAGAGGCGGTCGAACACGAGGAGGACGCCGCCGAAGTTCCGGTCGATGTACGCGTCCTCCGCGCCGTGGTGCACGCGGTGGAACACCGGCGCGTTGAGGAAGCGTCCCGGGCCCAGCGTCAGCTTCGTGCGGGCGTGGAGACCGGAGAGCAGCACGGCGTGGACGGCGACGACCGCGGCGTACGTGCTCGCGCTCACGCCGCTGACCGCGAGGAGGAGGTGGAACACGAGCGTGGACACCGAGGCGAGCGCGCCCACGCGGAACGAGACGGACAGGTTGTAGTCCCGCGACTGGTGGTGCACCGAGTGGATCGCCCAGAGCAGCGGCGCAGCGTGCTCGGCGCGGTGCTGGAGGTAGTACACCAGATCGAGGAGCACGAACGCGACGCCATGGGCCCACGGGCGCTCCGGGAGCTTCCACGGCACGAGGGCGGCCGCCCCCGCGTACGCTCCGATGAGCGTCCCCCGCAGGAGGAGCTGCGATCCCAGGAACAGGAGCCCGACGCCCGCGTTGGAGAGCGTCTGTCGGACGCTCCCCGTGCCGCGGAGCCACCGCCGGGCCTCGGGCGACGCGAGGACCACCGCGAGCACGGGGACCACGACGGCGATCGCGAGGAGCGCGGGATGCAACATCTGCGCGCATCGTAGCAGCGTGCGTCGCGCTCCGTGCTGGACTAGGAGGGATCCCGCATGACCGTCTCCGAAGCGCAGACCACCGACGCCCCGCCGCCGCCGCCCGTCGAGAAGGCGACCGATCCGGTCTGCGGCATGAAAGTGGATCCGGCGCGGGCGAAGCACACCCTCGAGCACGAGGGCCGCACATGGTACTTCTGCAACCCGCGCTGCAAGGCGAAGTTCGAGGCCGATCCCGCGCGGTACACGGCGCCATCGCCCGAGCCTTCGCCCGCCGAGCCCGATCCGGGAGCGGCCGGCGTCGAGCACACGTGTCCCATGCACCCCGAGGTCGTCCAGCTCGGGCCGGGGGTGTGCCCGAAGTGCGGCATGGCGCTCGAGCCGACGGAGGTGTCGCTGGAGGCGGGCGGCGAGGAAGAGCTCGCCGACATGCGGCGGCGCCTCGTCGTCTCCGCGTCGTTCACCGCGCCCCTCTTCCTCCTCGCGATGAGCGACGTGGTGCCAGGCGACCCCGTGGCCCACGCCGTCGGCGCGCGGGTCCTCGTCTGGGTGGAGCTGGCCCTCGCGACGCCCGTCGTCGTGTGGGGCGCCGCGCCGTTCTTCGCGCGGGCCGTCGCGTCGCTGCGGACCTGGAACCTGAACATGTTCACGCTCATCGGCCTCGGGACCGCCGCGGCGTACACGTACAGCCTCGCGGCCGCGCTCGCGCCCTCGATCTTCCCGGTGGAGATGCGCGGTCACCGCGGCGTGCCCGACGTTTACTTCGAGGCCTCGGCCGTGATCACGACGCTTGTCCTCATCGGGCAGGTGCTCGAGATCCGCGCGCGTGCCCGCACCGGCGACGCGATCCGCGCGCTCCTCGCGTTCGCGCCCAGGACCGCGCGTCGCGTCGCGGCGGACGGCGCCGAGGTCGACGTGCCGATCGAGGGCGTGCGTCGCGGCGACCGCCTGCGCGTGCGGCCGGGGGAGCGCGTGCCCGTCGACGCGGTGGTGATCGAGGGCGGGTCGGCGGTGGACGAGTCGATGCTGACCGGCGAGCCCATCCCCGTCGACAAGGTGGTCGGCGACGCCGTGACCGGCGGGACGCTCAACGGGGACGGGGCGCTCCTGGTGCGCGCCGAACGCGTCGGACGGAGCACGACGCTCGCCCAGATCGTCGCGATGGTGTCGAAGGCGTCCCGGTCGAGGGCGCGCGTGCAGCGGCTCGTCGACCGCGTGAGCGCCTGGTTCGTACCGACGGTCGTCCTTGCGGCCGCGAGCGCGTTCCTCGCGTGGCTCGTCGCCGGGCCCGAGCCGCGCCTCGCGCACGCGCTCGTGAGCGCGGTCGCGGTCCTGATCATCGCCTGCCCGTGCGCCCTCGGCCTCGCGAACCGGTCACGGCG
>SXNL01000238.1 GCA_005777185.1 Myxococcales bacterium
ACGAAGGGCAGCCCCGGGCAAATTGTTGGACAGCTCTTGAGCGCGCGTAGCGCGCGATTTGGGGGAGACCGACGCGCGCAGCGCGGCGAGTGGGGGCACCCCTTCTCTTGCGCTGGATCGCGCCTAACCGATCGGCATTGGGTCTAGGGCTCGTCCGCGGACTTCCGCGGGGGGGGCGTGGTCGTCGGCTTGTCCGCGTTCACGAGCTCCTGCATCCCGCCCGACCACACGGTGCGGTTCAGATCCTCGAGCGCCTCGAGCATGCGCGTCTTCCACTCGGCGGGGAGCGAACCCGGCGTCAGCTTGTCGAGCTGCTCCGCCATGGCGAGCCAGTGACGCGCTTCGGCGCGATAGCCGATGCGGTAGTCGGTCATCCCGCGGAGATACGCGTAGTGCGCGCGCTCCTCGTCCGTGAGGTGCGCCTGGTCGGCCTCGAGCTGCTTCAGGATCGCGAGCGCGCGGTCGTGGCTGCTCGCCTCGTACGCCCCCTGCCCGCGGACCAGGTCGTCGCGGAAGGTCGTGCACGAGGTGGCGAAGGCGAGCACGGCGAGCGTGCTCGGTACGATGAACCAGCGCATGGGCTCCCCCAGGCTAACGGGTGCGCGCGCGTCTCCGCAAGGCTCTCCTCGCGAGGAGGAGGGCGAGGCCGCCGACGAGCGGGAGCGCTGCGGGCGAGGGCGCCCCTGCCACGTGACACCCGCACCTCGTCGCGCCGCCCGACGCGGGGGCGTCCGCCAAGACAGGCGGGCCCGCCTGGGTCGGCGGCCTCTCCGGGGCGGGTGCCGGATCGCAGTCCCATCCCTCCTTCTTGCCGAAGCCGCACGTCTCGACGAGCGAACCGTCCGCGCGGTGTGCCGACAGCGTGAACGCGTCGGCGGTGACGCGTGCGGCGATGAAGTGGCGCGCCGTCTCCAGCTTGCGCGTCGTCGCGAGCTTGGCCTTCACCGCGTAGCCCGGCGCGCCGCCGCCGCCCGTGACGACGTACCGCGTCCCCTCGGACTCGCCGCGCTCGTACAGGTGATCGTGGCCGGCGGCGACGAGATCGACCTTGTGCTTGCGCAGCAGGCCGACGACGCCCGCGTCGTGGAGCGGGCGGTTCCCGCCGTGAGGACCGCTCGACCACGGTCCGTGGTGCATGACGGCGACCCGCCACTTCAACCCCGGCTCCGCGACGGCGCGCTCGAGCGCCGCGGAGAGCCACGCCTTCTCCTTGCCGTCGGCCCACGAATCCATCGCGTTCACGAGGAAGAAGCGCGCGTTTCCCCAGCGGAACGTGCCGTGGAGCAGCGGCCGCTCGCCGGGTTTCGCGCGTTCGTCAGGCGGGAAGTAGCGCAGGAACAGGGTGGCGTCGCGATCGGTGAGCTCGTGGTTGCCGACCGCGGCGAAGAGCGGGCGGTCGCGGAGGAGAGGGGTCTCGATGTCGAAGAACTCCTGCCACTCGGCCGCGATCTCCCCGTTCGCCACGAGGTCGCCGGTGTTGATCATGAACGACGCCGGGTGGCTCTGCATCGCGCGCACCACCTCGGCGTGGGCGGTGGCGTCCGAGCGCGTGTCCCCGTAGAGGAGGAAGCGGAACTCCGCCGCCTCGCCCTCTCGCGGGGCCGTCGTGAACGTCCCGGTTTTCCTCGCGCCTCCCGCGCGCACCGTGTAGGCGTAACGCCGCCCGGGCTCGAGGTCCGCGAGCGCGAACGTGTGGAAGGCGGTCGCGTCGGGAGAGGGGGGCGGGCGCGGACCGGCATCGCCGTCGAGCGTCATCGCGACGGGCTGGGGCGGGTCGACCTCGACGCCGATCACCGCGGTGGTCGATCCCAGGCGCTGGAGGAACGGCCCCTTGACGATCGGCGAGAGGAGGCTCGCCCTCGCCGCGCCGGCGGGGTGCAACATGCCCAGCATCGCGAGGGCGAGCGGCAAGAGCGGCGTCCGGCCGAGGCCGGCGATCCATGCGCGATTCATGGGCGTCTTCCATGTACCATGCCGCATCGAAGCCACCCAACCTACATGGTAGCCAACCCGCGCCGGGGCGTGGCTGCGTTGACCACCTTCCCCCTTCGGACTAGGGTTCAAGGAGGTCTCGCGCTCGCAAGACGGCTCCCGCCGAGGTCCATGTCGACGTCGTCCCCGCCCATCCCGTCCACCCCCCTCATGACACCGGCGCCACCCACGAGCGCGGCGATGCTCGGCGCGGATGGAATGCCGATGCGCTTCGGGAAGTACATGCTCCTGCGCAAGATCGCGTCGGGGGGCATGGCCGAGATCTTCCTCGCGATCCAGCGCAGCGTGGCCGGGTTCGAGAAGCTCATCGTCATCAAGCGCATCCTGCCTCAGATGAACCAGGACCGTGCGTTCATCGAGATGCTCCTGCAGGAGGCCCGCATCGCGGCCACCCTGTCGCACCCGAACATCGTGCAGATCTTCGACGTGGGGGAGGTCGACGGGCGGTTCTACATCGCGATGGAGCACGTCCACGGCGAGGATCTGCGCTCCGTCGTGCGCCAGATGAAGACGAAGGGGACGCTCGACTTCCCGCTCGAGCATGCCCTCGCCATCATCCTCGGTATGTGCCAGGGCCTCGCGTACGCGCACGACAAGACGGAGCTCGACGGCTCGCACCTCGGCATCGTGCACCGCGACATCTCGCCGCAGAACGTGGTGGTCACCTTCACGGGCGACGTGAAGATCGTCGACTTCGGCATCGCCAAGAGCGACAACAAGCCGCTCGAGAGCGCGACCAAGAGCGGCAAGCTCAAGGGCAAGGTCCCGTACATGTCGCCGGAGCAGGCGCGTGGCGAGAACATCGACCATCGGAGCGACATCTTCGCCGTCGGCGTCATGCTCTTCGAGCTGACGACGGGCAAGCGCCTCTTCAAGGGCCGGAGCGAGTACGAGACCTTGAAGCTCATCTGCGAGCGCGACTACCCCCTGCCCTCGCAGGTGCGGCCCGGGTACCCGCCGGATCTGGAGCAGATCGTGCTGATGGCGCTCGCGAAGAGCCCGGCGCAGCGGTACCAGACGGCGCGCGACATGCAGGCCGACATCGAGGCCTTCGTGCGGCGGCGGCAGATCGCGGTGTCGAACATCGCCCTCAACAAGTTCATGCAGGGGCTGTTCGAGGAGAAGCTGGCCGCGCAGAAGGAGGCGCTCCTCCAGGGCAAGCAGCTCGCCGACATCATCGACTACCACCGCGGCGCCGAGCAGGAGCTCGAGATGACGGGCGAGCGGCGCCTATCGATGACGGCGAGCAGCATGCCCGCGGCCGCGCACACGGTGACGAACCTCCCGGCCCAGCGATCGTCGGGCGGGTTCATCGCGCTCCTCGCCGCGGGGTTCGGCGTGCTGCTCCTCCTCGGCGGTGTGGGCGGGTTCCTGTGGATGCGCAAGGCGCCCGTGGCGGCGGAGCAGCGGCCGGATCCGGGGCTCCGGGGGACGATCGACGTGTCGAGCGATCCGCCGGGAGCCGCCATCTGGATCAACGGGGACCTGCGCCCGGAGACGACGCCCGCGGCCATCGGGGGGTTGCCCCTGAACACGAACCTGGACGTGAAGCTGAGCAAGGACGGGTTCGAGAACGGCAGGGAGTCGCTGCAGCTCGAGGATGGCAAGGTGCGCAAGGTGAGCGTCGCCCTGAAGAAGGGGTCGGTGGTCGTCGAGGTGTCGATCAAGCCGGAGGGCGTGCCCGCGACGATGGCCGTCGACGGGAAGACCTTCAAGGGGTTGCTCGACGGCCTCACCTCCGGCGAGCAGCACAAGCTCTTCGTGACCGCGCCGGGCTACGTCGAGCAGACGATCCCGTTCATGGGCAACGCGATGGAGACGAAGCGCTTCGACGTCATCCTCGAGAAGGCGAAGGTCGCGAAGCCCGCCGCGAGCGACGCCCCGTCGAAGCCGACGGCCACCGTCGCGGCGCCGCCGCCCGCGACGGCCGAGCCGAAGGGCAACGGGAAGATCAGCGTCGCCGCTTCCGGTGGCTGGTGCAACGTCAGCATCGACGGCGCGCCCCGCGGCGCCACGCCGGTCGCCGGGATCGAGATCTCGTCGGGCAACCACAGGGTCACGTGCACGACACAGGACGGCAAGACGCTGAGCGCGACGGTCAGCGTGCCCGTGGACGGGACCGCTCGGCACAAGTTCACGCTGTAGCGAGCGTCCTTCTCGCCCGTACGCGTGCCGGGTGGCTCAGGTTCGGGTGTACCGCAGCCGGAAGATCGGCAATCCGTCCGCGATCGCCCTGCGCTCGCGGGGGCTCCGCGCGACGTACGGGTTGTCGGCGATTCGCGGCGAACCCGGCGCGTCCCCCGCGGGCGCGAACGCGGGCGACATCGCGACGTGCGCCTCGTACTCCGCGACGCGCTCCTCCACGTCGCTCTGGAGGAAGAGCTCGCCGCCGCGCGCGAGGAGACGGGCGACCTCGGCGAGAAAGGCGTCGCCCATCACGAGCCGCTTCTCGTGGCGCTTCTTCCACCAAGGGTCCGGGAAGTGCAGGAAGGCGCGCGAGAACACGCCGTCGGGAGCGAGACGCGGGAGGGCGAGCTTGGCGTCCTCGGCGAATACCCGCGCGCGAAGGCGGTAGCCGGCCTTGTCGAGCCGGCGATCGACGAGCGTGGCCCACTTCTTCCGGATCTCGAGCCCGATGAGCGCCGCGTCGGGCACCGCGGCGGCGCGCTCGAGCAGGAAGCCGCCGCGCCCTGGGCCCACCTCGAGCTCGTAGCTCCTCCCGCTCACGAGCTTCGATACGTCGACACGATCACCCTCGGGCAGCCGCGGCGCGTCGGCATAGGGGTACGGGGGCTTCACCCTTTGGGGTATACTCGACTCCATGACGCCGGGGCAGCACGTGACGCCCAACGTACGCCTCGTGCGCGAGCTTGGGGCCGGCGGCATGGGGAGCGTATGGCTCGCCGATCACCTCAGCCTGAAGACCCAGGTCGTGGTGAAGTTCATGCTCGGCGAGCTCAGGAACAGCCAGACGGCGCGCGCCCGGTTCACGCGCGAGGCAGAGGCGGCCGCGCAGGTGAAGAGCCCGCACGTCGTGCAGGTGTTCGACCACGGGCTGACCGCGGAGGGCTACCCGTTCATCGTGATGGAGCACCTCGAAGGGCGGAGCCTCGGCGATCACCTGCGCGACGGCGACGCGCTGCCGCCGCGGGAGGTGGCGTCGATCGTCACGCAGATGTGCCGCGGGCTCGCCCGCGTCCACGCGGCCGGGATCCTGCACCGCGACATCAAGCCGGACAACGTGTTCCTCATCGACGGCGACGGCGAGGAGCGCTTCTTCGTCAAGCTGCTCGACTTCGGCATCGCGAAGGACGTCGAGGCAGCCATGGATGGCCGCACCACCGACACGAAGACGGGGCAGATCGTCGGCACCCCTTACTACATGAGCCCGGAGCAGGTGACGGCCGAGAAGGATCCGGACACGAAGAGCGACCTCTGGAGCGTCGGCGTCGTCGCGTTCGAGGCCCTCACCGGCAAGCGGCCGTTCGAGGGCAACTCCTTCGGAGGCATCGCCGTGGCCATCGCCACCGGCCCGCTTCCCGCGCCGACTTCGCTCGTCCCCGCGCTCCCCGCGGGGGTGGACGCCTGGTTCATGCGCGCGTGCAGCCGCGATCGCGACCAGCGGTACGCCACGGCGAAGGAGCTCGCGGACGGGCTCCGCGAGGCGGTCGGCATCGCGCCCTCGCTGTCCCACTCGGGTGCGACCAGCGGGCCGCGGAGGGCGCGCGACACGTCCGCCGCCGCCCTCGCGGCGACCGTGGCGGACACGCCTCGCGAGGAGGGTGCCTCGACGGGAGAAGCCTCGGTCGAGGTCCTCGCGCCGCCGAGGCCGCCGCGGTCGCTCGCCCCGAGGCTCGGCGCAGGCGCGCTCGTGCTCGTCGTCGCCGCCGCAGGCCTCATCGCGTGGAGGCTGGCCCCCGACGCGCGCGCGGTCACCACGGGCGCTTCCGTCGAGGCGCCACGCGCGGTGGAGATGACGAACTCGCTGGCCGCCGCGGCCTCGGTCCCGCTCGGGACCGGCGGCGTACCCCCTGGGTCCAGCGCCGCGGCCCCCGTCGGCTCGGCGGCGACCGCGGGAGACCCGGCGTTCGGGACCGCACACGTCTTCACCTCCGGGAGCGCCCCGAGCCGGGGCGCCGACGCGGGCCCCCGGATCCGGGGCCCGAGGGGACCGGGCGCCGAAGGAGCCCGCAAGAACGCGCCGACTCCGTCCCCGCCGCCATCCGGCGCCCCCGTCACCTCGTCGCCCGTCGCCGCCCCGACGGCGCCCGCGACCGCGACGACGACGAAGACCCATGAGATCGACGTACGCTAGCGCCGCGCTCGCGGCCCTCCTCGTGGCAGGCGCCGCGCGGGCGGACACGACCTCCGCCGAGGACCTCGCGACCGCCCGGGAGCGCCTGCGCGAGGGGGTGGTGCTCCGCGACAAGGGCGAGATCCACCCGGCGATCGAGAAATTACGTGTAGCTTACACCATCATCCCGACGCCCATCACAGCGGTCGAGCTCGGGAAGGCGTACGCGCTCGCGGGCCGCGTGCTCGACGCGCGCGAGCTCTACCTCTCCGTGCGCCGCATCGCCGTCCACCCGGAGGAGACGTCGCGGTCCCACCAGGCACGCGAGGAGGCGGCCCGCGCCGCGATAGAGCTCGAGCCGCGGATCCCCTCGCTCGTCGTGGCGCTGCGCCTCCCGAAGGGCGCGACCGCGACGGTGACGATCGACGAGGGGCCGGTGCTCGTGGATTCGCTGAAGGACCCCCGCAAGGTGAACCCGGGCTCGCACGTCGTCGTGGCGCGCGCGGGGGACGGTCCGGAGTGGAAGGGGTCGATCACGGTCGCCGAGGGGGAGACGAAGACGATCGAGGTGGAGCCCGTGTGGGTGCCGCCGAAGCCGAAGCCCACCGGCGGCGCGGCGGGAGAACGGTACTTCGTGCGGCAGAGCATCAACCCGGCCGTGTGGATAGGCTTCTCCGTGGCGAGCCTCGGCCTCGTGACCACGACGATCTTCACGACGCTCACTTTCGACAAGGCGTCCGCGAAGAGCGCGTGCCAGGACCGCTACTGCCTGCCGTCGGTGATCCGCGGCGACATCGCGGACGCGCGCGGGTACGGGTTCGTGGCCACGGCCGGCGGCGTCGCGCTCGCCTCGGGGCTCATCGTCGGGTTCATCGGCATGCTCGTGCCGAAGACCGAGCGCGTGACGATCACGGGCGCGGCCGTGCGGCCAGGCGTGCCGGGCGTGTCGGGGACGTTCTGAGCATGCAGACTGCACGCATCTGCGCGGTGGCCGCGCTGCTCGGATCCGGGCTCCTCGCGTGCGCCACGATCTTCGCGGTGGACCAGAACCAGCTCAAGGAGTGCCGCGCCCAGGACTACGCGCTGGCCGTCTCGAGCGCGGATCCACCTCAGGCCTGCGAGCCGTGCGCCCAGACGCGGTGCTGCGGCGCCGTCGGACGGTGCGCGGACGACCGGGATCCGGAGTGTCCCCGGAAGGTCAGGGAGTACCTGCGGTGCGTCGCGCGCGACGCCGGGCGCCCCGCCGCCGAGGACGATCCGAGGTGCGTGGCGATCCGCCCGGCGGGCAGCGCGAAGGACGCGTACGAGTGCGTGCGCGACAAGTGCGACACCGAGTGCGGCCTCGCCGGTTGCTCCTTCGCGGTCGAGGTCCCCCGGCTCGGCCCGCCCGCGTGCGACGGCTGTCTGGAGGCGACCGCCTGCGCGGAGATCAACCGCTGCTACGGGGACCGCGGCTGCAAGACGTTCATCGAGTGCCTCTTCGCGCGCGACGTATCGTGCCTGGGCGAGGTCGCCGCGTCCGGCGCGCTCGGGTGCGACGCGGGTCCGAAGAAGCTGCCGGCGTGCGCGGTGCCGTGCGCCGACGTGGACGCGGGGATCGGGGACGGCTGCACCGTGGCGGCGGTGATCTCCCGCGCGAGGCTGTGCGAGGACACCTGCCACCGCGCGATCGACGGCGGCGCCGGCGGCGGGGACGCGAGCGCCGACTGAGATGGGGCCCGCGGACGGCGCGATGGGCCTCGCGAGGAGGCACGCGGGGACGATCGCCATCGCGATCGCCATCGGGGTCCTCGCGCGCGCCGCCATCTCGCACATCCTCGCGCGCTGCGGAGAGCCCGCGGCGACGCTGGACGACGCGTACATCCACTTCCAGTACGCGCGGGCGTTCGCGGAGGGGCACCCGTTCCGCTTCCAGGCCGGTGAGCCCCCGTCGAGCGGCGCGACCAGCTTCCTGTGGCCGCTCGCGCTCGCGCTCTTCTACAAGGTCGGCTTCACGGGGAAGAGCATCCTGTGGGCCGCGTGGGGGCTCTCGTACGCGGCCTACGGCGCGCTCGCCTGGGAGGCGTGGGCGCTCACGTCGAAGCTCGCCAACCACGCCGCGGCCATCGGCGCGGCCGCGCTCGTGCTCTCGTTCGGCGGCCTCCAGTGGTTCGCGCCGAGCGGCATGGAGGTCCTCCCGTTCGCGTGGGCGATCACGAGCACCGTCCGGCGATCGGCCGAGTGGGTCGAGGAGCCGCTGCTGCGCTCGGCGCGCCGGCGGAACCTGCTCTGCGCGTTCGCGTTCCTGTGCCCCCTGCTGCGTCCGGAGGGTGCGATCTTCTCCCTCGCGCCCGTCGTCGCGCTCGCGGCGTTCCCCGCGTCGAGGGATCTCAGGACCCGGGCCCTCGCCATCGTGCCCCTCCTGTCGCTCGCCCTGCTCCCCGCGATCCTCCATGTCGTCACGGGGGACGCGCAGAGCTCCACCGCGCGTGTGAAGCTCCTGTCCGGCACGCCGTACCCCCCCTGGACGCCCACGGCCTGGGAGAACGTCCGGACCTTCGTGACCAAGCTCCTGAACGGGGAGATCTGGTCCGCCGAGTTTCTGCCGAAGGGTGGCGCGCCCGTGGCGTTCGCATCCATCGGGGCGATCGGCACGTGCGGCGTGATCAAGCGGCGACCGTTCCGCGCCGTCTTCGTGATCGCGATCGCCCTCGCGGCGCTCGTGCCGTGTTTGTACGTGACCTTCCTCTGGAACCGGCTGCGCTACCTATGGCCCTTCTCGACGGGCTGGCTCGTGGGCCTCGCGTGCATCGCGGATCTCCTCGGGCAGTTCGCGGGCTCGCTTCACCGGCGCGCCCGCCACGTCTCGCTGCTCGTGATCGGGGTGTTCGCGGGCCTCTTCGGCTCGCGCCACGACGGCGTCGTGGAGGACGTGGCCAACTCGGCGAGCGGGATCGACCGCCAGCAGGTCGCGCTCGGCAGGTGGGCCCGAGCGAACCTCCCGGAGGGCGCCCGCATCGGCGTCAACGACACGGGCGCCATCGCCTACTTCGGCGACCGGCGCACGTTCGACATCGTGGGCCTCACGACGCAGAGCGAGGGCCGCTACTGGGTCGCCGGTGCCGCGTCGCGCTACGAGCACTACGAGCGGCTCCGGCGCGATCGCCCGGAGCTCCTTCCGACCCACTTCATCGTGTACGCCGAGTGGATGGCGTGCGACGCGGTGCTCGGCGAGCTGCTCCACGAGGTGACGGTCACGGACAGCTCCATCCTGGGCGGACAGACCATGCGTGTCTACGTCGCGAACTACGACCACCTCGGCAAGGGCGAGCTCCCGTGGACGCCCGGCTTCCAGCCCGCAGACACGGTCGACGTCGCCGACGTGGAGAGCGAGCGCGCCCACGGCTACGACCTCGCGGGCGCGCGCGACACCGACGAGACGATCCACAGCGGCCTGTCGCCGGCGGGCGGTGGGGTCATCGACGGCGGGCGGACCGCGCGCACGAGGGACGCGTTTCGCGTCCGGCTCGGACAGGGACGGCACCGTGGGATCGTGCGTGCGCTCGCGCCCTCACCTCCTTCGACGCTGCGGATCCTGGCGGCGGCCAAGGAGATCGCGCGGGTGACCTTGTCCACGACCGCGTGGGAGGAGCTCGCCTTCGACCTTCCGGCCGGGATGGGCGGCGAGGTGGACGTCGAGGTGATCGCCTCGGGGAGCCCCGTGACGACGTTCCACTACTGGTTCGAGTGAACGCTCACGGGCACGTGTTCGGCGAGCCCAGGCACACGCCCGCCTTGCAGCAGATCCCGCCCAGACACGACTGGGTGCCCGTGCACGAGAGCGCGCACGTATCGCCCGTCGGACAGGCTGCGGACTTGCACGAACGGAACGCGGTGCAGGCCACGTTCGTGGTCTTGGCATTCGCGACGACGGCCCCGCCGCACGCCTCGTTGCCGTTGCAGGTGACCGTGCACGCGCTCGCGGTGCACGTCACGTCCTCGCACGCGCGGAACGCTGCGCAGTCGACGCGGCACGGCCCGAGGGCGCCGGGCGTCGCGCACGTGACGGCCAGGCAGGCCTCCGGGCCGGTGCACTGGATCGCGCACGTGTCGCCCGTGCACAGGACCGGTCCCGCGCACGACCGGAACTGCGTGCACGCGATCTGGCAGTCGGGGCGGTCGCACGTGACGGCGTCGCACGCCTCGTTTCCGTTGCAGGTGATGTTGCACTTCGACGCGGCGGCCCCGAAGTCGATGGCGCCGCACGAGCGATACCCCGGCGCATGCGGTGAGCGTAGCCGAGGCGCCTCGACCAGGCCCGCGCACAAAAAAGGAGCGGGCGAAGATCGGTACGACCTTCGCCCACTACAACCGCCCGGGGCGGTGACGTCCCGGACTACTTCTTCGGCGCGGCCTTCGGATCGGCCTTCGGCGCGTCCGCCTTCGGCGCGGCCTTCGGATCGGCGGCCTTGGCATCGCCCGGCGGCTTCATGAGGCCGAGCTGCATCGCGGCCTCGGCGCCGTTGGCGTACCACCAGCCGTGCACGGCCTTGCCGTCCTTGGCCTGGACGATGTCGAGCCCGTGGAAGTTGATCGCCTTCTTGGTCGGCTTCGCGCCCATGAACTCGCCCGTGTGCGTGCCCGTGAACTCGGACTCGACGACGATGTAGTCACCGAACGCCCACGCGTTCTTCGTGGCCATCTTCCCGTCCGAGAAGCCCTTGTGCATCGCCGTGAACCACTTCTCGGCCTCGCCGCGGCCCTTCATGGTGGCGGGCTGCGTCATGTCGTCCCAGTCGACCTTCTCGTCCATGGTCGCGAGGAAGGCCTTGAGGTCGCCCTTGCCCTCCATGGCCGCGTAGGCCGCCTTGCCGACCTCCAGGTTCTTCTTCTCCGCGTCGGTGTTCTGCACGGTGAACATCTCGGGCTTCGTGGGCAGGGCGGGGATCGGCCGGGCCTTCATCTTCGAGACGCCGATCTGCGACATCACGGTGCCCACGTCCCAGTAGACGTGCTCCTCCTTGCGCATTCCCTCGTCGTTGAACCACGTGACCGTCACGCCGGAGAAGCCGATCGGCTTGTCGGTGCCCTTGATGCCGAAGAACTCGCCCTTGTGCGTGGCGTTCACGGCCCACTCGGTGATCACGACGTCCTTCGTGTGGAAGATGCGGCTCGCGCCGCCCTTCATGTCCGGGAACGCGTCGAACTGCTTCTGCCACGTGCTGGTGATGGCGTCCTTGCCCGAGACGCTCGCGGGGGCGCCGTACATCGTGGACACAGCGTTGTCCGCGTACGTCGCGCCGACCGCCTTCGCGTCGTGCGCCATGAGCGCCTTGATGAAGTCGCCCTCGTTCTTGCGGATGAGGTCGGCCAGCGGCGCCTTCGCGGGCGGCGGGGGGGCCTCGACCGTCGCCGTGGGGGCCGGCGGCGGCGGCGGCGGCGTCGTGACGGCGGTCGTCTCGGGCACCTTCGGCGGGGGAGTCTCTCCGCCCCCGCAAGCCGCAGACGCCATGACCGCGAGAACCAGTGCTCCGTACATCCTTCGCATCGTCGACTCCTTCGTGAAATCGCCCCGAAAACCGCGGGCGGCCGGTTTCATCCACCCATTTGCGGCGGGCGTCAAGCCTTACGGCCTGGGTGCAATTTTCCAGCCGGCGTCCGGATCGCGCCGATCCTCCTCGTTCGCCGGAAGGTGCTAAGCACACGGGCGTGCGAAAGAGAGCGCTCGGCAGGACCGGCCGCTTCGTCTCGGAGATGGCGCTCGGAACGTGGGGCCTCTCGGGTGACGCCTATGGCGCCGTGACGGAGGCGGACGCGGAGCTCGTGATCGGGCGGGCGCTCGACATCGGGTTCACGCTCTTCGACACCTGCGACGCGTACGCGGGCGGGAAGACCGAGCGGCTCCTCGGTCGCCTCCTCCGGGGGAAGGACGACGTCGTGATCGTGACCCGGGGCGGTCTGGACCGCACGACGGATCCTCCGCGGAAGCGCTTCGACAAGGCGTGGCTGCTCGAGCGCGTGAAGGCCTCGGCGAAGCGCCTCGCCGTCGACGCCGTGCCGGTCTACCTGCTCCACAACCCGAGCCCCGACGCGCTCGTGATCGGCGAGGCGATCGACGCGATGGCGGCGGCGAAGAAGGACGGCCTCGTGCAGCACTGGGGCGTCTCGTGCGGTGACGTCGACGTGGCCAAGATCGCGCTGGACCGGGGCGCGGAGGTCGTCGAGATGGCGTACAACCTCTTCCACGCGCGCGACGTCCACCGCGTCGCTGGCGAGCTCATGTTGACGCGCGCGGGGCTGCTCGCGCGCTCGACCCTCGCCCACGGCCTCCTCGCAGGGCTCTGGAGCAAGGCGCACGAGTTCGCGGAGGGGGACACGCGGCGCGAGCGCTGGACACGGCTCGAGCTCGAGAAGCGGATCGGGCAGCTCGACGCCGTGCGGTACCTCGTGCGCGGCGACGTGCACACCATGCGCGCGGCGGCGACGCGCTTCGTTCTCGCCAACCACCTCGTCTCGGCGGCGATCCTGGGGCCCCGCACGGTGACGCAGCTCGAGCAGCTCGTGCGAGAGACCGGCGCCGGGCCGCGGTACATCCCGGACGCGGATCTGGCCGAGCTCCCGCGGACGCTCGACCGCGTCGGGATCGCGTCGTGAGCCTGCGCGCGGAGGCGATGGAGGCGATGCTTGCGATCGCCACGGACGCGGCTGGAATCGTCCAGCGCACGTACGACACGCCCGGGCTGCAGGTCGAGTTCAAGGAGGGGGACGATCCGGTGACCGCCGCCGATCGGGACGCGAACGCGTTCATCACGGCCGCGCTGGCGCGCCGGTTTCCCGGCGTGCCGATCGTCGCCGAGGAGAGCGATCCCACGACCTTCGCCGGCTTCCAGGCGAGCCCCGCCGCCTTCTTCGTGGACCCCCTCGACGGCACGCGCGAGTTCGTGGGACGCACAGGCGAGTTCGCCGTGATGCTCGGCCTCGCGGAGGACGGCCGGCCCACCGCCGGAGCCATCGTGGCGCCCGCGAAGGGGCGGGCCTTCGTCGCCGCGATGGGCGCGGGCGCCTTCGAGGTGCGCGCGGACGGGACCCGCATGCCGATCGCGGTGAGCGCGCAGACGGACATCGCACGCGCGACCTGCGTCGTGTCGCGCTGGCACCGGCCGCCGGCGTCGGACGCGCTCCTCGGGAAGCTCGGCGCGCGGCTTCGCGTCGTGGGGAGCGCCGGGCTGAAGGGACTCGAGGTCGCGACGGGCGAGGCCGATCTCTACGTGCAGCCGACGATGGCCGGCTACCTGTGGGACACGTGCGCGCCGGAGGCGATCGCGCGCGCCGCTGGCGCCGTGTTCACCGACGCTCGGGGGGCCCCGATCGACTACCGGCGAGCCCGCCTCGACAACCACGCGGGCGTCTGCGCCGGCAACCCGATCCTCCACGCGGCGGCGCTGGCCAGGCTGTGGGGTTGAGGGTGGGGGAGGTACTCGACGCCGAGATCGTGATCGTCGGCGCTGGCATCATGGGGCTGGCGATCGCGTACCACCTCGGGAGGCTCGGGCAGGGCGGCGTCGTCGTCGTCGATCGCGGGTACCTGTGCGGCGGCGCGAGCGGGCGCAACGGCGGCGGCGTGCGCGCGCAGTGGTCGACCGAGGCGAACGTGCAGCTCATGCAGGAGAGCCTGCGCATGTGCGCGGCGTTCGCGAGCGAGATGAAGATCAACGTCTGGTTCCGGCAGGGAGGCTACCTGTTCCTAACCCGCTCGGAGGAGCGCAGGAGGAGCCTCGAGGCGAGCGTCGCGGTCCAGAACGCCTGCGGCCACGCGACGCGCATGCTGAGCCCGACCGAGGCGCGCGAGGTCGTGCCCGAGCTCGACACCGACGGCGTCGTCGCGGCGAGCTACAACCCGAAGGACGCGGTCGTCTTCCCGTGGCCCTTCGTCTGGGGCTTCGCGACTGGCGCAGCGAAGCTCGGCGCGAAGATCCTCCCGTTCACGGACGTCGTCGGCTTCGAGACGAAGGGGAGCACGATCTCGGGCGTGCGCGTGGAGGCGAGGGGGCGCGGGGGCGTCACCGCGCACGTCCGCACGCGCAAGGTCGTGAACGCCGCCGGCGCGTGGTCTCCCGAGGTCGCGCGCCTCCTCGGCGTCGAGCTCCCCAACCGCCCGCACCGCCACGAGATCTGCTCGACCGAGCCGCTCAAGCCGTGGCTCCGCCCGCTCGTCGCGGACCTCACCGACGGCCTCTACTTCAGCCAGTCGACGCGCGGTGAGATCGTCGGCGGCGTCGGCCAGGGCGACGTCCCCGAGGGCGTGAACCAGGACAGCACGCACGCGTTCCTCGGCCGCTACGCGCGTTCGCTCGTGCGCGCGTGCCCGATCCTCGGGGGTGTGAAGGTGCTCCGGCAGTGGGCGGGCTGCTACGACATCACCCCGGACGCGAACCCGATCGTGGGCGCGATCGACGAGGTGGAGCGTTTCTACCAGGCGTCCGGGTTCATGGGCCACGGGTTCATGATGGCGCCCATCATGGGGAAGCTCATCGCCGAGCACGTGGTGAAGGAGACGAGCTCGGACCTGTTCCAGCGCTGGAACCTGAGGAGGTTCCGGGAGGGGAAGTTGCTGAGCGAGGCGATGATCATCGGGTAGTGGACGGCGGACGGCGGACAGCGGACAGCGGGACAGCCGACAGCCGACAGCCGACAGCCG
>SXNL01000239.1 GCA_005777185.1 Myxococcales bacterium
CTCGGGCTCGGGCTCGGGCTCGGGCTCGACGTGAGGAAAATGAGGGGATGCCTCGGCCCTCTCCCTTCAGGGAGAGGGAGGCCGGGATGGTGAGGTCTGCGCGAAACGACACGCCATGTTTTCGTGCAACGTGGTGCCCGCTGGCGGGCGTGGGAGCCGTCCGCCGTCCGGGTATACCTGGGTAGACCCAAAAGTATACCTGGTATACTCGGCGCTCCGGGGCCGCGCGCACCCCTCAGGCTCGAGACGGTCGGTAACACGATCCAGTGCGAAGGTGTGGTACCCTGGTTCTGGACGAGTCCATGCGAGCTACCTCGTGCCTGCACACCGTGCTGGTCGTCGTGCTCCTGACCGCGCCTGTCCGCGCGCAGGACAAGGGCCCGGCTCCGCCGACGGCCCCTGCCGCAGCCACCTCGACGCCAGCGCCGCTCGCCGAGTCCCTCACCGGCACGGCGAAGGCCGACTACGAGGCCGGGAAGCTCCTCTTCGGGGATCGCGACTTCAACGGCGCGCTCGTCAAGTACCGGAGCGCCCACGAGCAGTCGAAGGATCCTCGCCTCCTGTGGAACATGGCCGCCTGCGAGAAGAACCTCCGCCACTACGTCAAGGTGCGGCGCCTCCTCGAGCGCTACATCGACGAGGGGCGCTCGGTGATCACCGAACAGGAGCGCCGCGAGGCGCGGGACGTGATCGATACGATCGAGCCCTTCACGACCGCCGTCTCGATCACCGTGAACGAGGCTGGTGCGAAGGTGCTCGCCGACGGCGAGGAGGTGGGGACCACGCCCCTCGTCGGGAAGATCCTGCTCGACATCGGCGACCGGAAGCTCGAGGTGACGAAGGACGGCTACCGTCCGTACGTGAAGGTGGTCACCGTCAGCGGATCCGGCCAGGTGGTCGTCGACGTGAAGCTCGACCGTGATGTTCACGAGGGGAAGCTCGCGGTGAGGGCCGCGCCGAATGACCTCATCAGCGTGGATGGCAACGTCGTCGGCAAGGGCGTCTGGACGGGCGCCCTGACGAGCGGCGGCCACACGCTCCGCGTCACCTCGGAGGGCATGCGCGCCTACCAGACCGACGTGGTCATCCAGGACAACCAGACGCGGTCCATGGACGTGGCGCTCGAGCCCGCGAAGGCGGGTTTGCCGCTGTGGGCGTGGATCGCGGGCGGGGCCGTGGCCGCCCTCGGCACGGTGACGATCGTGTACGTCGCCACGCGGCCCGGCGATCCCGCGGCGGCCGCCGCAACCCCGGGGACGATGAGCCCGGGCACCGTCCAGCTCGGCTACCCGGTGAGGTGGTGACCGTGCGCGCTCGTTCGGCCCTGATCGCGCTGGCCGTCGCAGCCGTCGGCGCCTGCGCGCGCCAGCAACTGCCGCCACCCGGGCAGCTCATGGTCGTGATCACGAGCGACATGCCCATCCCGAAGGACGTCGACCGCATCTCGGTGGACGTGAGCTCGCTGGGCGTGAAGAAGTTCGAGCAGGAGTACGAGGTGGGCGGCTCCGCCCTGTCGCTGCCGGCCACCCTCGGCATCGTGGCCGGAAAGGACCCATCCGCGGCCGTGACCGTCCGCGTGATCGCGAGACAGGCCGGCAAGCCAAGGTTGATCCGGACCGTGGTGACGACCGTGCCGACCGACCGTGTCGCGGCCCTCCGCGTGTCGCTCCACTGGCTCTGCAGGGACACGGCGAAGGCCACCGGCGATCTCGTCCAGTCGACGTGCCCGGACGGCCAGTCGTGCGTCGCCGGGAGCTGCGCGCCCGACGCCGTCGACGCGAAGCTCCTCCCGTCGTTCAGGCCCGAGGACTTCTTCGGCGGCCCGACCAAGGCCTGCTTCAACACCGTCGACTGCCTCGGCGCCGTGCAAGAAGCCCAGCTCGACAAGGGCCAGTGCGTGGTCCCCATCCCCGACGCGGCGGACACGGCGAAGATCAACGTGGGCCTCAAGCTGCCACTCGGGGGAGACGGCGCGTGCGGCAAGGAGGGCTGCTACATCCCGCTCGACGCCGACGCGCAGACCGGCTGGAAGATCGCGGACAAGCGCATCCAGGTCGTGCCTGCGATCTGCAAGCTCATCGCGGGCGGCGCCACGTTCAAGGTGGTGGTCTCGTCGTCGTGCCCGTCGAAGGTGCCGAGCACGCCGCCGTGCTCGGCGAGCACGCTCGGAGACGGCGGTACGGGGCCCGTCGGTCCGGTCCCCGCCCCACCGGGTGGCGTGACGGCCGCGCCCGTACCGGTCAGCGCCGTGGTCACGACGCTCGCGGGATCAGGGAACGCCGGGTTCGCGGATGGGCTCAACGCCGCTGCGAGCTTCTACGCTCCCCAGCAGATCGCAGCGGATGCGACTGGCAACATCTACGTCGCGGACACCCTCAACCACCGAATCCGGAAGGTCACCTCGACGTCAGTGGTCAGCACGCTCGCGGGATCGGGCACGGCCGCCTTCAAGGACGGAACGGGAGGCGGAGCGGACTTCTTCAACCCGGTCGGGGTCGCGGTCGACGGCGCCGGCAACCTCCTCGTAGGAGACAAGGACAACCAGCGCATCCGCAAGGTGACTCCCGCGGGCGTCGTTTCCACGCTCGCCGGGAAGGATCCGGCCGGTTTCGGGGACGGGCCTGGCCTCGCAGCGAGCTTCAGCGGGCCGTCGGGGGTGGCGCTCGACGCGGCCGGCGTGCTCTACATCGCGGACGAGAGCAACAACCGCATCCGCAAGCTGGCGATCGACAACCACGTGACCACGCTCGCGGGGTCCGGAACCGCGACGTTCGCTGACGGGAAGGGAGCTGCCGCCGGCTTCAACTACGCCTTGGGCGTCGCCGTGGACAAGGCGGGCAACGTCTACGTCGGCGACACCTACAACAACCGCATTCGCAAGGTCACGCCACTCGGCGACGTCTCGACGCTCGCGGGCTCCGCCACGCCCGGCTCCGTGAACGGGCCCGGCACCGCTGCCTCCTTCAGCTATCCAGCGCAGGTCGTCGTCGATCCGTCCGGGAACGTCCTCGTCGCGGACACCTTCAGTAACATGATCCGGATCGTCACGCGAGGAGGCGTCGTCACGACGCTGGCCGGGTCCGGATCCGGAGCGTTCGCCGACGGCCCGGGCGCGACGGCCGCCTTCGCTGGCCCGAAGGGCGTCGCGGCCGGGGCGCCCGGCCAGGTGTACGTCGGCGACACGAGCAACAACCGAATCCGGAAGATCGAGGTCGCCGGCATCGGAGAGCTTGCCGTCACGTGGAACCTGCCCACGGGAGGCCCCCTTGTCACGAGCTACACAGCTTCGGCCACTGCCCCCGGCGAGCCGACGAAGACGTGTACCGCTGCCATCTCGCCCTGCACCATCCGCGGGCTGACGAGCGGCGTCGCTTACGAGGTCTCCGTCGTCGCGACCGGCGCCAGTGGAACAGGTGCTGCCTCCACCGCCGTGAGGGCCACGCCGAACTGAGCACGGGCCGCCCGCCCGGCATCACTTCGGTTGCATGTCGAGGTGGCTCGCCGGGGTCGCGGAGGCCGGCGCCGCGGGCGTCGCAAGCGATGGCGCGGCAGACGGTGTGGCCGGGGTGCGGTGGACGGTCGAGACCGCGATCGCAGCGGTCGCGACCGATCGTGCGGCCGGGGGGGCCGCGGAGGGCGGAGGCGGGACTGCGCTCGCGGACGGCGTGGAAGCGGACGCCGACGGTGTGGGTGCGGAGGGATTCGCGAGGACGCTCGCGGTCACGATCGGCGGTCCCGTCGTTGCTGCGGTTTCGCTCGGGGCTGCGGGCGCGGGCGCGCTGGCGAAGATACGCGGGATGGCTACCACGGCGAGGCCGATCACCACGAGGGCCGCCGCCCCCGCGACCACCCGTACCCGGACGAGGCGACGTGCAGGCGCGGGATCGACGCGCGACGACGCAGTGGCGGACCAGGAGGGCTGGGTCCCCGCGAGCGGAGGCGTACTGACCGCGGGCGCTGGCGCGAGCGATGGGGTCGCGAGGCCCAGGGCCGCGTCGCCCGCGGCGAGCGTCACGTCCAGGGCTCCGTCAGCGGGATCCGCGTCGAGGGCCTGTGTGGCGTCGAGCGAGGCGTCCGTGGCTCCGTGGGGTGGGGGGGCCGAGCCACGGGCCGCTCCCGGGCCAACCGACGCCGCGAGCGGGCGCAGGCGCGCGGCGATCTCCTCCATCGACGCGAAGCGATCAGCCGGGCGCCCCGACAGCGCGCGCAGGATCGTCTCCAGCACGATCGGCGGCGCGCCCGAGTCCCTGGCGCGGCGCAAGAGGACGCCCAGATCCTGCTTCTGCGGGTGGCCACCCGACAGGCACTCGCACGCGACGAGGCCCCAGGCGTACTGGTCCGTTCGCCCGTCGATCTCGCCGCCTGTCTTCTGCTCCGGCGCCATGTAGCGGGGCGTCCCGAGCACGCGCCCCGCGACCGTGTGGAACGAGGGCGCGAGCGTGTCACCGAGCTCGAGCGCCGTCTCCTCCTCGAACGACGTCGCGCGCTTCGCGATGCCGAAGTCGAGCACCTTGATCGAGCCGTCGTCGCGCACCACCACGTTCTCCGGCTTGACGTCACGGTGGACGAGCCCGATCGCGTGCGCAGCGCCGAGCACCTCCGCCAGGCTCACGAGCCAGCGGAGCCTCGCCTCGCGCGATGCCGCGCCGTCCTCGAGGCACGCACGGAGCGAGCGGCCCGCCACGAGCTCCATCGCGATGAACGGCATGCCGTCCGCCTCACCGACGTCGAAGATCGACACCGCGCTGGGGTGCACCAGGGCGGCCGCGGCACGCGCTTCCCGGAGCAGTCGCGCACGCGCCTCGGCCGGATCACGCTCGGAGGCGGCGGTCGAGAGCACCTTCAGCGCGACCTCGCGACGGAGCACCGTGTCGTGCGCCCCGTAGACCACGCCCATCCCACCTTCGCCCAGCGCGTCTCCGATCCGGTATCGCCCGAAGGTCGACCCGGGCTCCAGTCGCGTGGGCGCCGCGATCCCCAGCACGCGCGAGATCCTCGCGACGGACGCCGCTCGGCCGCGCGCGAACGGCTGCAGCGCGCCGGCGAGCTCGGCGACGTGCTCGAACCGCTTCGCGCGCTCCTTCTCGAGGCAGCGCCGCACCACCGCCTCGAACGCGGGTGGGATCGACGGGTGGAGGGCGGACAGCGAGGGCGCTGGCTCGAGGAGGATCGCGCGGGTGAGCTCGACGAGCGTCTCCCCGGTGAACGGCGCGGCGCCCGTCGTGGCCTCGAACAGGATGACGCCGAGCGCCCAGATGTCGGCGCGGGCGTCGACGCCCTTGGCGTTCTCCATCTGCTCCGGCGCCATGTAGAGCGGCGAGCCGAGGACCGTCTTCGCCGTCGTGAGCGCGAAGCTCGCAGCGCCCGCCGACGCGACCTTGGACATGCCGAAGTCGAGCACCTTGACCGCCTTCGACCCATCGGCGCGTCCCGCCAGGAACAGGTTGGCGGGCTTGAGATCGCGGTGCACGATGCCCGCGGCGTGCGCCTCGGCGACCGCCTCGCACGCCTCGAGCACGTACCCCGCGGCCTCGTCGACGCCGAGCCGGCCACGGGACGCGAGGACCCGCTCGAGATCCTCCCCCTCCAGGTACTCCATCACCAAGTAGGGTGCGCCGCTCGCGAGGGCGCCCACGTCGAGGACGCGGGCGACGTGCTCGCTCATGATCTTCGCCGCCGCGCGCGCCTCCCTCGCGAAGCGGGCCACGATGTCAGGGCGCGCGAGCGCCTCGGCGAGAAGGAACTTGATGGCCACCTTGCGGTCGAGCCCGAGGTGCGTGGCCCGCAGCACGACGCCCATCCCGCCCGCGCCGAGGACGCCGTCGATCCGGTACTTGCCGTCGACGACGTCCCCGATCTCGACCGGCGCGCTCACGTGGGCATGAGCGTACTACGCGCCGGTCAGAGCGCGAAGCCCCAGCGCTGGTCCGCAGAGAAGCTCCAGAGGCACGGCTTCAGGACGAGCCGGACGCTCGGCGTCGTGTTCGGCACCGCGCCGGGCGCGGAGACGCACATCGACCGCGCGTGGTCCGGGATGATGTGGTGGCCTCCGCCGTTCGGGTGTGCGTACAGCTCGAACGTCTGGTTGGGCGAGCCGAACGCGCAGCGGAACTGCTGCATGCCCGTGCCGGTCGCCGTGGCGCCGCCCGGCACGTCGAGGCACTTGCCCGAGTAGTCGTTGACGAGGGCGAAGCGGCCCTGCGTGCCGACCGGCATCGCCCAGAAGCGCTGGTTGGGCGTGAAGGTGCAGGTGAACTGGTTCACCGGGATGTTGGCCTGGAGGCTGCCGCCCGCCACGTCCATGCACATGCTCGTGGTGCCGGTCGGCTGCGTGTAGGGCGTCCACGCGGCGCGCCCGAGCGGGAGGACCGTCCGCCGCACCTGGGCGAGGTTGCGCATGTCCGAGATCCACTCCTGCATCCTCCGGCCCTGGAGGACGCGGAAGCGGGTCTGGGAGGTCCCGTTCGCCGGCGCGCTCATGACGACCGCGTGCACCACCCCGGTCACCCCGTCGAAGCAAGGCACGCCCGCGTCGCGCGGCTCCATGATCTCGCCTGTGTCGAAGGTGGGCGCGCCCATGTCCGCGTCCTCCCCGCGCACGACGGCGAACCGCTTCTGCGCGAGCCGCTGGGTGCGCGCGCTCGCGTACCCGACGCAGTTGAGGAGCGCGCCCTGCGTGGGCGCGGTCGACGAGAAGGCCTGGACGAAGCCGGCGCGCAGCGAGGCGGGCCGGCTGAGCCTGAGCGCGACCATCCCGTACTCGTGGTTCAGGTTCACGTGCGTCGCGACCGTGTTGAGGTCGTTGGCCGGGTTGGCCGGGTCGGGGAAGCTGATGCGCACGCTACCCGGCGCCGTGCCCCAGGGGATGAAGCTCGCGCTGGTGACGACGAGATCGCTCTCGACGAAGACACCGCTGTGGATGGCCGGATCGCTGCCGACCGTGATGGCCGCGACCGACATGCGGCCGGGTGGCACGCGACCGTTGACGATCGCCTGCGCCTGGGTGGCGATCGGCTCGTCGTCGCCCTCGACGGGCGCCGCGCAGGCGGTGGCGAGCGTGGCGAGGGTGGCGAGCATGCAGGGAGCGAGGGCGATCTTCGTGGCGCGCTTGAACAGGTTCATGGTTCTCCGTGTGGGGTCGAGGTTGCGTGACGGCAGAGCTACAGAGCAACGCGCGTGCCGCGGCGGAACGAGCCGAAATCATGCTCGATCGGGCCTCCCGAGGGTGATCTGCGCCGTGTTGGCGCACGGACGCCCGCGCGCCGTGGCGCAGCTGCGCCGTCGTGGCTCAGCTCGTGCGGCGCGGCCTCGTGAGGCCGTACTCCTGGAGCCTGCGAACGAGCGTCCGGCGCGGGATCCCGAGCTCGAGGGCGGCCTTCGACTGGTTGCCGTCGTTCCTCGCGAGCGCCTCGACGATGCGCCTCCGCTCGAGCTCGCCCATCTCGTCGGAGAGGCGGTCCCGGCCGGCCGTCGGGTTGTCGCGAGGCGCGCTGCTCGTGATCGAGGGGTCGAGGAGGTGGCGAGGCTCGATCCGCGGCCCCGTGGACAGCGCGACGGCTCGCTCGATCACGGCCCGGAGCTCGCGAACGTTGCCGGGCCAGGCCCGTGTCCGGAGCTCCCCGAGAGCCTCCTCCGACAGGACGATCTGGCCTCGCCCCGCGTCGCCGGACGCGCGTCGCGCGAAGGCGGCGGCGAGGGCGTCGATCTCGGAGGCGCGCGCGCGCAGCGGCGGGATCACGAGCGAAACGCCGTTCAGCCGGTAGTAGAGATCCGCGCGAAAGGTCCCCGCCCGGATCGCGGCCTCGAGATCTCGGTGGGTCGCGCCCACGACGCGTACGTCCACGGGACGGGGCTTCAGACCGCCGATGCGATGCACCTCGCGCGCCTCGAGGACGCGCAGCAGCTTGACCTGCGTCGCCGGCGGCATGTCCCCGAGCTCGTCGAGCATGAGCGTCCCGCCGTCGGCGCTCTCGATGAGCCCCGGCTTGGTCTGCACCGCGCCGGTGAACGCGCCCCGCTCGTGACCGAAGAGCTCGCTCTCGAGCAGCGGCTCGGGGAGCGCGGCGCAGTTCAGGCGGACGAGCGGGCCATCCCTTCGCGGCGACCAGCGGTGGATCGCGTCGCAAACGACCTCCTTCCCCACGCCCGTCTCGCCGAGCAAGAGTACGCTCAGCTTGCTCGGGGCCACGTGGGCGACCAGCTGGTAGACGCGTCGCATGGGTCCGTCGTCCGGGATCACGACGCCGGGCAGGGGAGGTAGCGGAGCCTCGCCCAGCGGCTCGGGGACGGCCGCCTCCACGGCGCAGCGCTGGAGGAGGAGCATGGCGCCGCCGATCTCCGCCACGACGCCGACGTCGAACGGCGCGGACTCGCCGGGCGCGAGCCTGCGGCCGCCGAGCCGTGTGCCGTTCTGCCCGCCGAGGTCGCGGAGGGTGACGCGATCGGCCACCTCGACGACGACGTGGTTGCGCGACACGGAGGCGTGGTCGACGATCACGTCGCACTGCTTCGCCCGCCCCACGCGGAGCTCGCCGCGCGGCGGCAGGCGCACCCCCACCGAGTGGCCGTCCCACATCACGAGGAGGCGGACGCTCCCGCCCGCGATGTCGGTTGTGGCGCCGGCGTCCTCGGTGCGGGCGTCCTCCATGCGGTCACCCGGTCGGTGCAGGTCGATGACGGACGGTTGAACGGGGCGGGACGCGGAACCGCACGCGCGTGAGCATAACACGCACACCCGCCGCACCGCTTTACTTGGCCTCGCGGGCGGGCGCGTGGCTCAATCGTCGAGGATGGCGGAGCCCCTCGCCACCGCGTTGCCCTGGATCGCGCTCGCGCTCGCGCTCGCGCTGCTCGTGCAGACGGTCCGGCTCGCCTGGCTGCGGGCCCTGCCCGGCAGGCGCCTCCGGGGGCGGGCGAAGCGGGCCGCGGGGAGAGCTGGAGGCAGAGGCGCTGCTCCGTGATCTCGGGTTCGAGATCATCGGCCGCCAGGTGCCGCACGCCTGGAGCGTACACGTCGACGGGCTGGCGCACGCCGTCGATCTTCGCGTGGACCTCCTGGTCGAGAAGGCGGGTCGCCGCTTCGTCGCCGAGGTGAAGACGGGCAAGGTCGCCCCCGTGATCGAGAACCCGGCCACCCGCCGGCAGCTCCTCGAATACCACCACGCCGCGGGCGCGGAAGGCGTCCTGCTCGTGGACGCCGACCTCGGGACCGTGCGTGAGGTGTCGTTCCCCGCGCTCGCGGGCGCGCCGTCGGGGCTCTCGCGGCTCGCGTGGCTCGGGCTCGGCGCGGCGACGGGCGCCGCCGTCGCGTGGTTCCTGCATCCGTGATCTCGCGACCCGCGCGTCACCCGGGTCCCGGGGTTCCTGCGGCGGTGGCGCGGAAGTGGTGAGGATCTCCCGATGGCCCTCGCCAAGGGACGCATGGTGGGATCCTACCGGCTCGAGCGCCTGCTGGGCGAGGGTGGGATGGGCGTGGTCTGGGAGGCCGCCGACACGCGCGTCGGGGACGGCGAGAAGGTCGCCCTGAAGTTCCTCAAGCCCGCCGCGCTCGCGAACACCGCGCTCGTGAAGCGATTCCTCCGCGAGGCGCGCGCCGCGATGGCCGTGGAGCACCCGAACGTCGTGCGCATCCGCGAGCTCATCGGGGACGAGGCGGGCCCCGTCATCGTCAAGGATTACCTCGTCGGCGGGTCGCTCGGCGACAGGCTCGGTCGCCAGGGTAAGCTGTCGCTCTCCGCCTTCGCCGCTATCTTCCTGCCCGTCGTGTCCGCGATCGGCACGGCCCACGCGCAGGGAATCGTCCACCGCGATCTGAAGCCCGACAACATCTTCATCGCGGAGGGCGAGCAGGTGAAGCTCCTCGACTTCGGGATCGCCAAGCTGACCGAGCGGCGCGCAATGCGGTGAAGCGCGCCTTGTCCGCCGGAGCGAACTCCCCGGCGCCACCTCGAGGAGGAGATCGCCGCCCTCGAGGGCGCGACCGCGGATGCGAGGGTTCCCCAGTGGAAGAAGATGTCGGAGCCTGCGCAGGTCCGGTGGGTCACGATCCTCGTCGCCTGGGCAAAGGCGCTCGAGGGGGAGGCCCGAGCGGGCGGTGATGCAGAGGGAGAGGCTCGCGTGGGTGCAGCGTTCCGGCGACTGCGCGCGTTCTCGATGCACGACAGCCCCGGCTTCATCCACGGGTTCGCGCGAACCGCCATGCCGCAGGGTGAGAGATGGCGCGCCGACGCGGTCGCGATGCTGGCCGAGCTCCGGGGCCGGCCACGATAGACCGAGACCCCGAAGCCCACCACGGTCGTCTACCATGAGGTCGACGACGACGACGAGCGCGAGAGCAAGATCCCCGAGGACTGGAAGTACTTCCACAAGGTCCGCGGCAAGGTCGTCGTCATGGTCGGAGGCGAGGTGCGGGAAGAGCGGCGCCTGGCCCTCGAGGAGGCCTTCCAGTGCGCGTCCTTCTCGTGGGTGCCGCAGCACCGCCCGCGGCTCATCCAGAGCCTCGGCCGTCATCGAGGTCCACGAGCTCGAGGCGCAGAAGGATCTGGTCCTGCAGCTGCTCCGCGATCTCGAGCCGATGCTGGACGATCCGCTGCACGAGCGTGTGACCCGCGTGCTCGAGGAGTGGACGGTGCTCTCGGCGATGCAGACGACGCTGCTCCTGGAGGATCACTCGGGAAAGGGGTAGGGCGGCAGCGGCGGGCGGCGGACAGCGGACAGCGGACGGCGGACAGCGGACGGCGGACGGCGGACAGGGGCCGGCGGACGGCGGGCAGCGGACAGGGGCCGGCTCGGTCACGTCACGCCGGGGGCCTTGTACCCTGTACCACTTCATGAGCGCCCATGAACTTTTCATGGGCGCTCATGAACCGTACACACAGACACAACTCAGCCGGCCCCGAACTCCCTGCGAAGGACGGCTATGGCTGCCCGGAGAACGCGGCGCGCATCATCCTCCCCGATGGCGAGATCCCGACCGAGTTCTGCGAAGCTCGCGCCCTCGAGCCACTTGTCGTCGGCGAGCTTTCGCGCGCGCACGGCGAGGGCGGCAGGCAGCTTGTCGAGCTTCGAGGACTTCTTCTCTGCCTTCTTCATCCGAAGACCGTACCACTTCATGAGCGCCCATGAAGTTCTCATGATGCTCATGAAGTACACGGAGTGCGGCACGGAGTGGGGCTTGTCGAGCGTCGAGGCAACTCGCTCACCTCGCATCGTTGTTCCGCGTGCGACGTACTGGATCCACGGCTGGAGCCGCCCGCTCACGGCCCCTTCGGCTCCACGGTCAGCGGCGGTGCGGGCAGCGGCAACGTCCCCGCGCCGACCCGCGTCCGGTTGTGCGTGATGCGCGTGGACTTCACGATCACGCCGACCTGGTCGCGTCCCTCCGGCGGCGACGCCACGGCCTCCTCCAGCGAACTCCCCTCCTGCGCCTGCACGCCGACCTCGTTCCCGCGCAGGAACGAGCCCTCGACCAGCGCGCCGCCGCCGGCGAGCAGGAGTCCCGCGCCGCGCTGGCGCTCGACGACCGCGCCGCGGAGCGTGGCCGTGCCGTGGTCCACGAGGAGCAGCCCGTGGCCGAAGCGCGGGGCCCACATTCCCGTCGACGTGATCACCGAGCCCGCGAGGACCACCATCGACCCCGTGTTGTACGCGCTCGCGCCGATCTCCTTCGCGTCGACGATGGCGCACGCGCCCAGCGTCACCGCCGCCCCGCTCGACGCGCCCGCGCCCGCGCCCATGGGGAGCCCCGCCTGCTCCTCGCCGCCCACGCGCGCGACCAGCGACCGCGAGAGCGCGATGGTCCCGCCCGTGGCCGCGTTCACGCCGACCGAGCCGATGTCCACGACGGCGATCGAGTCCCCCCGGATCCTCCCGCCGTGCGAGGCGCCGAGACCGTACCCGTGGAGATCGCGCGTCTGCTTCGCGTCGACGAACGCCGTGCGCACCGCGTCGAGCGACGCCTCGTCGGAGATGTACGCGGCCCACCCCTTCGTGGCGCGCACCGTCACGTCCTCGAGGGTGACCTGGGCGCCGAGCGCGGCGTGGACGGCGAGCCCGATCTCGGTCCCCGTCTCGTCCGAGGCGAGCGTGCGCTCGATCGTCCTTCGCCTGAGCGTGACGACGGGCGGCGGCTTCTTCCTGCGGAACGTGAGGACGGCGGCGAGACGGCTGTCGAGGAGCGCGCTGTCCTCCACGGTCACCGTGCCCGCCTCGAAGGCGCGGATCGCCGAGCCGCCGATCTTGCCGGCGCGACGCCGCGTGTCACGCACGATGGTGCGCGTCAGGTCGACCGACGCGGGACCGTCGGTCACGACGATGGCGGCGTCCTCGTTCGACGCGAGCGTGGCGTCGACGAGCCGGACCGTGCCCCCGCCGCCCGCGATGACCGCCACCGTGATCTCGCTCGCGGGGATGGCGCGGGTGCCACGCACCACGGTGCGCTCGGCGAGGATCCGTCCGCCGCCGTCCGCCATGAGGCCGCGGTACGACGCCGCCTCGACGAGGACGTCGGTCACGGTGAGGTCGCATCGAGCACCACCTCTTCCCCAGGCTCGCGCCGCAGCGGCTCCGCGAGGTGGCCCCGCTCGTCCGCAAGGCGTGCGAGGAGCACGGCGTCTCGTACCGCACCGCGCCGTGGGGCAAGGTGCTGAAGGACGCGCTCTCGTGGATCTCCGAGCTGTCGAAGAAGACCCCCACCACCGCGGCCCTCGTCAGCGCCAGCGTCGCGGAGATGACGTGATGGGTGCCCCCGTCCTCGTCGCCGTGGTAGAGGGCGAGGCGATGGCCAGCGCCGAGGACGCACGCACGGCGACGCGACGCTCACGATCGACGAGCTCGCGAGCGCGTCGGGCGTGCCGAGCCGGACGATCCGCTTCTACCAGTCCAAGGGCGTGCTCCCCGGCCCGGTCATCAGGGGGCCGCGTCGCGTACTACGGGCCGAGCCACAAGGAGCGACTCGAGCTCATCGGGTCGCTCCAGGATCGCGGCCTCCGCATCGAGGCGATCCGCGATCTGGTCGTCCGCATCGACAAGGGCGAGCTCGACCTGGCCGCGTGGCTGGGCCTCGACGCGCAGCTCCAGGTCCCGTGGGCCGAGGATCGCCCCGTCACCGTGACCGAGGACGAGCTGTACGAGCTCTCGGGCCGGCGCCGCGCCGGCCTCGTCGCGACCCTCGTGCGCGGCAAGCTCGCCGAGCGCCGCGGCAACGTGTTCTTCGTGCCGAGCCCGACTTTGCTCCGGATCGCGTCTCGCCTCGAGGGCGCCGGCGTCGACGTCGAGGCGGCCGTGAAGGCCGGGGACGTGCTCAAGAAGCACCTCGATCGCGCCGCGAAGGACCTCGTCGAGCTGATCGAGAAGCAGGCCGCCACCGAGCAGGTCGAGACCGACTGGGGCCACGCCCTCGAGGAGGCGCGCCCGCTGGTGATGGACGTGATCAGGCTGTTCTTCGGGCAGGCGATGGAGCGCGAGCTACGCACGCTGGTCGAGTCGGGGCGGCTCGCGAAGGTGGCGAAGAAGAGGGGGCCGCCGCCGGGGGGCGGATAGCGTCACCCCTCGACGCAAGCGGCGAGACACGTCGTCCGCTCAGCGCGGAGCGACCCGCAACCCGACCTTCCTCGCGAGCGCACGCTGCCGGCCATCGAACGAGAGCATCTCACGCAGGGCGAGCACCTGCGCGGCCGCCACGTGCACGATGTCCAGCGTGCGACAGCCGAGCGCCGGCGCGTACTTTCGCGAGATGACCTCCGCGCGCCGCAACGTGTCGCCGAGATCGAGCACGGGACGTTGCCATCGACCGAGGCGCTCGTCCGCCGCGAACGAGCGCAGCGCGGAGCGCAGCTGAGTTGGCGTGATCTCCCCGCGAAAGCGCTTCAGGCGGACGGCGTTTCGCACCTCGACCGCCTGCCACTCGGTGAGCACATCGGGGGGCGACTGCCGCGCTACGAGCGCGATCGCCTCGGGGGTGTTCGGCTCCGGGACGTACAGCTTCACGATCACGCCGCTGTCGAGGTAGCGGTTCACCGCGGTCCCCTGCCCTCGTCGATGAGGTCCTGCGAATCGGACGTGACGGTGCTCCCGAAGGCCGCGCGCATGCGGGCGGCGAAGTCGGGCCACTCGCGGGCCGGGGGCGCGGTCGTCCGCGTCGGGGTGATACGGCCGATGAGCTTGCCCCGCTTGCGAATCTCCACGGCCTCCCCCTCCTCGAGCCAGCGAGAGATCCTTGCGAAGTCGTTGCGGATGTCGCGGACCGTTGCCGTCTTCATGTGATACATGTTGTCTCACGAAGCGGTATCCGTCAAGCGGCGGCTCGTTGCGCTCCGGCCGCTTGCGCTGCGGCGGCGGGGACCAGGGTGGGGGCCGGCGGTGGCGTGTGATAGACTCCGCTGGCCCGTCCCAAGCCCGTCCGAGGTGCAAGCGTGCGTCGTCGTCCTGCCCGCGATCGTCTCGAAGCCGCCTTCAGGCGCGCGTTACTCGTCGCGCTCGGCTGTTCAGGGGCGGTTGCGGCCTGCGCCAGGGTCACCGAAACGGTCGCCACGCCGACCACGGGCGAAGCCGGCGCGGAGGCACAGCCGCTCGTCGACGCTGCCGCCGCGCCGGACGCCCGCGCGACGAGCGCCCATGACGCGACCGCCGACGGAGGCCCAGAGACCGGGCCATGCCAGATGGCCATACGTTGCGCGTACAACGACGAGCGGCTCGCGACGGTCCCTTGTGGCTTCGACGGTGGCGGCGCCGGCGCGTCGTTCGGGGCGCCATGGTGCCCGTTCCTGTGCGCGGACGCCGGCTTCACGTCCAGCTCGTTCAAGGAGAGCAACCCGAGGTGCTTCACCTACCATCAGCCTGGCGGCGGAGCGCTGAGCGTCGACTGCTGCTACACAGGTGTGTGAGGTTCGAGCGCCTACGTGACCTTCACCGCCGGCGGCGGCTGCGACGTCACCAGGAGGATGTCGCCGTACAGCTCCCGGAGCCGCGTAGAAGGGCGAGCTGCCGAAGGAGCCGCTCGTCGCCGTGTGCCCCATCTCGGTGCGCGAGAGGGGGTCGCCGCGACCGTCGAACAGCAAGGTCTCCGGGATGTTCACGTCGCTCGCGACCGACGTGGCCGATCCGATCGAGCGCCTGCGCGTGGTCCAGCGCGTGACGCGCGGCGCGAAGGTCGAGCACAACGCCATCGGCGCCGACATGCTCCAGAACTGGGCCGAGTTCGCGGCGCCCACGACGCTCGCGCTCGCGGCGCGCTTCTACACCCGGATGAAGCTCGCGGACCGTCACCGGCCGATCCACAACCTGGTGATCTCCAACGTGCCCGGCCCGCCGTTCCCGCTCTACCTCGCGGGCGCGGAGCTCGTCGCGGCGTACCCGATGGGGCCCGTGTTCGAGGGGGCGGGGCTGAACGTCACGGTGCTGAGCTACCAGGGCTCGGTCGACTTCGGCTTCAACGCCGCGTCGAACGCGGTCCCCGATCTCTGGCGGCTCGCGGACTGCGTGCAGGGGGCGTTCGCGGAGCTCGAGCAGGCGGCGAGGCCGTCCCCCGCCTCCGTCGGCCGCGGCGAGGCCACCGGAGCCTGAGCTCAGTCGCAGCGGTCGAGCTCGGCGCTCGCGTCCTTGCATGGAGGCGCGTCCCCGGGAGGCTGCCAGACGTGGCCGAGCCGCGCGGGGTGGGCCTCGAACGAGAGGCTCGTCGAGAGCGCATCGCAGGGCAGCCCCTTGCCGTCATCCAGGCTCCTTCCGCGCAGATCCAGGGCCCCGCAGAGCGACTTCTTGAGGCCTTTGTAGAGGGGGGTGTGCGGGCACAGGAACTCGTTCAGCACGGGTTCCCTGAAGAACGTGAGGGCCTGCAGGAGATGGCCGATCTGCAGTCGTCCCGCATAGTCGCCCGCGAGGGAGAACGAGTCGCCCGAGCGTGTGAGCTTGCCGACCAGGACGCCGCCCTTGACGTCGATGTTGAACGTCCCGACCGTGAGGCCGATGCGCAGGGGGGCGTCGATGTGCGCGACGAGGACGCCGTCCGTCACGTAGGCGGCGACGTCGCGGTACTCCGCCGCGCAGGCCTTGAGGTCCGTCGCGCAGTCCTTTCCGATCGCGTCCGAGCCGGACAGCAACGACACCGGATCCACGGTCCAGACGTCCGTTCCGTCGAACGTCGGAGGACGCAGCGGCCCTCCGTCCGCGGTCTGCACCCCCTCCACGCCACTCGATGCGAGGAAGTTCGCGACGATCTGGCTATCGTTCGGGGTGCCGTTGTACTTCTGGAGCTTCAGGAGGAACGTGTATCGGCCCGCCGCGATCTGGGACCGAACGAAGCCTGGCTGGAAGGCCTCGGGCGCGGCGGTCGAGAACGCCGTGAACACCCCGATGGCGGCGTTGTCACGACCTCCCGGATCATCGCAGCGATTGCCGGTCGCGCTGGCGGTGGGGACGCACGACTCCGGTCCCGGGCACGTGCACGTGTGGTCCACGTTGAAGCCGACCGTCGGCTCGGGAGGCCCTGCCTCGGGGAGGCGCTCGAGGCGGAGCCCACGGACCGCGAGCACGTAGTCCTTCTCCTCCGTACCGTCGTCGGCGCCGGTCGGGAGGGGCACGAGGCTGGGGCACCAGTCGGCGTCGACCCGCGTGTCCGGGACGGCCGCGTCGGCGGGAGGTGGCGCGTCCGGGACGGCCGCGTCGACCCCGGCGATGGACGTGTCGTACCGATCGAACGAGGTCGTCAGGATGCACGCGGCCCCGACCACCTGCGCGCCGATGATGATCCACGCTCCCCGCCGCATCAGAAGCGGCCCTGCATGGTGATCCCCGCGCCGCTCGAGCCGACCATCGGCGCGACGTACGCGGCGCGCGGCGTCCGCGGCGAGAGGAAGAGGAGGGTCGCCCCGGCGCCGACGCCCACGACGCCCACGCCCCAGGCGATCGCGTTGACGGGCAGGAGCGTCTTGCCGGCAGAGACCGCGTCGCGGCCCGTCTGGTCGGCGCACCGTGGCGTGCAACGCTCGTCCGCGGTCGACTTCGCGTCGAGCACGAGGATCCCCGTGGTGACTGCGACGGCCAGGCCGCCGATCCCGACGCCTCCGAGGATGTACCCCGCGGTGCGGCGGCCGCTCGCGGGTTCGCGGATCACCTCCCGGGTCCCAGGCCTGGAAGCGACCGCGAGCAGCGGCGGCACCGTGATCTCGACCGCGGCCCCGTTCCCATCCGGCAGGTTGTCCGGGACCGTCACCTGCGTGGACCACTTCTGCTTCGTCGCCGCCACGGCCTCGATCGCGTGGATCCCCGTGTCGACGGCCAGGAAGCCGTACCCCTCGCGTGCGACCACCTCGCCGTCCACGCGCACGGTGGCGTCCGCGTCGGCCACGGTGATCTTGAGGTGCGGCACCCGTGGCGCGATCTCCCGGAGCTTCTCGCGTGCGGCCTCCTCGCGGGCCCTCTTGCCGGAGGCGTGCGCGAGCGTCTCCACGGCCTTCAGGTTACGCCAGGCGCTCGCGTGCTTGCCGATCCTCACCTCGCAGAGCGCGAGGTTGTACTGGGTGCCGAGCCCCGGATCCAGGCGCTGGCTCTCGTCGAGCCTCGGGCACGCGTCCCGGTAGTTGCCCTGCTCGATGAGCGCCATGGCCTCCCCGAACAGCCGATCGGCGCGGGCGCTCGGCCTCTCGTCGTCGGCGTGGGCGACGCGGGCGACGAGCGCCAGGAGGACGACCGCCCGGGACGCTGGCAGGTGGCCTACGCGCAAGTCACCCTCCGCTCTACTCGAAGCGGTCCGAGCTGAAGTCGCTCGTCGGTTTCGCCGGCTTCGCCGCGGGCGCGGCCGACGCGCTCGGCGACGTCGACGCCGAGCGCGGGGGCGCCGCGAGGCCTGGTTTCGCCGCGGCAGGGCTCGTCGTCGAGTTCATGCTCGCCTCCACATGGCGCCTCGATGGGCAGCGCAGAGCGTACCACCGTGGCTTTGTCAGCGTCTATCGGCTCACAAGCCCTCCGCGCGGTGAGCGACGGCCCACGGGTGCGGCTCCATTGCGACACCGTCATTTCCACATGATTTCGGCGAGTTGACGGCATGACGTCGACCAAGTCGGGGTCGCTCCAGGGTACGTTCGGGTTGCGAACACCAACAGCAACCTGGATCCCGATGAGCGCAGCGTACACGATCGCCCCCGTTTCCCGCGACGCCTTTGCGTCTGCCCACGAGCAGATGTCGAAGATGGAGAGCCACCTGCGCTCCGAGACAGCGCTCCGCGAGCAGCACGCGAACGCGGAGATCTACATCAGGGAGGAGGGCGCGAACTGCATCGGCTGCTCTTGCAGGCGCACGCCGACCTGCGGGAAGGACGTGAGGTTCGCTTGGTCGAGGTCCGGGGCAGCGACGGGGTTCGCCGAGGCAAGGGCCGCCCGAGCGCACGCTCGCTGCTGTCGATCTTCGGGCTCATCAACGTGGGGCGTCTCGCCTACCAGGCCGAGGGGGTCGACGGGCTGCACCCGGCGGACGCCGCCTTCAACCTGCCCGACGAGATGTACTCCCACGGCGTTCGCGAGTGGGTCGCCGAGCACGTCGCTCGCGAGTCGTACGACGCCGTCGTTCACGACATCGCCAAGCAGATTGGAACGCGCGTCCACAAGCGGCAGGTCGAGCAGCTCGCGATCCGGTCGGCGATGGACTTCGAGGCCTTCTACGCGACGCGCACGGTGAAGGCCGAGAAGACGTCCGCCCTCATGGTGCTCACGTTCGACGGGGCCGGGCTGATCATGCTGCACGAGGCCCTGCGGCCCGAGACGCAGAAGGCGGCCGAGAAGGCGGCGCAGGAGCCCGACTCACCCAAGACGGCGCGGCACGGGCGCCGCAACCGCAAGCGCATGGCGGAGGTCGCGGCGGTCTACACGATCGCGCCGTTCGCGCGCTCGGTGATGGATGTCGTGCGCGACCTCAGACCGTTGCGAGACGTGGAGGGCCTGACCCCGCGCCCGCGCCCGACTCCGGACGGACGGGTTCTGGTGGCGGGTCACAGGGGCAGCAACCTCTTCCCGCCAGGGGATTCCGCCGTCGCACGGTTTAACGCGAACGGCTCGCCCGATACGACGTTCGGGGCGGGTGGGAGAGTCGTGGTCGACGTCCGATCGACCTACGACGGCATGGAGGCGATGGTCCTGCAATCCGACGGAAAGATCGTGCTCGCGGGGGCGAGCGCACGGCCGACGACACTGGGAGACGTTTCGGCGATCCGTCTCGGCGCAGACGGCTCGCTAGACCCTTCGTTCGGCGTGGCGGGCAAGGCGGTTCATGCGATCGGGACGGCGGTCTCCAGTGGCGCGAACGCAGTCTGGCTCGACAGCGCGGGGCGCATGGTCTGAAGTGGACCCCAGATTTCGGACCAGGGCCTAAGGTACAGTTCAGCCTGCTCCCCAAATGTGAGAGGAGCGGGATACATGAAGAATACACGTAATAGGCATCAGGCGGCGTTCAAGGCGAAGGTCGCGCTGGCCGCGGTGCAGGAGCTCGACACCATCCCCGTGCTGGCCAAGCGCTTCGGCGTGACCGCTGGCCAGATCTACGCGTGGAAGCGCGCGTTCGTCGCGAACGCGGAGCGCGTGTTTTCGAGCAGCGACGGGACCAAGAGCAACGAGGGGTCGGTCAGCTCGGAGCGCGAGGACCAGCTCCTTAAGAAGATCGGAGAGCTGACAGTTGAGCGTGATTTTTTATCACGAGGGCTCGGGCGTCGGGCCTGACGTTGAGGCGCGCAATGATCGACCCTGAGGACAAGGTGTCGGTACGCCGGCAGTGCGAGCTCCTCACGTCTCACGCTCGGGCCTGTACTACGAGCCCGTGCCGCCGAGCGCCGAGGAGCTCGCGCTGATGCGCCGCATCGACGAGCTTCATCTGAAGTCTCCGTTCTACGGGAGCCGCAAGCTGTCGCACGTGCTCCGAGCCGAGGGATGGGAGGCGAACCGGAAGCACGTCCAGCGCCTCATGCGCCTGATGGGCCTCGAGTCGATGGCGCCGAAGCCCAAGACGAGCGAGCCCCACCCGGAACATGTAGTCTACCCGTATCTGCTGCGCGGGCTCTTGATTTCTAGGGCCAACCAGGTGTGGGCGACGGACATCACGTACATCCCGATGAAGGCCGGCTTCATGTACCTGGTGGCCATCATGGACTGGTTCACTGGAACCGCGAGGTCCGGGCCCTCCTCTTCCCGAAGCGTCGGCGTCCTTGATGGTCACGCGGTCCCGCTTCGGCGTGATGCCGACGTAGTCGTACTTCCCCGGCGCCGTGCACGACGCGAGGACCTCCATCTCGCAACCCCTGTAGCGGACCGCGATGACGCCGGTTCGCGTGAGCGCCTCGATCTTCGCGCGGGACGAGCTCGGCCACTCGACGACGAGGGGCTCGGACTGGCTGCGCGTGATGGAGCACTTCGACTCGCGGTCGTTCGTCGGCGCGTGCGCCGCCTGCGCGGCGAGGTTTCCGGGACCGCACGCCCCGCACGGGGCAGCGAGGAGGAGCAGGGCGGCGAGGCGGACGCGCGACACGGTCACGCTCCCTTGTCCCACCACTTGGAGAGCTGGTGGACCCCCCGACGCGGCTCGGCCGCGTAGTGCGACACGTCGTTGTAGAGCATCAGCCTCGCGCGCTGCGGATCCTTGAAGTCCACCACGTTCAGGCACGCGGGGCTCTGGTCGAGCCGGTCGCGGTAGCCCCGGGCGTCGATCCCGAGGAGGCTGGCGAGCACGAGGCGGATGGTGGCCTTGTGCGACACCACCGCCACGGTCTCGTCCGGATGCGCCAGCACGATCCGCCGCACCTCGGGCAGCGCCCGCGCCATGACGCCGAGACCGGACTCGCCGCCCTCCGGCGCGAACGTGAAGGGATCGGCCTCCCACTCGCGGTACTCTTCGGCGAAGCGCGCCTCGACCTCTTTCCGTGTCAGGCCCTCCCAGCGACCGTGGTCGATCTCCCTGAGCCCCGGGCGCGCGATCGACGCGAGCTCGTGGGGCGCCGCCAGGAGGGCGGCCGTGTCGATCGTACGCCGCATCGGGCTCGTGTACACCGCGCGGAGCGCCATGGAGGCGAGACGCTCCGCGAGGGCTCCCGCCTGCCTGCGTCCCTCGTCGGACAGGTCGACGTCGGTGCTGCCGGCGAAGCGATCCTCGGCCGTGAGGACCGTCGCCCCATGTCGGATGAACAGGACGCGCGTGGTCATGGAGGCCACGATACCCTCGCGGGGGGCCGGGCGGGAATGAACCGATGTCCAGTAACTTGACCCCTTTGGGCCCAGGGTGGGAAGCTGGAGTAGCGTCCCCATGACCGAGCAACAGCAGCGCTACCGCGTCGTCGAGAAGCTCGAGTCCGGGGGCATGGCGGAGGTCTTTCGCGCGGAGAGCGAGGGGCTGCAGGGGTTCAAGAAGCAGGTCGCCATCAAGCGCGTCCTCCCCCACCTTTCCGAGAAGAAGAAGTTCATCGCCATGTTCCTGGACGAGGCCCGCCTCTCGGCGCAGCTCTCGCACTCGAACTGCGTCCAGGTCTTCGACATCGGCGTCGGCGACAACGCCTACTTCATCGTGATGGAGTACGTCGACGGCGCGAACCTGAAGTCGATCGCGGAAGGCATCAAGCGCCAGGGGAGGGACTTCCCGGTCCAGGCGGCCGCGTTCATCGCCCAGGAGATCTGCAAGGGGCTGTCGTACGCGCACGAGATGGTCGACTCGAACGGCGGTCACATGGAGATCGTCCACCGCGACATGTCGCCGCCGAACGTGCTCGTCACCAAGCACGGCGAGGTCAAGATCGTGGACTTCGGGCTCGCCAAGGCCAGCTCGCAGCTCGAGAAGTCCGAGGCCGGCATCATCAAGGGGAAGTTCTCCTACCTCTCGCCGGAGGCGGCGATGGGACACCCGGTCGATCACCGGACCGACATCTTCGCGGTCGGGATCATCCTGTGGGAGCTGCTCTCGGGCCAGCGCCTCTTCCTCGGGGAGACGGACTTCCAGACGGTCAAGCGCGTCCAGCTGTGCCAGGTGCCAGCCATCTCGCAGCTCAACCCACGCGTGCCGCCAGAGCTCGAGCGCATCGTCAACGGCGCGCTCGTGCGTGACCCGGACCAGCGGTACCAGACGGCGCGCGAGCTCGGACAGGACCTGGTCCGCTTCCTCTTCGCCTACGGACAGCCGGTGGGGACGTTCGACATCTCGTCGCTCGTGCAGAGCACCATCAAGCAGCGCGCGAAGGTGCAGCAGTCGCTCGAGACGAACATCAGCAAGCTGATCGAGGAGACGCTCTTCGAGTTCACCTCCCTCAAGACCGATCAGGAGCCCGATCCGAACAGCCCAGCACAGATGGGCGCGAGCGGCGTCGGGCCGCTCAACCCCGACCAGTTCGTCGACCCGACCAACTGGGCCGACGAGATCGCCCTCGAGCGCACCGCGCCGCGGCAGGACCCGACGCGCGGCCTCCCGAGGCGGCTCGAGGCCGGCAACCTCTCCGCGCTGGAGGACACGCAGCTCCACTCCGGCTCGCCGCCGCCGCCGCCGATGCAGCAGCTGCGCGAGGGGCCCATGCACGTGCATCAGCAGGCCCACTTGCAGCACATGCAGGCGACGATGCCGCTGCAAGGTCAGGGCGGCGTCGCGCAGCGCCCCTCGGGAAATCTCGTGGCGCAGATGGTCTACCCACCCTCCCCGAAGAAGGGTGGTATGGGCGGCGCCCTGATCGGGGTCACCCTCTTCCTCGTCGCGGCGGCGGCCGCCGCGGCGGCCTACCTGTCGGGCTTCATCCAGAGGTGACGTCGTGCCGATCCGGACCAGAGGCAGGAAGCTCCTCGTGGCGTCGATAGGCGTCGCGACCGTGTCCTACGTCGCGTGCCTCGGGGGCACGACGACGAGCGGCAACCTCGTCGCGCCCGCCACCGACGGCAGCGTCGCCGACGTGGACGCCCGGAGCGACGCCTTCGTCACGAGCGGCAACCTCGTTGCGCCCATTCCCGACGCGAGCGATGCGGGCCGCGACGTCCAGGCGGACGCCGGTCCCGCGGACGCGCCCGCCGATGCGCCCGGCGAGGGCGGCTGAGGTGGCCGAGCCCGCGCTCTTCGAGCTGGAGATGTTCGGCGGCGGCGTCGAGAAACGCTACCGTCGGGCGCGGCCCGAGGTCGAGGAGATGCCCTGGGGCACCCTCGACGTGAGCCACGTCCCGGAGGCGGACCTCGTGCTCGCCCGGAAGGCGTGGACCCTCGCGGCGTTCCAGGAACACAGGACGGGGATCGCGTGCGCGGCGACGCTGCGCGCGTTGATGGAGTGCAGGGCGCCGGTGGATCTCATCGCGATGGCCACGCGCTTCCCGCTGGACGAGATGGTGCACGTGGAGCTGTGCGCGCGCATGGCCATGGAGATCGGCGGAGGCACGGAGGTCGTCTTCGATCCGGACGAGATGGTGCTCGACGCCGATCCCGCGCTCCGGCCGCTCGTGCGCGCCGCGGAGCTGGTGGTGCGCTTCTTCTGCGTGGGGGAGGCGCTGTCGATCCCGCTGCTCCGCGGCACGTGGCACGCGTCCCGTCACCCGCTCCCGCGCGCCGTGCTCGGGCGGATCGTGCGGGACGAGGCGGCCCACGGGACCTTCGGGTTCGCGTTCCTCGACTGGGCGCTGCCGGAGCTGACGGACGCGGACAGGGTCCACCTCGGGAACCACGCGGACCTCGCGATCCGCTCCGTGAAGGCGAACTGGGACGACCTGTCGAAGCGCCCGCGGCGCACCTACCACGACGGGGACACGCTCGCGTGGATGGAGACGGGCGCCTACCTCGAGCTCGCCGGGAGATCGCTCGCCGAGCGGGTGATCCGGCCGCTGCGCGCGCGGGGCGTCCCGATCTCGGAGGAGGCGGCCCGCTAGGCCACGCGATGCCCACGACCTTCACCAAGGGCGACCTCTTCGCCACGGAGGACCTGCACGCCTTCGCGCACGGGTGCAACTGCGCGGGCGGCATGGGCGCCGGGATCGCGGTCGCCTTCAAGAGCCGGTGGCCCCGCATGTTCGAGGAGTACAAGCTCCGCTGCGAGGACGGCCGCTTTCACCTCGGCGACGTCTTCGTGTGGAACGACGGGGACGTCACCGTCTACAACCTGGCGACGCAGGAGCACTGGAAGAAGAAGGCGAAGTACCCCGCCCTCGAGGCCTGCCTCGCCCGGATGATCGGCCTCGCGACCGTCGGCGGCGTCCAGCGCATCGGTCTCCCGCGCATCGGCGCGGGGCTGGGCGGCCTCGACTGGGCGCGCGTGAAGCGCATGCTCGCCGAGGCCGGCGAGAAGACGGCGATCGAGTTGGTCGTCTTCGAGCAGTTCGTCCGGGCGCGTGTGCCGGAGGGGTGAGGGGACCCTTCAGTGGAACGTCATCCCGACGTTGAGCGAGAGCGGGAGGACGTACCGCTCCTCGATCGCCCTCTGCTTCGGTGCCTGGTACCCGGAGTAGGAGTAGGAGTAGGAGCTCGGGTAATCGTATCCGGGCGCCGTCCTGAGCGCGTAGAACGGCGCGTCGAGGCGCATGGAGACCATCGCGCCGACGCGATTGCCGCGGAACATCTCGGCGCCCACCTCGCCGTACGCGCCGACGCCACCGCCCGCGATCCCTTTCTCCTTGCCACCGAACACGGCGCTGAAGACGGTGCCGATGGGGCTGTCGCCATAGCCGTTGGGGGCGACGGACATCTTCCCGACCGAGAGACCCGTCCCCCCGAAGAGCGAGAACGAGTCGTCCGACAGGTAGTACCGGCCCCCCGCGTCGAACTGCAGGTACGACAGGCTGCCCCTGTCGCCGACGCCGCCGAGGCGTCCGTTCCCCACCGCGGCCCAGCCACCCGACCGGTAGCCGAGGCCCGCATAAGCGCCACCCGAGCCGGCCGCGTCCTTCAGCGGTGACAGGCCCGTGATGCCCATGTTGCCGCTGATCTGGCCGGCCTTCAGCACGACGGGCTTCGCCTCCTCGCGGAGCACGTTGTCGGCCTTCTCGGTCTCGGCGACCCTCTTGCGCGACGTCATGGCCTCCGCGAGGCGGTCCGCGGCGACGGGGACCTCCTCGAGCGACTGGATCAGCGCGTCCCGATGCTCGCCGTCCTTGCGATCGACGGAGAGCAGGATCTTGCCCCCGAGCTTGCCGAGGCGCACGTCGTAGGCCCCCTCGCCCCCGCGGCGCGAGATGGCGCGGCAGAGGATCTCCGTCGTGGTCCGGGCGTCGACCGCGTTGATCTCTTCGTGTTTCCCGAGCGTGCACTGGGCCGAGCCCGCGATGCTCATCGGCTGGGCCGGAGCGTGCGCCTGCGCGGCGGGTGGAGGCGCTTCCTGCGCGGCTGCCTGTGGCGGCACCGGATCGCGCGCCCACGCTGGCGACGCGAGCGCGACGGTGAGGCACGCGGGTGCGGCCGCGAGGACGCGAACGAGGAGGAGCGATCGAGGGCAGCGGTTGCGGATCATGAGGGAGCTCTCCGTGTCTGGCGGGTGGTTCGACGCGCCGTAGAGCAACGACCGGGCCACCACGCCCGTCGGATCGAAATCGCGCAGAACCGCGAATTCGCTGGGGATCTCGACCTCACGGGCTGTGACAGTCCCTGCACAGTGCGCACGCCACGGCCGTACACCGCCTCCCCGGCATCCCGCCGACAGGATGGGGCGCGCGCATCGGGTCACGCGACGGCACGCCGACGCGCGCTGGGCCAGATCGCGCGGTGGACGCGACGCGTCTTCGCAAGGCAGTCCCATTCCCACGGCGTCGTGGTACACATGAGCGAGCATTCCCGTGACGCCCCGGCCCTCACGTGCCGACGGGGAGCGAAACCAGGAGCGTCCATGACACCCAACCGAACCCCGAAGACCCCCCACGAGGTTTCACCGCCGGGCATATTGCTCGTCGGCACCGACAGCACGCTCGTGGAGGTCATCCGCGCGCGGATGAAGCCGATCCCCGTCACCTGGGTGGAAGCGATCGAGGAGGCCACCGACCAGATCGCGCTCGTCCGGCCCCTGCTGATCGTCGTCTCGGTAGCGGGGGACCTGCGCCCGCTCGAGGATCTCGCGCCGGCGTGTGGCGCCGACGTCGTGCGCCTCGAGGAGTTGCAGGACGTCCCGCGCGCGCTCGAGCGGCTCGTCCTCACGCTCACGCGCGGCCGCTCCGGTCAGTACACGGCGAGCGCCCCCGCCGCGGCGCCCGCCGATCCGAACTACGGGCGGCCGCCCCCGACGCGCCCGGCGCTTGCCCCGCTCGCCCCCGCGACGCCGTCCGCCACCGCGCCCCCGCCCGTGCAGGTCGTGCCCGACGGCGGGCGAACGTCCAACGTCGAGCTCTTCAAGGACGACGCGGTGCGGAGCGTGCGTGGATGGCTCGCGGGCGATCCAGACGCGGAGCTCGTCATCACCCTCACGGAGCCGGGCAAGGTGCTCGTCGCGCGCGACCAGCATGGCCAGACCGTACGCATCGAGGGTGCGATGACCGTGACGACCGCGGGTCGGGGGACGGTGAACTTCGTGGGCGACGTCGAGCTGGACACGTCGGGAAGGACGCGCGTCCGTGGCACGCTGGTGTTCGACCTCGCGAGGAGCGTCTCCATCAAGGTTCGGGGGCAGGTGCACCCGCGGACGCACAGGGCGGGCCTGGGTGCGCGGGTGGTGCTCGTCTTCTGAATCGCCTCGGACGCACGACGCCGCACGGCGCGCTCCGGACTGCGTCCGACGGGCGCCTACTCCACCACCCGGTGGAGGATCACGGGATCGCCAAGCGCGGCGCCCTCACCCTCCCGCGCGACGTAGGCGAGGGTGGCGCTCGCCGGAGCGCTCACGCCGAACGCGACCGTCCGCACGCCGGCCGCGTAGGGGCTCACGACCTGCTTCGCCACGACGTCGGACACGTCCGACACCGTGACGCGGCCCGTCTCCGGGGCCACGCCGTGATGCGACGTCACCGGGAGCAGCCGCGACGCCGCGACGAGCGCGGGCATCGAGCCGAAGCCGCTTCCGCCGTCGAGGACGACGACGACGCCGCCCACCTTCGCGAAGTTCTCGAGCGGCGACGCCCAGCTGGCCCCGATCGTCGCGGCACCACCGCCGTCGAGCTCGGGGGCGTCGTGGACGAGCACGACGTGGTAGCGCTTGGCGAGATCCTTCGCGGCCAGATCCGCGGGCACACGGGTCGACGTGAAGACGATCGAGCGGCCCATCGCCGTGGCGCGATCGGCCACGATCCCGTGTACGGCGGACACGCTGACCGCGTCCGACGCGCCCTCGTACGACAGGATGCGGAGCGGGTTCTCGCCCGAGATGAACACCGCGTTCGCGAGCGCGCGCGTCTGCGCCTGCGGAACCTCGCCCGAGTAGTCGTGACCGATGAACACCACGTCCCCCGGCGTGGAGCCGACGCAGCGACCGGCCCTGCAGATGCCGGACGGGCACACGAGCCCGCACGCGCCGCAGTTGTCCTCGTCGGTCGAGAGGTCCACGCACTCGCCCGAGCACGCGACGCGGGGCACCGGACAGACGATGCCGGATCCACCGTCCGACCCGGTCGTCCCGCTCGTGCCGCCGCTCGTCCCGCTCGTGCCGCCGCTCGTCCCGCTCGTGCCGCCGCTCGTCCCGCTGGCACC
>SXNL01000240.1 GCA_005777185.1 Myxococcales bacterium
CATCGTGTGCAACATCGGCCACTTCGACTGCGAGATCGACGTCTCGTGGCTCGAGAAGAACCCCGAGATCAAGGAGGTGAACATCAAGCCGCAGGTGGACCAGTTCGTCTTCCCGAACGGCAAGCGCATCACGCTCCTCGCGCGCGGCCGCCTGGTGAACCTGGGCTGCGCGAACGGACACCCCTCGTTCGTGATGTCGTCGTCGTTCTCGAACCAGACGATCGCGCAGATCGAGCTGTGGCAGAACCACGCGAAGTACGAGCGAAAGGTGTACACGCTCCCGAAGAAGCTCGACGAGAAGGTCGCCGCGCTCCACCTCGCGAAGCTCGGGGTCGAGCTGACGAAGCTGACGCCCGAGCAGGCCTCGTACCTCGGCGTCCCGGTCGAGGGCCCGTTCAAGCCCGAGATCTATCGTTACTGAGGCCCCGTCGTCCCTCGGGTGACGATGTCCGGGGAGGAGCACCTGAGGGCTGAAAGGCTCACTTGATTATCCGGTACCCCTCCCTGGATCGGCCGAGAGCCACATCTATCACCGCCGCATTCTCGCAAATATCGGGAAATGCGCTTGTCCGGGACGCTTTCTGGATAACCAGGTTCGCGAAGACGGCTGGCACGTGCGGTGCACTAGCCAGATCCCGCATGGAGCAGCAGTCGGGGCGGCGTGGCGCGTTTGAGCGCCGCGCCACGCCGTTCCGAGTGCATTGTTCCACGGCGGCCCGCCGAGGCGGGTGCCGCCTCCGTGGCGTCAGCCGAACCGTGTGCTAGAAGCGCGCGCCCCCCACGAGACACGGGGGCGAAGCGAAGGGGCACCGGGATGAAGAAGGCAGCGTTGGTGTTTGGGCTCGGCCTGGCGTGTGCGACGTGGGGCTCCGGGTGCGCGGAGGAGCGCGATCCGATCAACCAGGTCCAGACCGGCGTGCTGCCCAAGTCGTTCTTCGTCGGCGAGAAGCTGGCGGACACGTCCGACGACCCCGAGTTCTACTTCCGTACCACGGTCGTCGACGTCTCGGCGGGCGCCGGCGCGGAGGGCCTCTTCACGGCCTCGGACTCGCAGCCCACGGTCCGCATCCGCTGGGAGATCACGCAGAACCTCCTCGTCGCGCGCCTCGCGTACGAGCTCATCGACGGGACCGACGGCCGCGGCACGAACGGCCCGCCGAAGGCCGACGAGCCGAGGAACACGAAGGGCGCCCAGCCCGTCCGGCAGACGAACGACGGGCAGATCGTCGCGAGCTTCGCCATCCTGAGGCACTTCAACATCCAGCGCAGCTACAACCCGTCCACCGGCGAGGAGAACAACGTCATCGTCGAGAACGACACCGACGTCCCCTGGTACGAGCGCAAGAACATGCGCGTGGACTGGTCGAAGAACCTGGTCACCGACGCGTACGACCTCGACACGGCCTCGCAGCTCCAGATCTGGGGCGGCGTGAAGTGGGATCCCATCGCGTACTGGGTCGACGATCCGAAGAGCCCGGACGCGCCGATGATGAAGCTCGACCAGGGCTACTTCGACGTGACCGCGAAGGCGTACGCCGCCCCGCAGATCATCCACGACGAGGAGTGGGGGGACTTCCCGGCGTGCTACCTCCTCTCGGCCTGGCCCTACGAGAGCTGCAACACGAGCGAGGTCAAGCTCCGCCTCGCCTTCAGGAAGGTCGTCGACACCGACTACGAGCCGCTCGACTACGACGGCAAGAAGATGGACATGTTCGGCCTCTTCACGAACGACCGCTTCGGCTACGACAAGCGGTACGGCATCGTCGACAACCGGTGGCGCCGCTTCGCCTCGCGCTGGAACATCTGGGAGAAGTCCCACAAGAAGGACGTCGCCTGCGGGACGACCGCCACGACACCCGCTGGCGCCGACGTGCACCGTGACGCGGACGGCAACGGCACCGAGGACGAGTGCGAGAAGGTCGGGCGCGGCTCGCGGTGCGACGAGTTCAAGAAGCTCTGCACGCTCCCCGTCCGCGATCGCAAGGTCAAGCCCACGATCTGGCACGTGAACCGCGGCTTCCCGGAGGACCTCTTCGCGAGCTCGAAGAAGGTCGTCGACCTGTGGAGCGACACGGTGCGCCAGGCCGTGATCGCCGGTCGGCTCGCGGAGTGCCGCCGTACGCAGGAGGCGAGCTGCGAGCAGCAGGTCGGGTGGCCCGACGGCTGGTCCGACGACCTCGTGCCCCCGGTCGGTTCGAACAGCCAGGCCGAGGTGCCCAAGGTGTTCGTGCTCTGCCACAACCCCGTCGACCCGAAGATCGACGACCCCCTCTGCGGCAAGGAGGCCGTGAGCCCGCGCGTCGGCGACCTCCGCTACAACCTGTTCTCGCTCGTGCAGAGCCCGCAGAAGCAATCGCCCTGGGGCATCATGATGGACGCGGAGGATCCGCTCACCGGCGAGAAGATCTCCGGCAGCGTGAACCAGTGGGGTGACGTGCTGGAGCGCGGCGCCGCGCAGCTGAGCGATCTCGTCGCGCTCCTCGCCGGCGAGATCGCGCCGACCGACTACATCAAGGGTCAGAACGTGTCCGAGTGGGTCGCCGAGAACACGCGCGGCGGCCCCCCCCCCAAGGCCATGAGCGTCGAGGAGCAGAAGGCCCGCTTCGACGCGTTCGACCCGAAGGTCATCCAGTCGTTCACGCCGAGGACGAAGTCCGCCGGCGGCCACCCCATCGCCCGGCACAAGGCGCGCATGAAGGACATCGAGGCCGCGGGGATGCTCGGGCCGGGGAACGCCTCCATCACACAGCGCCCGACGCGGCTCGCGGCGAGCGGCATCGAGGCGAAGATGATCACCCCCGAGGTCGCCCAGATCGCCGGCGTCAACCCGAAGCTCCCGCTGACGAAGGCCGTCGTCGATCGCGCGTCCCCGCTGCGCGGTCGCCAGAACCCGGCGTTCCGTCGCGCCGTCGAGCACCGGGAGCGCACCGCACGCGCCGCGAGGCACTCGTGCAGGCGCGCGGGCCCCGAGGGCGACAACCTCCTCGGGCTCGCGAACGAGGCGCAGCGCCTCTTCGGTCAGGCGGATCCGAAGGACAAGGAGGCCGTGCGCAAGAAGCGCGATCAGGTCTACGCCTGGGCGCGCGAGCGCTTCTCCGCGAGCGTGTTCTCCCACGAGCTGGGCCACTCGGTCGGCCTGCGCCACAACTTCGCCGGCACGTTCGACTCGCTCAACTACCAGAACGGCTACTGGCAGCTCCGCACCAAGAACGGCGCGGTGACCGCCACCTGCCCCCCGAACAACACCGACGGCCAGAACTGCGTGGGCCCCCGCTGGAAGGATCCCATCACCCCGCAGGAGAGCGAGGGCCTGATCAGCCAGTACGCCACGACGAGCGTCATGGACTACCCGGGCGACCAGGTGCAGGACATGGTCCTCCAGGGCAAGTACGATCGCGCCGCGGTGCGCTTCGCCTACGGCGGCACCGTGGACGTGTGGAACCGGCCGGGGGTCAACGTCAACGGCGCGGGTGACGGCAAGCTCGCGGCTTTCCGGCTCACCGCGTTCAGCGACTCGCCCGGCCTCTTCGGCGTCTACTACTTCTCCGAGCCGGGCAAGGACGACTACGCCAAGATCCACTATTCGCAGTACCAGAAGGAGTTCAAGCTCCTCGGCGAGTGCAAGGACGATCCGGCGTCGCCGCTCCGCACGACCTGCAGGGGCGCGCCGCTCGACGTCGTCGACTACCGGGATCTCAAGGACTACGTGACCGATCCGGACTACCCGGAGTTCACGACCGCGAAGCGCGCGGTCGATCCGACGGGCCGCGTACGGCGCGGGTACATGTTCTCGTCCGACGAGTTCGCGGACTCGGGCAACGTGCCGTCGTTCTCGTACGACGCTGGCGCCGACGCGTACGAGCAGGTCACGTTCCTCGAGGGCGCGTACGAGAGCCGGTACGTTCTCGACGCGTTCCGGCGCAACCGCACGACCTTCAACTCGGAGGCCGTCGTGTCGCGCACGCAGTCGCACTACCTCGACGCCATACAGAACATCGCGAAGACGTTCGGGTTCGCGATGGTGCTCGAGTCGCCGGACGATCCGATCGTGAGGGATCCGTGGCCGGCGAAGAGCAAGATCCAGGACGACGGCAACTACGGCCCGCTCTGGCTCGCCTCGACGAAGGCGTTCGACCTCTTCACGCGCAACCTCCTCAGGCCCGAGCCGGGCAAGTTCTGCTCGACGGGCGAGGCCACGTGCCCGTTCGTCGGCCCGGTCGGCGTGGACGGCGACATCTTCCTCGCGGACCCGTCGCCGACCAAGGACACCAAGTACGCCTTCACGCTGGGGCTCGGCCAGGGCCGCTTCATCCACAACGACTTCGACTACGACCAGGGCTACTGGTGGTCGGACTACCAGACGCAGGTCGGTTCATTCTACGACAAGATGTGGGCCATGTACTACCTGGCCGAGGGCTACGACAGCTTCATCTCGAACTCGAAGGAAGACTTCGTCGACGGCCGGTACAAGAACATCAACTTCGCGACGATCTACCCGACGCAGGTGCAGCGCCTGTACGCGACCATCCTCACCGGGGACGTCGAGTCGATGGCCCCCTGGGTCGAGACCGGCAACACGCTGATCTACCCGGCGTGGCGGAACGTCGGGTCCCTCGGCACGCGCCCCGCGTCGGCCAAGGTCGTCGATCCGGCGTTCGGGTGGAACGAGCAGCTCTACGCGATGGTGTGGGGGACGATGCTCTTCCCCGCCGCGTGGTCGCAGTCGTTCATGGACGACGCGCGCATCGTGGCGCGCGCAGGCGAGACGATCACCTGGCCCGCCGCGGAGACGTACACGTTCGTCGATCCGACGACGAGCATCACCTACAGGGCGCACTCGACGGGCACCGAGACGAACTACGGCGTCGCGCACGAGCGGAGCATCGGCGCGCGCATGCTGGAGTGGGCCAACACCCTCCTGTGCAGGGCCTACAAGTGCGATCTCGACGCGGTGACGGGGAAGCCGAAGCTGAACCCGGACGGCACGCCGCGCCTCCTCCTCGCGGCCGGAAAGATCCAGCCGAACATCATCGACGAGCCCGGCGGCATCGCCGCCTACAAGCGCTACGTCACGAACATCGACGTGATGCGCGAGCTCGTGTCGACGTACGTGCGGCCGATCGAGGGGATGCTGCCGGCCCCCTGAGGCATCCCCTCATTTTCCTCACGTCGAGCCCGAGCCCGAGCCCGAGCCCGACGAAGACGAGCCGAGCTTCAGCACCATCGCGGTGAGCATCGCCGTGATCCGCAAGAGAGGGCTCGCACAGCCACCAAGCGTTGCGCATCGGCGAGCCCGAGCACGGCCAGAACGTCAAGGACGGCTGCGGTCTC